>NZ_JBSGTS010000007.1:0-328846 GCF_053607525.1 Kribbella sp. NPDC055110
AACGACACTGCCTCGCCCCCCCCGCCCCCCACACGGAGTCCACCCGGCCGGCCCCGACGATGTCGGGGCCGGCCGTCCTCTCGTTGGTCGGTGTTCGAATCAACTCAGCTCTGAGCGAGCTGCATCATCTGCTTCGGCAGCGTCGTCATCTGCGCCGGGATCGGGAGCAGGCTGCCGATCACCGACAGCAGGCCGGCGGCCGCGCCCGCGATCGGCAGCGGCAGGGCCAGGCCCAGCGATGCCAGCAGCGCGTTCACGAGGGCCAGCACCGCGCCCAGGATATCCAGGCTCGGCACCGGAAGACCGGCCCAGGCCTGGATCGGTGTGCCGGCAGCGCTCATCGTGCCGGTCGGTTGCGCCTGCTTGGCCTTCCCCTTGCCAAGCAGTGACGTCAGGGCGAGCCCACTGGCGGCGTTCACGAACGTGCCGGTGGCCTCGTCGTAGTTCCACTTCTGCCCGTCGCCGCTACGGCAGGGCAGGACCAGCAGTGGAGCAGAAGCCGGCACCTTGGCCAGGTCCGCGCCGCTGTCCAGGCAGGCTCCGGTCGTCGCAAGGGCGCCACCGACGCTCTTGCTCATTGCGACCAGCAGCTGGCCGGACTCGGTGTAGATCCACTCCTGGGTCTTGCCCTCCTTGCCCGGGGCGCACGCCATCATGACCGCCATCGGGACCTTGTCGGCCGTGACGAAGGTCAGGCAGTAGCGCGTGTCGGAGCGAGTGGCGATCTGTTGGGCCACACCCACCGATACGCCCGGGGTCTTCGAACCACTGGGTGCCGGGTTCGCGGCTTGGGCCGGTACGGCGGTGGCAATGGCCACGCTGACCGCGAGCACCACCACGCCGGTGCGACTGAACAGCTTTCGGATGATCAAGACAACCTCCAGAGGTCGTGCCATCTCGTGGCGTCGGGTCGTCGGGACCCGTGGCGCGAGCCGGGTATGCCGGCAGTGACTCAGCGCGACGTTGACGCCACAACCAGTAAGGCACAGGTGTGACCGAGGGGGTTATGCCGATCCCGCGAAACTTGATGCCAATGGCAACTAACTGCCATCCGGATGTCGTTGCGCAAGGCATCGATATCCGGTTGCCGGGTCGCCGTGCGACCACCGTGCGGAGGCTGTGAGGCTGCTGAGATATTACAGCAATGCAGGGGATTTCGGATAGCTACTGATGCCAAGGGCAACGGTGTTGATCAGTGGGGCTGGTGGGTCTCGGCGGACTGCTCCTCGATCGCCGCAGGCTCATCGGAGGCGGCGTCAGTGGCGTCAGTGGTGGCCCCGTCGCGCTCCGTGGACACTTCCGGGACGCTGTCACCCGAGGTGACCTTGGCGCGCAGTTGGCGCATCTCCTTGCGGCGGCGCAGGTCGCGCCCGAGGCCCTTCTTGAGCAGCCACAGGCCGACGAGGAGGGCGGCGCCGGTGAGCGCGCCGAGGAAATAGATGGTCGGCACCGAGACGCCGAAGTCGACGCCGAAGACCTCCAGCTTGGTGGAAGCGGTCGACGAGACCGAGACGCCGAGCCCGAACAGCACGACCAGCACGATCAGGACGATTCCGAGAACGGCCATGGCGACCCCGCCTATCTGCCGGCTACTGCCGGCCCTTCAGGCCTCACTGCTCAGTAATGCGGAGAGCAGCGCCACGGCGCCGCTCTTGTCGAGTGGGTTGTTCTGGTTCCCACACTTGGGCGACTGTACGCACGACGGACATCCGTCCGTGCATTCACAGTGTGCAATCGCCTCGCGTGTCGCCGTCAACCACTCGCGCGCAGCGGCGTACCCGTGTTCGGCGAAGCCGGCGCCTCCGGGGTGGCCGTCGTACACGAAGACCGTCAGTTGGCCGGTGTCGGCGTGGCGGGCGGTGGAGACGCCGCCGATGTCCCAGCGGTCGCAGGTGGCGAAGAGTGGGAGCAGTCCGATGGACGCGTGCTCGGCGGCGTGAGCGGCTCCCGGTACGTCGTCCAGCCCGAGGCGCTCGACGACGGTGTCAGGCATGGTCCACCACACGGCCTTGGTCCGCAGGGTGCGCTCGGGCAGGTCGAGCGGCTGTTCGTCGAGTACGTCGCCGGTCGCGATCAGCTTGCGCTGGTACGAGATGACCTGACTCGTCACCTGGACCCAGCCGCGCGACAACTCCGCCGTACCCCAGGAGCACGTCTCCTCGGTGGCGAGGATGCTGATCTCGGTCACGTCCCGCGCGAAGGTCGTGTAGTCCGGAGAGGCCGGCTCGACGACCGCGGCGTGCTCCTCGAGGTCGAGCGACCGCACCAGGTACGACTCACCCGCGTGGACGTAGACAGCACCCTCGTGGACCGACGCGTGGGCCGAGCCGCCGTCGACCGTGCCGAGCAGACGACCGGTCTGGTCCTCCACGATCTGCACCGTCTTCCCGCCGGCCGACCGGATGTCGATGGCGTCGACGGCCCGCTCGCGGCGCGTCCAGAACCATCCGTGCGGCCGTTCGCGCAGTGCGCCCTGCCGCACGAGCTGTGCGATCACCTGTGGCGTCGTCTCACCGAAGACCTCGAAGTCGTCGGGTGTGAGTGGTAGCTCTTGGGCGGCCGCACACAGCTGAGGACCGAGCACGTACGGGTTCTCCGGGTTGAACACTGTTGCCTCGACCGGACGCCCGAAGATCGCTGCTGGATGCCGCACCAGGTAGGTGTCCAGCGGGTCGTCCCGTGCGATCAGCAGCGCGACCGCGTCCCCACCGGCCCGGCCTGCGCGTCCAGCCTGTTGCCAGAGCGATGCGCGCGTACCAGGCCAGCCAGAGAGCAGTACGGCGTCCAGCCCGGCAATGTCGATGCCCAGCTCGAGAGCGTTCGTCGCAGCGACGCCAGTGAGCTCACCGCTCTGCAGCATCCCCTCGAGCCGCCGCCGTTCCTCAGGCAGGTAGCCGGCCCGGTACGCCGACACCTGGTCGATCAGCGTCGGATCGACCTCAGCCAGGTTCTCCCGGGCCGTCAGCGCGACTGACTCGGCTCCACGCCGCGATCGGACGAAAGCGACCGTACGGACACCTGTGACGACCAGATCGGTCAGGAGGTCCGCCACCTCGGCTGTCGCGGACCGACGTACCGGTGCGCCGTTCTCGCCGCGCATAGAGGTCAGGGGCGGCTCCCACAAGCCGAACGCGATGCCGCCGCGCGGAGAGCCGTCCTCGAGCACCTCCACCATCGGCAGCCCGGTCAAGCGCTCACCTGACACCGCCGGCTCGGCCACTGTCGCCGAGGCGGAGACGAAGATCGGATGGGCCCCGTACTGCGCACACACCCGACGCAGCCGCCGCAGTACGCCGGCCACGTGCGCACCGAAGACGCCGCGGTAGTGGTGGCACTCATCAACCACGACGTACTGCAGGCAGCCCAGGAAGCGCGCCCAGCGTTGATGGTTCGGCAGGACCGACCGGTGCAGCATGTCCGGGTTGCTGAGCACGTACGTCCCGTGGTCACGCGCCCAGTCGCGCTCGGTCCGCTCCGAGTCCCCGTCCAGCGTCGTAGCCCGCAGACCGGGCACGGTGTACGCCGAGACCGCGCGGAGCTGATCGTGTGCGAGTGCCTTGGTCGGAGACAGGTACAACACAGAGGCCGTACGGCGGTGTGGTGAAGCCGCCTGCGCGATGCTCAACGTGGCAAAGGCCGGCAACAGGTACCCGAGCGACTTGCCGGACGCCGTCCCGGTCGCGACGACCACGTGTTTCCCGGCGTACGCCGCCTCAGCCGTCGCCACCTGATGAGTCCAAGGGGCCGTGATGCCGGCGTCCCGCAGCTGGTCCAGGACCTCGGACGGGACCCAGCGCGGCCAAGCACACGTCTGTCCCACTCGCGGCGGCACCGACTCGACGTGCGTCAGCCGGTCGTCGCGACCGGCGGCCAGGCGCTTCAGGACGGCAGCCGCCTCACCACCTGCACGCATACCCGGAGCCTAGGCCCTGGCACGGACAGACCGCCTTGCTGAGGACCAGCTGAGAGCTGCACGGTCGGATGCACGCGTTATTTCCGGACGGGAATCGACTTCGGGTGGGCGAGATGAAAGAGTTTTCGGCAACGGGTCTCACTCACGGTCCGTACATGGTTGAATGCAGCAGTTCACCGAGCGCATGCGAGTGAACCAGCATGCACTGCACGGGATCGGAGGCCGAAGTGGATCTGTCGCTGACCGCGCGCGCCGAGGGCGGGCGCACCGTCATCGAGGTGGCGGGGGAGATCGACGTCTACACCGCACCGAAGCTCCGCGAGAAGATCGCCGCGCTCGTCGACGAAGGGGTCTACGACCTCGTCATCGACCTGGAACGCGTGGAGTTCCTGGACTCCACCGGACTCGGCGTTCTCGTCGGCGGACTGAAACGGGTGCGCACCCATGACGGATCCCTGTCCCTGGTCTGTACCCAGGAACGGCTGCTGAAGATCTTCCGGATCACCGGCCTGACCAAGGTCTTCGACATCCACCCGGACGTCGCCTCGGCGATCTGACCCGGCGCAACGGTGTCCACCTCACTACGTTCGGTGATCGTCGCGCCCAGGTTCCGGCACAGCACTTGCCGGGCCGACCGGTTATGACGTAGACCACCCTGTCGTCAGGTCTGGTCAGGAACCCGTTAGAGTAACCCACCGCGCCAGGCACTGGCGCTGTGTCGTATTTCCCAACCCTTCGGTTGCGGCAGACGGGGCCGTCAAGCCTGGATGGGTTGCCTACAAGGAGGACGGATGTCCGCGCTGCTTGCTGCACAAGCGGTGGATCTTTCGTCGAGCAACACCACACTGGTGATCGTCGTCGGGGTGATCGCGATTCTCGCGGTCGTCATCGCGATGGTCTTCCGGGGCCAGGTGCTTGCCGCGAACGATGGCACCGAGAACATGAAGACGATCGCCGCGGCGGTTCAGGAAGGCGCTTCGGCGTACCTGAACCGGCAGTTCCGGACATTGTCGATCTTCGCCGTGGTCGCGTTTCTGTTGCTGTTCCTGCTGCCGGCGCACACCGACAGCGGCAACGAGACCACACTGAAGATCTTCCGCTCCGTGTTCTTCCTGGTCGGTGCGGGCTTCTCCGCCGCGATCGGCTACCTGGGGATGTGGCTCGCGACCCGCGCCAACGTCCGGGTCGCCGCCGCCGCGCGGGCCGAGGGCCGCGAGCCGGCCATGCGGGTCGCGTTCCGCACCGGCGGCACCGTCGGCATGGCGACCGTGGGCTTCGGCCTGTTCGGCGCCGCGCTGGTCGTGCTGCTGTTCAAGGGTGACGCCCCGACGGTGCTCGAGGGCTTCGGCTTCGGCGCCGCGATGCTCGCGATGTTCATGCGGGTCGGCGGCGGTATCTTCACCAAGGCCGCCGACGTCGGCGCCGACCTGGTCGGCAAGGTCGAGCAGAACATCCCCGAGGACGACCCCCGGAACGCGGCGACGATCGCCGACAACGTGGGCGACAACGTCGGTGACTGCGCCGGTATGGCGGCCGACCTGTTCGAGTCGTACGCCGTGATGCTGGTGGCCTCGCTGATCCTCGGTAAGGCCGCGTTCGGCGAGCAGGGCCTGATCTTCCCGCTGATCGTGCCGGCCATCGGCGCGCTCACCGCGGTCCTCGGTGTCTTCCTGACCCGTCCGCGGACCGGCGAGAACGGTCTGCGCACGATCAACCGTGCGTTCTACATCTCCGCGGTGGTCTCCGGCGTGCTCTGTGCGGTGGCGGCGTTCGTCTACCTGCCGAGCAGCTTCAAGGACCTCACCGGCGCGACCGAGTCGATCGCCGCGACCGATGGCGACCCGCGGCTGATCGCGACCATCTCGGTGATCATCGGCATCGTGCTGGCGGCCATCATCCTGGCGCTGACCGGCTACTTCACCGGCACCGAGGACAAGCCGGTCAAGGACGTCGGCAAGTCGTCGCTGACCGGCGCGGCGACCGTGATCCTGTCCGGTATCTCGGTCGGCTTCGAGTCCGCGGTCTACACCGCCGTGGTGATCGCGGCGGCCGTGTACGGCGCGTTCCTGGTGGGCGGGTCCGGTGTGGTCGCGCTGTTCGCGATCGCGCTGGCCGGTTGCGGTCTGCTGACCACCGTCGGCGTCATCGTCGCGATGGACACCTTCGGACCGGTCTCCGACAACGCGCAGGGCATCGCCGAGATGTCCGGTGACGTGGACGGCGAGGCGGCCCAGATCCTGACCGAGCTGGACGCCGTCGGCAACACCACGAAGGCCATCACCAAGGGCATCGCGATCGCGACCGCCGTACTGGCCGCGACCGCGCTGTTCGGGTCCTACACCGACGCGATCCGCAACTCGCTGGCCGAGAACTACGCCAAGTTCGAGGCCGACGCGCTGGTGTTCAACCCGGGGACGCTGGTCGGCCTGATCCTCGGTGCCGCGGTCGTGTTCATGTTCTCCGGTCTTGCGATCAACGCCGTCGGCCGCGCCGCCGGTGCGGTCGTCTACGAGGTCCGTCGCCAGTTCCGCGACATCCCCGGGATCATGGAGGGCACGGGCAAGCCGGAGTACGGCAAGGTGGTGGACATCTGCACCCGCGACTCGCTGCGGGAGCTGGCCACCCCGGGTCTGCTCGCGCTGACCGCCCCGATCGCCGTCGGCTTTGGTCTCGGCGCCGCGGCGCTGGCCGGCTACCTGGCCGGTGCGATCGGTTCCGGCACCCTGATGGCGGTCTTCCTGGCCAACTCCGGTGGTGCCTGGGACAACGCCAAGAAGCTGGTCGAGGACGGTAACTGGGGCGGCAAGGGTTCGCCCGCGCACGAGGCCACCGTCATCGGTGACACCGTCGGCGACCCGTTCAAGGACACCGCCGGTCCGGCCATCAACCCGCTGATCAAGGTGATGAACCTGGTCTCGGTCCTGATCGCCCCGGCCGTCGTCGGGATGTCGGCGATCGGCGACAACCCGAACAAGGCGCTCCGGATCATCATCGCGGTCGTCGCGGTGATCATCCTGGCCGTTGCCGTCTACATCTCCAAGCGCCGGGAGTCGGTCATCTCCGACACTCCGGCCGAGGTGAACGCCGCAGCCTGATCGCAGGAGCTGCTGAAACGGCCCGCCGGTTCCGACCGGCGGGCCGTTCCGTTTGTCTGGACCCCGACGGTCCGCTCACTTACTGTCATCATGTGAGGATTGCCCGAGTGCCCGCGCTGCTGCTTCTCGTTGTGGCAGGCGTTCTGGCCATCGTGCAACCGGCGAACGCGGCGACACCGCAACCGGATGTCGCTTATCTCGACACCGCCCACCAGCTCAACCTGACCATCATCGAGGCCGCCCACACCGCGGCGACCAAGGGCCGGACCTCCTGCGTACGGCGGGTCGCGGGTCAGCTGGAACGGGACCATCGCAAGCTCTCCGCGCAGGAACTCGACGTCGCCACGCGGCTCAACATCCTGCTGCCGACAGCACCTACGGCGGCCCAGCGCCGACAGCTCGACGTACTCGCGGCCAAAGCCGGGACCACCGCGTACGACGCCGCTTGGCTGACCCTGCAGCGCCAGGAGCACCAGCAGTACCTGGCACTGGTAGAAGGTGATCTGCCGATCAGTGCATCGCCTGCCGTCGAGGCACTGGCCGACGGCGCCAAGCCGGTGATCCAGATGCACCAGCGCGCGGTCACAGGTACCTGTCGCGTGGAAACCACCACACCGGTGGTGCCAACCGGCGAGGGCGGCCAGCAAGCAGCGGCCAACCTGGCCCGCTCCCGGGCCGCCCTGATTCTGATGGGGATCGGTGTCGTCCTTCTCCTGGTCGGCAAGTCGATCTCGATGAAGCGGCGTCTCGTGGGCATCGCTGCGCTGGCGGCGGGTCTGGTGATGATGTTCGGAGGACAGCCCACCAACACCGGACAGGTCCCGGCCGCGGGCAAGTCGTCCGCGGACCGGGAGGCCGCCGTACCTCCTGTCCGTCTGAAGCTGCCCGGTGTGCTGGAGGCGTCCGTGCTGCCGGTTGCGACTGGCGGCGACGGTCGACTGCAGGTGCCCCAGTCGTCAGCCGACGTGGGCTGGTGGGCCGCTGGTGCGGCGCCAGGCTCTGTTGGCGGCACAGTGCTGCTGGCTGGTCATGTGGACACGGCCAAGGGGCTTGGGGTGTTCGCACCGCTCTCCGGCGTACCGGTCGGCGCCAGGGTCGCGGTGACGGGTGGAGACGGCGGCGAGCACTGGTACCGCATCGTCGCGCGCCGTACCTACCGGCAGGAGGCCCTGCCGGCCGACCTGTTCCACGGTGCAGCCAAGCCCCGGCTGGCGTTGGTGACGTGCACGGGCTCCTATGACCGTACGGCGCACCGCTACAGCGAGAACCTGGTGCTCTACGGCGTTCCGGTCGACTGATCTTTTGGGAGTGACTTCCAGCAACGGTCGACCGAAGTACGCCGTACGTCGACTTTCGGCTGATGTGCGCACCCGCGGGATGGGGGATCGTCGGGGTTGTGCTCAGGGGGTTAACCGATAGCAGCCGCCCGCGGATCGACGGCAGAATCAACCCACGGGTGGACACACCGGGTCCGCCCGGGGTCCGATGCCCGGCACCCCTCTGGCCTCGATACTGATCTCATCACGACCCAACCCGCCCGACCGGGGACGAATTCACGCCAGGAGAACGAGGAGCGCGGCGATGATCGAGGCAAAAGGCCTCACCAAGCGATACGGCGCAACAGTTGCCGTTGACAACCTGTCTTTCGAGGTCAAACCCGGCAGGGTGACCGGCTTCCTCGGCCCGAACGGGGCCGGCAAGTCCACCACGATGCGGATGATCCTCGGACTCGACACCCCGACGTCCGGCGAGGTCACCATCGACGGCCAGCGGTACCGCGACCTGCACCGGCCGCTGACCAAGGTCGGCGCGCTGCTGGACGCCAAGTGGGTGCACCCGAACCGTTCTGCGCGCGCCCATCTGACCTGGATGGCCGCGTCCAACAAGTTGCCGAAGTCATCGGTCGACAAGGCGCTCGACATGGTCGGCCTGACGTCGGTCGCGAACAAGCGGGCCGGTGCCTTCTCGCTGGGTATGTCGCAGCGGCTCGGTATCGCCGGCGCGCTGCTCGGCGACCCCGAGGTGCTGCTGTTCGACGAGCCGGTGAACGGTCTCGACCCGGAGGGCATCGTCTGGATCCGGACCTTCATGCACCGACTGGCCGACGAGGGCCGCACCGTGCTGGTCTCCAGCCACCTGCTGTCCGAGATGGCACTGACCGCCGAGGACCTGGTCGTCATCGGCCGCGGCAAGCTGATCGCGCAGAGCACCACCCAGCAGTTCGTCGACCGCGCCAGCGGTACGACGGTGAAGGTGCGGACGCCGCAGCTCGACCAGTTCGCCGGCGTGCTGAACGAACAGCACCTGGCGACCCGGATCGAGGACGTCGAGGACGAGGGCAAGGTGTTGTTCGTCGAGGGCGACCTGACCACCGACCAGATCGGTGAGGCGGCCGCCGCGCACGGCATCGTGCTGCACGAACTGACGCTGCAGCGCGGTTCGCTGGAGCAGGCGTTCATGCAGATGACCGGTGATTCGGTCGAGTACCACGCACACGAGGAGATCGCCGCCGTGACCTCGCTCGACGCACCGGAGGCCGTCGAGGTGGCCGCGGGTCCGAAGGAGGACAACTGACATGTCGGTGATCGCAGTCGAGCGGATCAAACTCTTCTCCACCCGCTCGCCGTGGTGGTGCATGATCGTCGCGGCCGTCCTGACCCTCGGCCTGGCCGCGCTGGCCTCCGGCTTCAGTCAGGGCCCGGTGACCATCGGCCTCACCCAGGGCGGAGCGCAGCTCAGCCAGATGGTCATGATGGTGATGGCGGCCCTCGCGGTGACGACGGAGTACCGGTTCGGCACCATCCGGACCAGCTTCCAGGCGGTCCCGCAGCGTGCGGCGCTGCTGCTCGGCAAGACCGCGGTGGTCGCCGGGCTGTCGGCGCTCGTCGGGCTGATCGCGTCGTTCGGTGCCTGGGGCATCGGCAACATCTTCAAGGACGGTGCGGATCTGTCGATCAACACCGCCGGGGAATGGCGGCTGCTGGCCGGCCAGGGCCTGGTGTTCGCGCTGTCCGCGGTGATCGCGGTGGCGGTCGGCATCCTGATCCGGCAGAGCGCCGGTGCGATCGCGATCCTGATCCTGTGGCCGCTGCTGGTCGAGAACCTGTTCAACCTGATCCCGAAGATCGGCGACGACATGTCGCGCTGGTCGCCGTTCCAGAACGCCGGCTCGTTCCTGAACCAGGGGCAGGACTTCGGGGTCAACGGTCCGCAGGCCGACGCGCAGTACGCGTTGGGTCCGTGGTGGGCGTTGCTGTACTTCGCGGGCTGGGCGGCCGCGCTGATCACGATCGCCCTGCTCTCGGCGAGCAAGCGCGACGCATAACGAGTCCACCCCGGTCGGAGTTGAGGGGCCCCGACCGGGGCAGGGGCCCGGCCGGGCTGAGGGGTCCTGGTCGCGACGGCCCGTGGTGCATCCGGTCTCCGGGTGGGCCACGGGCCGTTTCCCTTTCTGGTCCCGAGGTGGCCGGGTGGCCCATCGACGGATTACGGTGCCGCGCATGACGGACTGGGCGCAGGTGCGTGAGGCGGGGTTCGCGGTTCCGGAAGGGCGGCCGCTGGGGGAACTGGTGGCCGAGCTGGTCGGGATGCTGCGGTCGCCGGATCCCGTCGTACGGGACCGGGAGGCGTACTCCGTGCTCGCGACCTGGATCTCGCGCGGCGTGCTGTCGCCGGACGAGCTGCGGGCGCTCGGCGACGAGATGGTGCCGCGGTTCACGGATCCGGAGATCCAGGCGCGGACGTTCGCGCCGTTGATCCTGGACGTGATCGTGACGACCGGGGTCTTCGAACCGAGCTGGGTGCCGCCGTTCGAGCGCTGGTACGTCGCCGAGGAGGACCTCCGGGGGTACGACGAGAAGCTCGGCTGGTTGCACGCCCTGGCGCACGGAGCGGACCTGCTCGGGACGCTCGGGCAGCACGCGGCGGTGGAGCCGGTGCAGATGCTCCGGCTCGGGATCGGGCGGTTGCTGACGCCGACGCCGTACGTGCTCCGGGACATGGAGGACGACCGGCTCGGGTACGCGCTCGCGGCGACGCTGACGCGGGCGGAGCTGACCGACACCGACGCGACCGACTGGCTCGATCCGGCGATCCGGCAGCTCTCGAACCCGCCGGTCGAGGGGATCGCGCCCGAGGTGACGAACACGATCCGCACGCTGCGGGCGCTGTACGTGCTCGCCGACCACGGGCTGCGAGTCGGGGATGCGAAGAAACTCACACGGATTCCGCACGCCGATCAAGTCAAGACAAAGCTCGCGGACGTGCTGCGGATCGTCACGCCGTACTATCTCTGAGCCAGATGTGGTCGGAGGCAACTAGCTGCCGGGTGAAGGCGCATCCGACTTTCGTCTCGACTTTCCCTGAATCCTCCCCGAGGAACGGCATGTCGTAGTCCAGGGCGGAGTACAGGTGGTTTCAGGTGGCAGTGGAGGCTCGGTCCGTGACAAGGTCTCTGCTGGCAGGCCATGGCCCCCTCCCATGGTGGTGTCAACGCCACTACCGGAGTAGTGCCAAGACCATCAGATCTGGTCCCCGGCGAGGTTAGCTTTGAGTAACAAGCCGTTGGGGCAGCGGGTTTAGAGAGGGCGCGTGGAAGTCATGGTTGCGACATACCTGAAGAGATGGGTCGGCAACCGCATTCTCAACAGGACCACTCGCAAGGGTGGTCTCGACCTGTCGAAGATGCGGATGTTCCCGCGCCAGGTCTCGATGCCGTTGCGCCGCGAGGGACTCGATCCGGTCCCGGAGCTGGCCCAGGTGCGCGAGACCGAGCCGGTGCACAAATTGGCTCATCTGTTCGGGCTGAACGTCTTCGTCGTGAGCGGTCATGCCGAGGCGAAGGTGGTGCTGGCCGACAGCACGAACTTCAGCAACGACATCCGGCCGCTGGTCGGCTCGGACCCGAACAAGCCGTCGGAGGGCATCGGGGGTCTCGGCTTCACCGATCCGCCGGACCACACGCGGCTGCGGAAGCTGCTCACGCCCGAGTTCACCAAGCGCAAGCTGGCCCGGCTGGAGCCGGCGATCGAGAAGATCGTCAACGACCAGCTGGACCTGATGGAGGCCAAGGGCCCGGTCGCCGACATCGTCGCGGACTTCGCCTTCAACGTGCCGTTCCTGCTGATCGCCGACCTGCTCGGCGTCGAGGAGTCCGACCGTGATCGGTTCCGCGCGCTCGGGCCGGCCCGGTTCGACCTGTCCGGCGGCGGTATCGGGGTGTTCGGGTCGGCGTCGGAGTCGCGGGACTTCCTGTTCGAGATCGTCCGGAAGCAGCGGGCGAACCCCGGCGACGGGCTGATCGGGTCGATCATCCGGGAGCAGGGTGACGACCTCGACGACATCGAGCTCGGCGGTCTGGCGGACGGCGTGTTCCTGGGCGGGTACGAGACGTCCGCGAGCATGCTGGCGCTTGGCACACTGGTGCTGCTGCGCGATCCGGCGAACTTCGAGCGGATCCGCAACGAGCCGGGTGCGGTCGACGTGATCGTCGAGGAGCTGCTGCGGTACCTGACCGTGGTGCAGGTCGCGTTCCCGCGGTTCGCCAAGCACGACCAGGAGCTGTTCGGTCATCAGGTGAAGAAGGGCGACCTGGTGGCAGTGTCGTTGTCCGGCGCGGATCGGGACAAGTTGGTCTTCGGCGCGGACGCCGAGGACTTCTATCCACGGCGTACGGTGTCGTCCGCGCATCTGGCGTTCGGTCACGGCATGCACCGGTGCGTCGGCGCCGAGCTGGCCCGGATGGAGCTCCGCGCCGCGTTCACAGCGCTCGCACACCGCTTCCCGGACCTGTCGCTGGCCGTCCCCGAGGAACAGCTCCGCTTCCGCGACTTCTCGATCGTGTACGGCGTCGAGTCGCTCCCGGTCCGCTTACACGCAGCCGCCGCCGAACAGGTCGCCGGCTGACCCAGCGCACAGGCCATGGGGACTGTGGACAAGTTATGACCTGTTCACAGCCCCCGAGCAATGGGCTCTGGTACGGCGAGCGGGTGGCTTACGTCAGCTGGAAGCGTTCGGCGAAGCGTGCGAGTTCGTCCAGGTCCGGGGTGGTGACGACCAGCCGCGTGACGCCTTGGGACTCGTACGCCGCCACGGCTTCTGGTGTCAGGTCGATGGATCCCCAGCGGGTGTACTCGACGTCGTTGCGGCCCGCCCTGGCCAGCTCCCATTGAGCCGCACGCTCGTCCGGCGTCAGCGCGCCTCCAGGAAAGTACCCGTCACCCCGGCTGCCGGCGCGGCGGGCGGCGGCGCGGCTGGAGCCGCCGATGTGGATCGGCAGTGTTGCCAGCGGATGCGGGAAGCTGCTGAGGTCGTCGAACTCGAAGAACTCACCCGAGTAGCTGACGCGATCACCTGACCACAGCAGCCGCAGTACGTCGATCGCCTCGTCCGTACGCCGCCCGCGCGACGCGAAGTCCACTCCCACCGCCCGAGCCTCGCCCGGCAGGCTGCCCAGGCCTACGGTGAGCAACCGCATCCGCCCCTTCGACAGCACGTCCAGGGTCGCCAGCCGCTTCGCCAGCACCACCGGGTGGTGGTACGGCAGCAACAGCACAGCTGTCCCGAGCAGGAGCCGTTCTGTGGACGCTGCGACGAAGCCGAGTAACTCCAGCGGATCGCCGTACGGCAGATCGGTCGGCATCTCGTAACCGCCGAAGGTGGCGCCGCGATACAGCGCCACATGCTCCGGCACGTACAACCCCTCGAACCCGCACTCCTCGGCCCGTCGCGCGAATGCGACCAGTCGCTCCGGATCCATCCCGTACGCCGGCGTGCTGTAACTGACCGCGAATCTCATCACCGCACCGTAGAACCTTGTCCCCGGGGTCAACGCAAACGATTGAGTTATCCGTACGCCGAGTGCGCTTCTTGTGGCACTAGGTGGTCGTTGGCTGGATCGGGTCGTGACAGAACCGGGGGTGGGTGGTCACAATGGGCGGTCCGGCCCGAAGTGCGGGTGACGGGACAGGGGAAGGGCCGTCGGCGGTATGGGCAATGGCGAGATGGCGGCGGACGATGCGCTGACCGTACGGATCGCCGCCGCGATGACTGCGGCGCAGTCGGGTGGGCATGCGACGGCGGCCGCAGAGATCGAGGCGATCCGGACCGAGCTGGCCGGTGTGCCGAGCTACCGGCTGGCGGCTGCGGAGTATGTCCGCGGTGTGACAGCGCACCACGCCAGCGACGCCGACGAGGCGTTGCGCGCGGTCGACGCCTGTATCGAGGTCGCCCGCGCGATCGACGAACCGGGATGGGAAGCGAACGCGCTGCCGATCCGCATCATCAACCTCGCCCGCAGCGGCCGCGGCGGTGACACGGTCAACGACCTGGTCGCGGCTGAGGCAGCCTTGAACCGCACCAGGGACGACGGCCTGACGGCCTGGGCGCACACCGGCCTCGGCTACGCGTACGACGTACTGCGGCTTTTCGAACTGTGCATTCCGCATTACGAGCTCGCCAGCCAACTGGAGGTCGATGTCTTCGAGCTGGCCGAGTCGCCGGCGATCAACCGGTTGAATCTCGCCGAGACGTACCTGCGCTGGGCACACGAGCTCGAACGGCTCGGCGATCCTTTGTATACAAGGGAGATCGAGGAGCGCCTGGCGTCCGCGGCGTACTGGGCGCGCGAGGCCCAGCGGGTGGTGGTCGACGACGAGACGCAAGAGTTCTGGAAACTCAGCGCTCGCTTGTGGATCGCCGCCGCCGCGACCACCGCGGATCCGGACCAGGCCGTCGCCGACCTGACCGAGATCCGCGACGAGATCAGCAAACTGGGCGAGACCGAGCGGCTCGCGATCGCGGGCGCCTACCTGGCCCGGGCCCTGCAGGCGCAGGGGAACTCCGACGAGGCCAAGGCCGCGGCGGATCGGGCGGCCGACGATCTGATTCCGTTGGCCGACCCATCGACCCACGTCCTGGTGCTCCAGACCCGCTCGGAGGTCGAGGCGGCCGACGGTACGCCGGGCGCGGCGGCCGGACTCGCGTACGCCCGATCGGTCGCGCGGGCCTGGTGGAAGGAGCGGCAGCGCGCGCTGAACGCCGTACGGCATGCGCTTGCTGCGCACGACCTGCCGGCCCGGCACGATGCCGAATGGCACGCGGCGCGGCAGGATCCGCTGACCGGGGTGGGGAATCGGCGGGCCCTGGACGAGCGGCTGACCGCGGCTCGGGACTCGGGCCGGGCGGTCACGTTGTTGGCGATCGACGTGGACGATCTGAAGGTCGTCAACGACACGTTCGGGCACGCCTGCGGGGACGAATTGCTGCAGGTTGTTGCAAATCTGCTGGTAGAACAGGCGCGAGCGACCGATGCCGTGATTCGATCGGGTGGCGACGAGTTCTTCGTGGTGCTCGACCAGCCCGACGCCAAGGGCGGTGCCTCGCTGGCCGAGCGGATCCGGATCGCCGTCGCGGCGATCGCGGCGACCACGGACAGACCGTGGCTGCGCCGGCTCGGGTTGAGCCTCGGGTACGCCGCGACCGCCGAGGGACTCGCCGTGGAGCAGCTGATCTCACAGGCGGACCGGCGCCTGTACAAGGAGAAGCGCCGCAAGAAATGACGAAGGGGGAGGTGTGGTGCGGGAGACGTCCGGGGTGACGACGCGGATCGCGGCAGCGATGACGCGGGCGCAGTCGGGCAGCCCGGCCGAGGCGTCACTCGAGCTGAACGCGCTGCTCGCGGAGCTGGACCCGCAGCCCAGTAGCGAACGAGCCGCCGCGGAGTACGTGCGGGCCGTCGCGGCGCATCACGCCACCGACTCGGTCGAGGCACTGGACGCCGTCGACAGCTGCATCCGGGTCGCCCGCGCGATCGACGAGCCGGGTTGGGAGGCGAACGCGATCGCGATCCGGATCGTCACCCTGATCCGGACAGGCGAGGGCGGGGACTCGGTCGCCGACCTGGTCGCCGCGGAGAACGCGCTGTCCCGGACTCGCGACCTCGGCCTGGCGGGCTGGGCGCACACCGGCCTCGGCTACGCCTACGATCTGCTCCGGCTGTACGAGCTGTGCATCCCGCACTTCGAGCTCGCCGCCGACGGCGACCACGACCCGCTCGGTCTGCCCGAGGCGCCGGCGATCAACCGGCTGAACCTGGCCGAGTCCAACCTGCGCTGGGCCCACGAGCTCGAGCGGCTCGGCGACACGACGTACGACGAGGAGATCAAGGAACGTCGACGCGACGCGCACCGCTGGGCGGGCGAGGCGGTGGAGGCGATCCTCGCCGCGGATCTGCTCGGGTACTGGCCGATGGCCGGACGGATGTGGCTCGCGGCGAGCAACGACACCGCCGACGCGGGCGAGGCGGCCGTGATCCTGAAGGACTGCCGGGACCAGCTGGCCAAGCTCGGCGATCTCGAACTGGCCGCGATCGCGGGCGCGTACCTGGCCAGGGCGTACCTGGCGCGCAACCGGATCGGCGAAGCGATGGACGCCGCGGACCGGGCGGCGAGCGACCTGCCGCCGACGTCGGACCCGCCCGTGGAGGCGCTGATCCGGCACACCGCCGTACAGATCAGCGCAGCAGCCGGAGACACTGGTGCGTCCTCCGGACTGCAGTACGCGCGGGCAATCAGCCGTGGCTGGTGGGCGGAGCGGTTGCGCGGGCTCTACGCCGTACGGAGTGCACTGGCCAACCACGAGCTCTCCATCCGGCACGACGCCGAGTGGCGGGCGGCGCGGGAGGATCCGCTGACCGGCGTGGGAAATCGGCGGGCGCTCGACGAGCGGATGTCGGTGGCGCAGGACTCCGGCCGCTCGATCGCGGTGGTCGCCATCGACGTGGACAACCTGAAGGTGATCAACGACAGCTACGGGCATGCCAGCGGCGACGAGGTGCTGCGGCGGGTCGGGACGCTGCTGACCGAGCAGTGCCGCGCGGAGGACGTCGTGGCGCGCGCGGGCGGGGACGAGTTCGTCGTCGTACTCGACAACCCGGACGAGCGGGGTGCACCTGAGTTGGTCGAGCGGATCAAGGCTGCGGCGGATCGTGAGGCGGAGCGGGCTTCAGAGCCCTGGTTCGCGATGTTGCGGTTGAGTGTCGGGCAGGCGAGCAGTACGGACGGTACGGCGGTTGCCGAGCTGCTGACCGAGGCGGATCGGCGCATGTACGCCGAGAAGCGCCGACGCCGGCGCGCTGGTCAGTAATTCAAGAAGCCTTCTATTACGAGGTTTCTGATCTGTGGGAGGTAGTCGGAGAGCACGTCGACGATCGGTCGGTCCATCAGGTCGGCCAGCGCGGCGAGGATCTGTCCGGTGCTCAGGTCGCCGTCGCACGCGCCGACGAAGCCGGCCAGGACCGTGTCGACCCGCTCGGCTCTCCGCATGCCACGCTGCCGTCTGAGCACGATAGTCGCCGGGTCCTCGGCTCCGGGCTGTCCGGTGGTCTCCTGGATGACGTCGTCGGCCACGCGCAGGTGCAGCCCGGTCAGGTCGGCCGGGAGGCCCTCGATGCGTTCGAAGCGGTGCAGTACGTGCGGGCCGATCGGGCGCTCGATCTCGTACGGCCAGGCCTCGGCGTCGAGCGATCCTTCGACGTTGTGCAGCGTGATCCAGCCCATGCCGATCGCCTCGACGTTGTGCTCGTCGAGATAGCGCATCCATTCGTCGTACCTCGTGGTGTACTGCGCTGAGCCGTGCAGGCCCGCGTCCCGGAGCCAGAGCTCGACGTACTCGGACGGGTCGAGTTGCTCGCGCTGAACCGCCCAGGCGGAGCGAGTACCTGTCCAGGCGGCGATCCGGTCCTGCCAGTCCTCGCCGCGAACACAGGTCCAGTTGGCGAGCAGTTGGCACCAGCCGCCGTCGGTCAGGTGGTCCGGCGCCTGCGTTATCAGCTGCTCGACGACTGAGTCACCGGCGTACTCCGTCTCGCGGTAGGTCAGGTCGCCGCCGGGCGGAGAGATCACGTACGGCGGGTTGCTGACGATGAGGTCGAAACGCTCGCCTCGGACGGGCTCGTACAGGCTGCCGTCGCGGAGGTCGAGGTCGATGTGGTTCAGCGCGGCCGTCGCTCTGGCGAGCTGAAGCGCGCGCGGGTTGACGTCGGTTGCTGTCAGTTGGTTGACGCGATCCGCCAGATGCAACGACTGGATGCCACACCCGGTGCCGATGTCGAGGGCCCGGTCCGCCTTGATCGGGACCGTGAGGTGGATGAGGCTCAGACTGGCCGGCGCGATCCCAAGCACATAGTCGGACCGCATCGCCTCCCGCCGCCCGTCCAGCCCCGGCGTCAGATCCGCCACCACCCACCAGTCCCGCCCATCCTCCGCAAACGGCCTGATATCGACGGCCGCCCGCACCTCACCTGCACTACGCTCAACGATGCCCAGAGCAACCAGATCGACTCCCGGAAACGCCTTATTTACAACGTTTTCCGGCACGGCTCGCTGGAGCAGAAACAATCGGATCATCGTGTCGAGCGCATCGCCCGCCGCCGTACGACGGGCCGCTGCCGCGGTCTCGTTCCGCGCCAACGCCGCGTTCGCCTGTACGCCGAGCCGCGCAGCAACCCCGTCGGTGGTGTACCCCGCCCCAACAAACGCCGCACGCAACCCCACCACCACACGCCCCGCAAACTCCCGCATCCCCACATCCTCGCACCCACCCACCCCCACCCCACCCCGCCCTTCACCCACCCCGCCCATCACCGCACCCGCGGCGCATCACCCCACCCGCGGCGCATCGCCCCACCCGCGGCCCATCGCCCCGCTCGCGGAGCATGACCCGCCCGCGGACCATGAGCCGCCCGCGGCGCATCACCCCCTCGCCCCACCCCTCGCCCCGCCCGCGGGCCATCACCCCGCTCATCACCTCGCCCCTCACCGCGCTCGCGGCGCATGACCCTGCCTGCGAGCGCGGTCACCCACCCGCGGCGCATCACCCCGCCCCTCACCCGGCCCGCGGCGCAGCACCCGGCCTGCGGCCATCGCCCCGCCCGCGGCGCAGCGCCCCGCCAGCCAACCACGTCTGCGCCGGCGGCGGCGTACGGGGATGGATATCCCCTCGTGTTGGGGGTTATCCCTTCGCATACCAGCAGAGAACCCCCAACACGAGGGGATATCCGGTCTTCGGATTGTTGCTGCGCTGCCCCGAAGATCCCCGGACGGGGCTGGGGGCCGGCGGGCATGGCGGGGTGCGGGGGCGGGGGCGGGGCGACGGTGGGGACTGGGAACAGGAGTTGGTGGGCGGCGACAGGGAATGTCAGGTTCTAGCCCACCATGGCCTGTTCCAAGTCGCGGATGTGGTGACCATCACCCACACATCGGATGCGCGAGACGGTTGATCCGTGCGGCGGTGGGTGATTGACGGGCGGGTCGACGGGTGCGGGCGCGGGTTGAGGGGGTGATTGACGGGCGGGTCGACGGGTGCGGGCGCGGGTTGAGGGGGTGATTGACGGGCGGGTCGACGGGTGCGGGCGCGGGTTAAGGGGGTGATCGACGGGTGCGGGCGGGTTGATGGTCGCGGGTGTTCAGCGCGCGGCGCGTCGCGCGGGGTGGTCGCGGGGCGGGGGAATGGGTGGGGTGCTGGCGGGGTGCGGGCAGGGTGACGGGCGGGGAACGGGTGGGGTGCCGGCGGGACGACGGGCGGGGAACGGGCGGGGTGACGGGCGGTGTGCCGCGAGGTGACCGGGGTGCGGGCGGGGTGATGGGGTGACCGGGGTGGCGGAGTGGTTGTCGGTGGGGAAATGGGCCGGGTGAGGGCGGGTTCACGGGGTGGGTCCCGCGTGGAAAGCGGCGGGGTGCGGGGATGTTGGTTGAGGGGCCACCCGTGGGGTGGTGGGGTGGCCCCTCGGGTGGAGTTAGGGGTTACAGGTGAGGTTGGCGTCCGCCCAGTCGGCGTGGTCGCTGGTGTTGCCGTCGCCTCCGTCGGTTACTTGGAGGGTCAGGGTTTGGGCGCCGGTTACGTCGACTGTGGTGGTGGCGGTTGGGGAGGTGCCGGTCAGCTGGTCTGAGGTGTAGCGGGCGGTGCCGTCGGTCAGGACCTTGAAGGTGACCTTGCCGCGGTCCTCCATTTCGTCGTCGATGCCCAGTTTGCTGGTGAAGCTGGTGCAGTTGCCGCCGAGGCGGACGCTCACCGACGAGGGGGCGTGGGCGCCGAGCCCCTTCGCGTACTGGACGCCGTCGAGCGTGATCGGGCCGCCGTCGCCGGCTGCGTCCTCGCCGTTGCTGTGGTCGCGCTCGACCGGGCCCCAGCCGTTGGTGGAGTCAAGGAACTCCAGGTCGCTGACCCAGTTCTCGCCGGTAGGTGCCGGTGGCAACGGCTTGTCGGCGATCGTGGCCGCGAAGAAGCCCAGTCCGCCGCCCGGCAGCTTGATCGCCTTCACGGTCTTCCCGGGATCGAGCGGTACGGCGGTGTAGAACACCCGGTAGTCCGTCGTCGTATTGCTCAACCCGGCCGCCGTGTACCGCCCCTTGACCGACACGGCCAGCTTGGCGCCTCCCGTTGTCGGGTCCTGGCAGCACCAGTTCGGCAACTGGAATGTGCCCTCGGAGGTCGACCCGTCGGTGTAGATGACCGTCACTGTCCCGCGAGCGTTCAGACTCGCACCGGCGCCTAGCAGTGCTAGATGTGATCCGGTGCCCGTCACGAGGATCGGAGCCGACTGGTTCTTCACCAGGTTCGGCGTACCGGGCGCACCGCTCGGCCAGGTGAAGTCGGCGCCCTGGACGTTCACGGTCGCACCAGGTGTGTACCCGGCCGTCGCGAGCGCCTCACCGTTGAAGCTGTTGCCCGATCCGTCGAAGTTCCCTTGTTTGTACGTCGACGCGTCGCTCACCCCGACCACGTTCGCGGCCTGCGACAACGAGGCGTACGGCAACTGCGCCGTACCGGTCGAGGTGTTCGCATAACTCTTGCCCTGAGCAACGTACGACGCGTTCAACGTCAACGTGAAGCTCGCGGGTTTCACGTCCGCGCCGGGCGTGACCTGCAGCTTGGTCGTCACGGTTCGGCCGGGATCCACCGACGCGAAGGTGTTCGCGCCGCTGACGCTCCACCCGGCCGGCACCTGTACGTCGAGCCGTACGTCGCGCACCGTCGTGGCGGTGCCGTTGCGGAACGACGCGGTCACCTCCGTCGCCTGGCCCGGAGCGTTCCACAATGACGGCGTGGTGAGTTCAGGCGTCCCGAAGGTGTTCGTGACATCCGGTCCACCCACTGCGGACGTGCCGGACAGCACGACCACGGCGCTCCGGGACGTTGGGATCGAGGCGGTCTGCACCTTCACCACGCCGTCCGCGTAGGTCCACTGAGCCGGGCGGCCGTCGATCGTGACGTTGTGCGGGGCGGAGCCGGTGTGGACGGTCAGCTCGTACGGGCGGGTCGCCGGCTTGCCGTCGTACGAGCCGATGCTGGCGCCGATCTTCACGGTCACGTCGCCGCGGCCCTGCGTCGGCGCGTCGACCGCGAACGTCTGCGTCGCGGACTTCCCGGACCGGGTCACGCGATCGTCCTCGTACATCGAGAACGACGACTTCCCGGACGGGTAGATGTCGACGCTCACCCGGTCGCCGAAGCCCTGCTCGGCGGCGTTGTTGATCCCGGACTTCCACATCGGCACCACCGCGCCCGCCTTCACGAACAACGGCAGCGTGTCGAGCGACGCGTGGTACCCGTTCACGGTCGTCGGGCCCTGGTACACACGGCCCGTCCAGTAGTCGATCCACCGGCCGGCGGGCAGGTAAATCCCGTTCTTCACTTCGTCCGCGCCGTACATCGGAGCGACCAGGAACTCCTTGCCGGCCAGGAACTCGTACTTGGTGGTGTCGTCCCAGGTGCGAGGGTCGGTCGGGTACTCCAGCACCAGCGACCGGTTCAGCGGCGCGCCGGTCCGGTGCGCTTCGGCGGCGTACGTGTAGAAGTACGGCAGCAGCCGCTCCCGCAGCTTCAGGTACTTGCGGTTGATCGAGGTGTACGGATCGCCGTACGCCCAGGGCTGCTTGTACGCCGGCGTCGACCAGCCGGACATGGTCATGAACGCGGGGTTGAACACCTTCCACTGCAGATCCCGCACGTACGACGTCGCGGAGCCACCGAAGATCCCGTCCACATCGCCTGCGCTGTAGGCGATGCCGGAGTTGCCGGACCCGGTGATCGCGGGGATCTGCCACTTGATGGCGTCGAGCGAACCGCTGTGGTCACCGGTCCACTGGACGGCACACCGCTGCGCGCCGGCCCAGCCCTCGACCATCCACGCGAACCCGCGGGCGTTGCTGTACTGCTCTATCCCGTCGTGCGCGGTGTCGCAGGCAGTCAGTGCGTACCGGTACCCCGGACCGACCCACGCGACGTCGAGCTTCCGGACGCGGACACCAGCCTCGCCGACCTCGGCGGGCTGCCGGTCCAGGTTCGACTGCGTCCACAGACCCATCTGGATGTTCCGTGCGCGCAGGTCGTCGCCGGCCTGTTTCAGTGCCGGGATGTCCCGCTTACCCCACCAGGTGCCGTCGACCTGCTCGGACTCGGTGTTGGCGGAGTACCCGCAGCCGTAGTCGTCGTTGACGAGCATCCAGCCGCCCGGCATGTCCTCGTCGTGGAACCGCTGCGCGACCTTGACCGCGTCCAGCGTCGTCACCTTGTCCGGGTTGACCTTCCAGTCGTTGCTGGGGTCCGGGTCCGTCCCGTAGTGACCGCGGTTGTAGCAGTCCGAGTCGCCGTACTCGAGCCCGTAGATCGGCGGCATGAACGGCCGGCCGGTGAGCTCGGTGTAGCGGTCGAGCGAGGTCTTCAGGTCGCCGACGAAGTAGTACGCGTCGAACCGCTTCTCGTCGTGACTAGTGACAACGGGACTAGTGAAGTTGTAACTACCCGGGCTGAACGTGTTCCGGAGTACGCCGTACCCCGCCGTGCTCATGTAGTACGGCGAGGCGTTCGGGTTGCCGCCGTCCTCCCAGTTGAAGTCCCGCGAGATCTTGATCGTCTGGTCGCGGTGCGAGAACCGGCCGTTCTGCATGCCGCCGCCGAAGAACTGCTCGTTCGCTCCGCGGCCGAGTGTCTGTGTGGTGGACGTGTCGGTCCAGGACAGCGGCGCCGCCTCGGCCCACACCAGCTGGCCGTTCGAGCGGTACACCGAGAACTTCAGCGGCTGCTTCTGAGCGCGGACCTCGATCTTGCCGGTGCTCAGCGAGTAGTACGTGCCGCGGTCCCTCCAGGTCGTCCGCGGCGTCCCGTAGTCGGTCTTGGTGACGATGTTCGAGCCCTCGCCGGTGTTGGCGGGATCGGTGAAGTTCCCGTCCGGCGCCATCCACAGCCGGAACACGTCGTCCTTGAGGAACACGACCCGGACCTTCGCGGGCCCGGCGCTGAGGGTGTACGTCGCCTGGTCGGCGGCGAACCCGCTGATGTCACCGAGCGTGGTGCCGGCGGCCTGCGCGGAACCGGCCGTGTACACCAGCGCACCGGCTAGCAATGCTAGGGCAACTACTGAACGTTTCATGCGGACAAAGATGCTCACGATTGCCTCACTTCACGCATCAATGAACAAGATGCGCACATTGAAGCTCACCGGCCCCGGATTGTCATCAGGTCAGCTTCATCAAGTTGAGACGGTGTCGCTATCACGGAGTGAAACTCCCCGATGACGATGAGTCGCATGACGAACAGGCGTCCCAGCAGCCCCAGCAGTCACGTCTTCACCAGGCGTCACGTCCTGTCGGCAGGTCTGCTGGCCGGACTGGCGGCCGGCGTCGCAGCCGCGACACCGGGCCTGGCGCAGGCTTCGCCGTTCGACCCGGACCGCCTCGGCCCCGACCGCCTCGCTCCTGACCGTCTCGGCGGGATCCGTTCGGCGGGTGATCCCGATTTCCACCCGGTGCGGTTTCGGCTGCCACAGCCGACTGGGCGGAAGGCGCTCGGGACGACCGCGATCCACCTGATCGACCGCTCCCGCCCGGATCCGAGCATGCCGAGCGGCCGGCGCGAGCTGATGATCAGCCTCTGGTATCCGGCCGGCATGTTCGGGGCAGCACCGTTCGCGAAATACATGCCGCCAAGGACCGCAGTCGAGGTGGACGACACTTGGACGAGTGATTACGGGCTCGCCCTCCCGAGCGGCTCGTTCGACTTCGCGAACACCGAGACGCATGCGCGCGTCGACGTACCGATGCAGCGGTTCCGGCATCCCGTCGTACTGTTCTCGCCCGGGTATCAGTACAGCCGCTTCGTGAACACCGCGCAGGTGGAGGATCTGGTCGGTCGGGGGTACGTCGTGGTGACGATGGACCACTCGCACGAGACGCCGGTGGAGTTCCCCGGCGGGCGGTTCCTGCCGGGCGCACCGACGGCAGAACCGGCTGATCCAGACGAGATCCGGAAGGCGCTCGTGACCCGGACCGCGGACGCGCGCT
This sequence comes from Kribbella sp. NPDC055110, assembly GCF_053607525.1. Classification (NCBI taxonomy): domain Bacteria; kingdom Bacillati; phylum Actinomycetota; class Actinomycetes; order Propionibacteriales; family Kribbellaceae; genus Kribbella; species Kribbella sp. NPDC055110. The sequence goes on from NZ_JBSGTS010000007.1 coordinate 24,348, forward strand.
TCGTGCTGGACGAGTTGGAGCGGCTCGCCGGCGGCCAGAACATCGATGCCGGAGGCAAGGATCTGCCCAGCGGGCTCGCGGAGGGGCTGGATCTGCGCAAGATCGGCATGTTCGGGTTCGCGCTCGGTGGGTACACGGCCGCGAACACGATGCTCGAGGACGAGCGGGTGCTGGCCGGGATCGACCTGGACGGCACGTTGCAGGACGACCGGCTCAAGGGGCCGCTCGGTGAGGTCGCGGAGCGGGGACTGGACCGTCCGTTCCTGCTGTTCGGTTCGGCCGAGACGCAGCGGACCGATCCAGGTAAGGAGTACTACGACAAGTCGTGGGCGAGTTTCTGGGCGGCGCAGCGCGGCGGGAAGCTGAACCTGACATTGGGCAGCACCAAGCAGCGGGCCTTCACCGACTACCAGTTCATCTTTTCGCAGCTGTTCCATGAGATCTACGGCGAGGACCCGATCATCACGTCGGTGATGAAGGCGCTCGTGGGCAGCGCGAAACCGGCGCGCAGCGTGCTGGCGCAGCGCGAGTACGTCGCCGCGTTCTTCGACCAGACGCTGCGTCGCCGACCGTCCCTCCTGCTGCGTGGAGACTCCTCCAAGTTCCCCGAGGTCCGGTTCGCCCGCTGAGACGGCGTACTCTCGTTGGGCGCCCCAGGGCAGTCTGTGGCAGTCTCGCGACGCGCGGTGACGGTGGGTTGTTCGACACTTTCTGGAACCCTGAGAGGCATGAAGGGGGCCGCAGCGGTTACCGTGCGTTGAGAAATGCGTTGCCGTCGGCCGTACCCTGTCCTCGGACGGGGTCGGTCTGTGCCCGGGGGAACAGACGACGGAGTAGGGGCGTTGTCGGCAGGACGAGAGTAGGGAGCGCAGTGGCAGGGGCAGCAGGGACGAAAACAGCCGTAGGGACCCGTCTCGTGATCGTGGAGTCGCCGAAGAAGGCGCGGATGATCGCGGGTTTCTTGGGGTCCGGGTACGTGGTGGAGTCCAGCTTCGGCCACATCCGCGACCTGCCGAGCGGGGCGGACGAGATCCCCGCCAAGTACAAAGGTCTCCCGTGGGCCCGGCTGGGCGTGAACGTCGACGACCACTTCGACCCGTTGTACGTCGTGCCCGCCGACAAGAAGGCCCAGATCCGCAAGCTCAAGGACCTGCTCAAGGACGCCGACGAGCTCTTCCTGGCGACAGATGAGGACCGCGAGGGCGAGGCGATCGCCTGGCACCTGCTCGAGGAACTGAAGCCGAAGGTCCCGGTCAAGCGGATGGTCTTCCACGAGATCACCCCGAAGGCGATCCAGGAAGCGGTCGGCAACGCCCGGGACATCGACGAGGCGCTCGTCGACGCCCAGGAGGCGCGCCGGATCCTGGACCGGCTGTACGGGTACGAGGTCTCGCCGGTGCTGTGGAAGAAGGTCATGCCGAAGCTGTCGGCGGGCCGGGTGCAGTCGGTCGCGATCCGGATGGTGGTGGACCGCGAGCGTGAGCGGATCGCCTTCCGCAGCGCGTCGTACTGGGACCTCGATGCGACCCTCGACGCCGGTGAGAGCCGGACGCCGCGGCAGTTCGGTTCCCGCCTGGTCTCGGTGGACAGCAAGCGGGTGGCCCAGGGCCGCGACTTCAGCTCGGTCGGTGAGATCAAGAGCGCGAACACGGTCCACCTGGACGAGCAGACCGCGACCGCGCTGGCGTCCGCGCTGCGCGACTCGCAGTTCACCGTCCGGTCGATCGAGTCCAAGCCGTACACCCGCCGGCCGTACGCGCCGTTCCGGACCACCACGCTGCAGCAGGAGGCCGGCCGCAAGCTCGGCATGTCCGCGTCGCAGACCATGCAGGTCGCCCAGCGGCTGTACGAGAATGGCAACATCACCTATATGCGTACCGACAGTGTCACGCTGTCGGACACCGCGATCACCGCGGCCCGGGCCCAGGTCCGGGAGCTGTACGGCGCGTCGTACCTGCCGGACAAGCCGCGCGTCTACACCTCCAAGGTGAAGAACGCCCAGGAGGCGCACGAGGCGATCCGGCCGGCCGGTGAGGTCTTCCAGACTCCGGCGCAGACCGGTCTGAGCGGTGCCGAGTTCCGGCTCTACGAGCTGATCTGGATGCGGACGATCGCGTCCCAGATGAAGGACGCCGCAGGGAACAGCGTGTCGATCAAGATCGACGCGACCGCGTCCAGCGGCGAGAAGTGCGAGTTCACGTCGTCCGGCCGGGTGATCACGTTCCACGGGTTCCTCAAGGCGTACGTCGAGGGGCAGGACGACCCGTCCGCCGGGAGCGACGACCAGGAGACCCGGCTGCCGAACGTCGAGGAGGGCGACGTCCTGCCCGCGATCGACGTTGCCGCCTCGGGGCACGAGACGAAGCCGCCGGCGCGCTACACCGAGGCGACGCTGGTCGGCGGGCTGGAAGAGCGCGAGATCGGGCGGCCGTCGACGTACGCCTCGATCATCGGCACGATCCAGGCCCGCAAATACATCTACAAGAAGGGCCAGGCGCTGGTTCCGGCCTGGCTGGCGTTCGCGGTCGTCCGGCTGCTCGAGGAGCACTTCACCCGGCTGGTGGACTACGCGTTCACCGCGACGATGGAGGACGTGCTCGACGAGGTCGCGGCCGGTGACCTGCAGCGCGAGGGCGTGCTGTCCCGGTTCTACTTCGGCGACGACGACCTCGAGGGCCTGAAGTCGATGGTCACCGACCTGGGCGACATCGACGCCCGGGAGATGTCGACCTTCGGCGTCGGCGGGGACGACAGCGGGATCGTCGTCCGCGTCGGGCGGTACGGGCCGTACGTCGAGGACAAGGACGAGCGGCGCGCGAACGTGCCCGAGGACCTGCCGCCGGACGAGCTCACCGTCGACAAGGCGAAGGAGCTGCTGGAGCAGCCGTCGGGCGTCGAGCACGAGCTGGGTACGGCGCCGGACAGCGGTCTGCGCGTGGTGGCGAAGGCGGGCCGGTTCGGTCCGTACGTGACCGAGGTACTGCCGGAGGACGCGCCGAAGAGCGCGAAGCCGCGGACCGGGTCGCTGCTGAAGTCGATGACGCTGGAGTCGATCGGGCTCGACGACGCGATGAAGCTGCTGTCGCTGCCGCGCGTGGTCGGGAAGGACCCGGAGTCCGGTGACGAGATCACCGCGCAGAACGGGCGCTACGGGCCGTACCTGAAGAAGGGCACGGACTCGCGGTCGCTGTCGTCCGAGGAGCAGATGTTCGACATCACGCTCGAGGAGGCGCTGGCGATCTACGCCGAGCCGAAGCAGCGGGGCCGGCGGGCCGCCGCGCCGCCGCTCAAGGAGCTGGGCGAGGACCCGGAGTCGAAGAAGCCTGTGGTGGTGAAGGAGGGCCGCTTCGGTCCTTATGTCACCGACGGGGAGACGAACGCGACGCTCCGCAAGGACGACTCGGTGGAGACCATCTCGCTGCTGCGCGCGGCCGAGCTGCTGGCGGAGAAGCGCGCCCGCGGTCCGGTGAAGCGTGTGGCGAAGAAGGCTCCTGCCAAGAAGACCGCGGCCAAGAAGACGACGACTGCTGCGAAGAAGACTGCGGCGAAGAAGACGGTGGCCAAGAAGACCGCCGCAAAGAAGACGACCACCAAGAAGACAGCCGCGAAGAAGAGCTGACCGGCCTCAGCCGCCGAAGCTGCTGAAGCCGCGGATGATGAAGTAGAGCACGAACGCGAAGAACGCAGCGAAGAGGATCGCGACCGGTACCGCCACCCACAGCGGCGGCCGCCGGGCGCGGAGCGAGGCGCCGGTGGTCTGGCTGACCACCTGCTTTGCGACGACGCGGCCGTTGCGCCACTTGCCGGCGACGGTCACCTGCTCGCCGTCGGCGACCTGACCCTCCAGCGACACCCCGCGCAGCTCGACCAGCGCGGGCTGCAGCAGCTTCCCGACGGAGTCGTGCTGCTCGAGCTGGAAGGTCAGTACTTGGACGGACCCGTTGTCGCCGCGCAGCTCGGAGCGGAACTGCACGTTCCGCACCACACCGCTCAGCTCGGCGGCGCCGCGGCGTACGACGGCATTCGACTGATCACTCATCGCAGTTCCCCAAGGTGTGAGACGTCGTACGCGGAAAGTACATTGGTTTGGGTGCTCACCGGGCGACGGCTCGGTAGCTGAAGCCCGATTGCAAAGGAGCGCGGATGACGAGTGCGGTCGAGGTCAGCGCGCAGCGGTTGCGGGAGCGGGGGGAGCGGGTCACGCCGGCGCGGCTTGCGGTGGTCGAGGTGCTGGCGGGGACCGAGGAGCATCTGAGCGCCGAGCAGATCGGTGAACGCGCCGAGCAGCTCCGCCCGGGCATCCACCGCGCCACCGTCTACCGGGCGCTCGACGCGCTGGGTGAGTTCGGTCTCGTCACGCACGTGCATCTGGGCCGGGCGGGTACGACGTACCACCTGGCCGGGGACCTCGCGCCGCGACACCTGCACCTGCGCTGCTCCGAGTGCGGCACCGTGTACGACGCTCCCGGCGACGTGCTCGAGTCCGCCCGCAAGAAGCTCGCCCGCGAACTCGGCTTCCACCTCGCGCCCGAACAGGTGGCCCTCGTCGGAGTCTGCAAGAACTGCCAGGGCTGAGGCACTCTGTCCATATCTGTTCATCGGTGTGGATTCATGAACAGAGTTGGCTTAGGGTCGACTCCTGTGACGGACTATGTCGAGGACTTTGCTTCCGGGTCGAACGTGCTGGCGCCGCGGGCCTGGCTGGATGACGACTCCGGGCGCGTGCCGCTCAGCGGGGACTGGAGCTTCCGGCTGTCCCCGACCGTGGCGGACGCGCCGGACGACCTGAAGGACCCGGACACCTCCGGCTGGGACACCATCGCGGTGCCGGGCCACTGGCAGCTGAACGGGTACGGCGCGCCGGCGTACACGAACGTGGTCTACCCATTCCCGCTCGAGCCGCCGTACGTGCCGACCGACAACCCGACCGGCGACTACGTCCGGACCGTGACGGTGCCGGCGGACTTCGAGGGCGCGCGGATCGTGCTCCGGTTCGAGGGCGTGGACTCGCGGTTCGCGGTGTACGTGAACGGCGAGCTGGTCGGCTGGTCGTCGGGATCGCGGCTGCCGTCGGAGTTCGACGTCACGTCGTTGGTTGCTCCGGGCAAGGAAGCGCGGATCGCGGTACGGGTGCACCAGTGGTCGGCCGGTTCGTACGTCGAGGACCAGGACATGTGGTGGCTGTCCGGGATCTTCCGTGAGGTCAACCTGCTCGCACTGCGACCGGACGCGCCGACGGACGTCTTCGTCAAGGCCGCGTGGGACCACATCGACGGCGCCGGCACGCTGCTCGTCGAGTCCGACGTACCGGGCACGGTGTCGGTGCCTGAACTGGGCCTCGAGGTGGCGACGGGTGAGCATGTGCGCGTCGAGGGTGTGCAGCCCTGGAGCGCCGAGGTGCCGCGGCTGTACGACGCCGTACTGCGGACCGCGGGCGGTGACGTCCGGCTGCGGATCGGGTTCCGGACCGTCGCGATCGTCGACGGGATCTTCACCGTCAACGGCAACCGGGTGCTGTTCAACGGCGTCAACCGGCACGAGTTCCACCCGGACCGGGGCCGCTCGCTGACCGAGCAGGACATGCTGGACGACGTACTGATCATGAAGCGGGCCGGGATCAACGCGGTCCGCACCAGCCACTACCCGCCGCACCCGCACTTCCTCTCGCTGTGCGACTCCTATGGCCTCTATGTGATCGACGAGTGCGACCTCGAGACGCACGGGTTCGGATACGAGCCGCAGCCGCCGAAACTGCCGAACCCGGTGATGGACGAGCGGTTCCGCGACGACATGGTGCTTCGGATGCGCCGGACCGTCGAGCGGGACAAGAACCACCCGTCGATCGTCCTCTGGTCGCTCGGCAACGAGTGCGGGATGGGTTCGAACCTCAAGGACATGTACGACCTGGTGAAGGAGCTCGACCCGTCGCGGCCGGTGCACTACGAGCGCGACACCGAGGCGGAGTTCGTCGACATCTACTCGCGGATGTACACCTCGCCCGAGGGGTGCGCGGAGATCGGCGCGGACACCTCTCTGTATCGGAACCTGCCCTTCATTCTGTGTGAGTACGGGCATGCCATGGGGAACGGGCCGGGCGGGCTGCTCGACTACCGCGAGGTCTTCGAGAAGTACCCGCGCTGCCAGGGCGGATTCATCTGGGAGTTCATCGACCACGGTCTGCGGACCACGATCGACGGGCGCGAGGTCTACGCGTACGGCGGGGACTTCGGGGAGTCGATCCACGACGGGAACTTCGTCTGCGACGGACTGCTGTTCCCGGACCGGACGCCGTCGCCCGGGATGCACGAGTACATCAAGGTGATCGAGCCGCTGCGGATCGTTGCTGACGGCAATCGTGTGTCGATCACCAACCGGTACGAGGTTCTCGACACGGGCCACTTGAGCTTCAGCTACGTCGTGGAGACCGAGGGCTCGCAGGTGGACGGTGGGACCTTGTCGGTTCCGGTGATCGCCGCCGGTGAGACCGTGACGGTTGAGTTGCCGTCGGTGGATGCGTCGCGGCCCGAGACCTGGGTGACCGTGACGGCTTCTTTGACCGAGGCGACGCCGTGGGCCGAGGCCGGGCACCGCATCGCCTGGGGCCAGATCCGGCTGGACGAGCCGGCTCGCCCAGCGGGGGTGGGTGCTGCGGGTGGCGCGCCGGTGACTGATGGCGTGGCTGGGGTTGACGGGATCACCGTTGCGGGTGTGAAGAACGCTCGGCTGGAGGTTTGGCGGGCCCCGATCGACAACGACGCGATTCCTGGTGTCGCGGCGACGTGGCGTGAGGAAGGGCTGCACCGGGTGCAGCACCGGATCGTGTCGCAGGGTGAGCGCGACGGGGCCTGGGAGGTCGTCACCCGGACCGCGCCGCCGCAGTTGCAGTGGGGCCTGCGCAGCACCTGGCGCTGGACCTCTGTCGACGACGGCGTGGTGCTGGAGTTGAGCGTCGTACCGGAAGGGCTGTTCCCGGAAGTGCTACCGCGGCTCGGCATCACGTTCGAACTGCCGAAGGTGCAGCAGGTCGAGTGGTTCGGCACCGGCCCGAACGAGGCGTACGTCGACACGCGCGCGGCCGCCGCGGTGGGTAAGTACTCCGCCACGGTCGCCGAACTGCAGACGCCGTACGTCCGCCCGCAGGAGAACGGCCACCGCATCGACACCCGCTGGGCCACGCTCGACGGCCTGCGGATCGAGGCCGTCGACCAGCTCTTCGGCCTGACCGTCCGCGACTGGACGTCGGCCGACCTGGAGAACGCGACCCACACCGCGTTCCTCACCCCGGGCGACACCACCCACGTCACCATCGACATCGCCCAAACCGGCGTAGGCACCGCCGCCTGCGGTCCCGCCCTCCCCGACCGCGACAAACTCAAGACCGCCCCCGCCACCCTGACCCTCCGCTTCAAGCCCTGACACGAACCGCCACGCAGGCAGAACTGCCCGTTCGAGCGCGAAAACGGGCAGCACGCCGACTTCTGCCTGCGTGGGCGCCCGGTTCGCCCGCGGTCAGCCCGCACCCGGCGCAGCGGTCGCGAGACCTGCGTCGGCTGCGGCGGCCAGTAAGCGCTTGTCATAGGTGACGAGGGCGGTCAGCGGAAGCCCGTCGAGGACGAGGGTCTGGGCGCTCGCGAGGTGGATCGCGTCGAGGGTCCGCAGCAAGGGGTCCGAGTACGCGGCTGCTGTCGCCAGGACCGTGTCGTCAACGGGAACCCGGTCGAGTCTGGCCAGCACGGTTGGAACTGCGGAAAGCCGGCCGGGATCCGTTCTGCGCAAGGCCCGGGGAACCTCGGTGAGGACCAAGGCCGACGCCACGAGCTCCTTGTCTGTCTGTGCGGCCAGCCAGGCGTGCAGGGCAGCCGTCTCCTTCTCGGGCCGGACCAGCTTCACGATCGCGGCCGAGTCGAGGTAGATCACAAACGCTCCTCGCGAAGGTCCGAGACGACGTCGGTGGAGTCGATCGACAGATCCGGATCACCTGGCGGAAGCGGTAGTGGTCCTGGATCGCTCGCGGGGATCAGCCGGCCACGGCGAACCAGGTCGGCGCGGATGCTGGTGTTGTCGTCGATCGGCACCAGGCGAGCTGCTGGGCGGCCGCTGACGGTGATCTCGAGGGACTCGCCGTTCGCAACCCGCGCCAGGACGGCGCTGGTGTGCTGATTGAGCTCGCGTACTGGAATGCTCTCCATGGAACCAAGTGTAGAACGCCATGTTCTACACCCGCCAGTCAGCTTGCGCTGGTTTAGCGCGGGTCGTCTCGGTCGGCGGTGCGGGTGGGCGGATCTCCGCCACTCATCAAGGGGCGCTGGGTGGGTGCGGTCACGCTCAGCCGCGGGGCGTGGGCGACCGGAGGAGCGGGTTGGTGAGTGGCTGGGGTCCGCTCGGCTCAGATTGCGATGGATGGGCGGGGGTGGGGGCGGGTCGTGGGTGGGTGATAGGCCGCCCAGGCGCGGGTCAGGCGGTGGACTGCTTCGGTGAGGTCGTTCGGGCGTGCGCGGAAGTGCAGGCGGACGTGGGCGTCGCTGTTGCCGGTGACGTCTAGGCCGGAGCCGGGGAGGATTGCCAGGCCGTGGCGGAGGGCGGTCTGGGCGAAGGACGTGCCGTCTCCGTACGGGAGGTGCGCCCAGAGGCACTGGCCGCCAGTGACTTTCGGGATGTCCCAGGTTGGCAGGTGCTGCGTTAGCAACCCGCGTAGATGGTCGTGGCGGGACTTAAGCATGGTGGCGAGGGCGGGCGCGTCCAGTAGCGGTAGTAGGTGTACGGCGGCCAGTTGGGTTGGGACGTTGCCGCCTAGGTCGTGGACTGCGCGGAGGCGGGCCAGGCGGTTGATGAGGGGTGGGGTTGCGCGGATCCAGCCGATGCGGAGGCCGCCCCAGATGCTTTTGCTGAGCGAGCCGATCGAGATCACGGAGTCGCCGTACGCCGCCATCGGCGTGGGCAGCGCCTCACCTGGGAACCCGAGGTCGGCCGGTACTTCGTCCTCGATCACCGGGATGCCCGCGCCGGCCACCCGTTGACGTGCGAGTGCGGACATCACCGAGCCGGTCGGGTTCTGGTACGTCGGGATCACGTACGCAAGCGCGGGCCGCCGCTCCCGGATCGCCGTCTCGAGGCCTTCGAGTCCCACCGGCAGACCACGCAGTACGGCGCCTTCCGCGCGGAACACCTCCAGCGCGCCCGGGTACGTCGGCGCCTCGACGAGTACAGGGTCCCCAGGTGAAAGCAGCGCATGCCCGAGCAGTGAAAGCGCCTGCTGGCCCCCGTTGGTCACCAGGATCTGCTCGTAAGCAGTCGGTACGCCGCGAGCCGTGTAGCGATCCGCCAGCGCCTCGCGGAGCGCCAGGTGCCCGTACGGGTAGTAGCCGATGTCGTCGGTGATGCGGGCGAGCTTTGGTGCGATCGCGGCGAATGCCTCCGCCAACTGCGGCGGCGGATCGCCCGGTGCGGCACAGATGGCCAGCAGTACGTCGTCGTCCCGGGCCTCCAGCGAGTCCAGGAAGATGGGATCGACCGGCGCGTCCTCGGGCGGTACCTCGGACGGAACGCCCGCGACCCGTGTCCCGCTGCCCTGCTTCCGCGCGATCCGCCCTTCGGCCCGGAGCAGGTCGTAGGCGGCGACCACCGTCGTACGGCCGACCGCCAGAGCACCAGCCAGCGCGCGGTCCGGCGGCAGTAGCACGCCCTGCGGTAGTTCGCCGTCGTCGATCAGTTGCCGCAGGCGGGCCGCGAGCAGCACGTACAGCGGGCCGCGGCCGGACGACCAACGGCCCAACCGGTCGACTACCTCGATTGGTCTCATCTGCGAACCAATTCTGCCGGATTGGCTCTCCACCGACCAGCCCGAGTCCAGAACGATGGCGGTATGCCGACCTTCCCGAGCAATCCGATCATCTCCCTGACCGCCGAGCAGCCGCGGCACGAACTGGGCGAGAGCTACGGCCCGGACCTCCGGCTCGCGGACCTCCTCACCCCGGAGCTGGGCGACCTAGAACTCGGCTACGGCACGGCTGCCGGCGACCTTCGGCTCCGTACGGCGATCGCGGACCGGCACGGCGTACGGCCCGAGGACGTGGTCGTCACCGTCGGCGGGATGCACGGGATCTTCCTGCTCGCCTACCTGCTGGAGGGAGAGGTGGTGACGACGGCGCCGCAGTTCCCGATGACGCGCAATGCGTTCGACACGGTCGGTGCTTCGGTACGGGTCGTGCCGCTGACCTTCGACGAGGGCTACCGGCTGACTGTGGACGCGGTGCGCGCGCAGTTGACGTCGGAGACGCGGCTGGTCAGTTTGGCGACGCCGCAGAACCCGTCCGGTGTCGCCGTACCGCAGGAGACCCTGCGCGAGATCGTGGATGCGATGAGCGAGGTCTGTCCCGATGCGTATCTGATGGTGGACGAGACCTATCGGATCGCGTCGTACGGCGACGATCCGGTCGCGGACACGGCGCTCCGGCTCGGGCCGAAGGTGGTGTCCGTCGCGTCGCTGTCGAAGTGTCACGGGGCGGCCGGGTTGCGGATCGGGTGGGTGATCAGCACCGACGGCGGGCTGGTCGAGCAGTTGACGACGGCGAAGTTCAGCACGGTGGTTTCGGCGTCCACGGTCGCCGAGGCGCTGGCGATTCGCGTGTTCGAGGAGGAGGACCAGATCCTCGCCGTACGGCGGCCTTGGCTGGAGCAGAACCTTCTGATCACGCGGGACTGGGTGAACGCGAACAGTGAGCTGGTCGAGTGGGTTCGGCCGGACGCGGGGACGTTGTGTGTGATCCGGCTCAAGCCGTCGGTCGATCTCGAGCGGTTCCGGCGTGCGGCGGCGGAAGGGGGCGTCCGGCTGGCCGCGGGGGACTGGTTCGGGGACGAGCCGCGGGTGTTCCGGCTCGGGTTCGGCTTCCTGCCGGCGGGTGAGTTGAAGGCCGCACTGGATGCGCTGCGCGAGGCTGTCCACGCCGCCCACTAGGCTGGCGGTGTGCCGGAGGTTTATGACCCGCTGACTGATCCTGCACCGGCGCACGATGTGCGGGCGGTGTTGCGGATCCGGGCGTTCCGGCGGCTGTGGATCGCGTTCGGGCTGTCGAGCCTGGGTGACTGGATCGGCCTGCTGGCGCTGACCGCGATGGCGAAGTCGTTCGCCGGCGACAACTACCAGGCGGCCAACTTCGCGATCGGCGGCGTGCTGTTCCTGCGCGTGCTGCCGGCGCTGGTGATGGGCCCGGTGGCGGGCTGGATCGCGGACCGGCTGGACCGGCGCTGGACGATGATCGTCGGCGACCTGGTCCGGGCCGCCTTCTTCGTCAGCATCCCGATCGTCGGCACGCTGACCTGGGTGCTGGTGGCAACGGTGCTGATCGAGATCGTCAGCCTGATCTGGGGTCCGGCCAAGGACGCCAGCGTGCCCAACCTGGTGCCCCGGCACCGGCTCGAGGCGGCCAATCAGCTCAGCCTGATCACGACGTACGGGACGGCGTTGCCGGCCGCTGTCATCTTCACCGCGATCACGCTGGTGTCGCGCTGGGCCGGCGACTTCGCGATCGACCTGGCCGTGTACGTGAACGCCGCGACCTTCGTCATCTCGGCGTTCGCGATCGTGTCGGTCGCCGAGATCGGCCGCGCGATCCACGAGCACGAGGACCATCCGACGCTGTGGCGGACGATGGTCGAGGGCTGGTCCTATGTCACCGGCACTCCGGTGGTTCGCGGTCTCGTGGTCGGGATCTCCGGCGCGTTCGCGGCCGGTGCGGTCGTGATCGGCCTCGGCCGCACGTACGTCGAAGGGCTGGGCGCCGGCGACCCCGGGTACGGCGTGCTGTTCGGTGCCGTGTTCGGCGGTCTCGCGCTCGGCATGGGGTTCGCGCCGCGGATCTTCTCCGGGCTGTCCCGGCGCCGGCTGTTCGCGGCCGGGCTGGTCGGGTCGGGGATCTGCCTGGCCGGGCTGGCGTTGATCCAGCAGATCGAGATCGCCACGATGATCGCGATCCTGCTCGGGTTCTGCGCCGGCGGCTCGTGGGTCTCCGGGTACACGTTGCTCGGTCTCGAGGTGCCGGACGCCGTGCGCGGGCGGACGTTCGCGTTCGTCCAGTCCGCCGTCCGGACGGTGCTCGCGATCACGCTGGCGATCGCGCCGTTCGCCGCGGGTGCGATCGGGCGGCACACGTGGACGATCGGCGGCCGTTCGGCGACGTACAACGGCGCCTCGCTGACGATGGTCGCGGCGGCGGTCCTGGCCGGCGTGATCGGCCTGCTCGCCTGGCGGCAGATGGACGACCGCCCGGGCGTTCCGTTCTGGCGCGACGTCCGGCGCAGTTTCGGCAAGACCCGCGGCGACTATCCGACGACCGGCCTGTTCATCGCGCTCGAGGGCGGCGAGGGTGCCGGCAAGTCGACCCAGTCCGCGATGCTCGTGAATTGGCTGGAGGAACAGGGCCAGCAGGTGCTGCTGACCCGCGAGCCCGGCGCGACCGACCTCGGCAAGACGCTGCGGCAGATCGTGCTGGACCCGGCGACCGGTGACATCTCGCACCGCGCCGAGGCGCTGCTGTACGCCGCCGACAAGGCCGAGCACGTCGACTCGGTGATCAAGCCCGCGCTGAAGGCCGGCGCGGTCGTGATCACCGACCGGTACGTCGACTCCGCGCTCGCGTACCAAGGCTCCGGCCGGGACCTGGACCTGTCCGACGTCGAGCGGGTGAATCGTTGGGCCACCAACGATCTCCGCCCGAACCTCACGATCCTGCTGGACCTGCCGCCGACCAGCGGGCTCGGCAGGTTCAAGGAGCGGGACCGGATCGAGGCGCAGTCCGACGCTTTCCACGAGCGGGTGCGGAACGCGTTCCTCGAGCTGGCCGCCGCCGAGCCGCAGCACTACCTGGTCCTCGACGCGAGCCAGGACCGTGAGGACATCGCGAAACAGATCCGCGCCCGACTCCAACCGATGCTTCCCAAGGTGGGCCTATGAGTGTCTGGGACGACCTGGTCGGGCAGGAGCCCGCGGTCGCCGTACTGCGGAGGGCCGTCGACGGAGCTGCCGCCGTACTGCGGGGCGAGCGCGGTCCCGCTGTTGCCGGGATGACGCACGCGTGGCTGATCACCGGGCCACCCGGATCCGGCCGGTCGAACGCGGGCCGGGCGTTCGCGGCCGCATTGCAGTGCGCGAACAACGGCTGCGGCGAGTGCAACGAATGCCGTACGGCGCTCAGCGGCGCGCACCCGGATGTGTCGCTGATCCGCACCGAACTGCTGTCGATCCGGGTCAGCGAGGTCCGTGAGCTGGTCCGCCGGGCCGCGATGAGTCCGACACAGGGCCGGTGGCAGGTGATGGTCGTCGAGGACGCGGACCGGCTCACCGAGCAGGCCGCGGACGCGTTGCTGAAAAGCATCGAGGAGCCGTCGCCGCGGACCCTCTGGGTGCTGTGCGCGCCGACGGTCGAGGACGTCGTACCGACGATTCGGTCGCGCTGCCGGCTGCTGGTGCTGCGGACGCCGCCGGTCGCCGCGGTCGCGGAAATGCTCAGCCGGAAACTCGACATCAGCCAGGATCTGGCCTGGTTCGCGGCGCGGGCCGCGCAGGGGCACATCGGCCGGGCGCGGGCGCTGGCCCGTGACGAGGCGGTCCGGGAGCGGCGCAACAAGGTGCTCGAGGTGCCGTTCGCGCTGCGCGATCTCGGGGCCTGTCTGAAGGCGGCGCAGCAGCTCGTCGAGGCGGCCAAGGAAGAGGCCAAGGCCAGCGCCGAGAAGGTCGACGAGAAGGAGCGGGCCGCGCTCGAGCAGGCGCTCGGCGTCGGCACGAAGGGCGCCCGGCCGCGCGAGGCCAACGCGGCGCTGAAGGAGCTCGAGGACCAGCAGAAGGCCCGCGCGAAGCGGTGGGAACGCGACGTTCTGGACCGTTCGCTGGTCGACCTGATGGCGCTCTACCGGGATGTGCTGGTGGTGCAGACCAGGTCCGGCAGCGAGTTGATCAACGCCGAGCTGCAGCGCAACATCGAGCAGCTCGCGAGCCGGACGACGCCGGAGCAGACGGTCCGCCGGATCGACGCGATCGCGATGTCCCGGGACGCGATCGAGGCGAACGTGGCGCCGCTGATCGCGCTCGAGGCGATGACTGTCGGTCTGTTCGAGGGCCGCAGCGACGGCTTCACGATCCCGAGGCGTCCGCAGCGCTGAGTCGTGCATCACGGACGTCCGATAACTGGGCAGAACCTGTAACACCGAGACCAGCGGGTCCGATGACTGGGTGACGGGCGGAACAGGCCGCTCAGCCTCACCTTGCCCGCGAAACGGACCCAGATGACCCAGCCGCCCTCCCCGATCCAGCCTGTGCGGCCGTCGCTGCCGTCGGCTGAGTCCTGGTTGGAGGGCGTCCCGACGCCGAAGGGCCGGCAGAACGGGTACGCCGTCGCCGCGTTCGCGACCAGCCTGCCCGGGCTCGTGCCGATCGCGGTCGTGCTGGCCGCGGTGGCGCTGCGGCGGATCAAGCGGGCCGGCGGGAGCGGGAAACGGCTCGCGTACGGCGCCTTGGCGGTGTCGCTGTGCTGGGTGATCGCGATCGGCGTCGCGGTCACGCTCAACCTGGTCGGCGAGCACCGGCGCGGGATCGGCCGAACCGTGTCGATCTCGCAGGTGGAGGTTGGCCGCTGCTTCGACGCGGACCTGGAGGCCGCGACGCTGCGGCTGGTACGGATCGCGAACTGCGCCGCGGCGCACACCGGGGAGGCGTACGCGAAGGTGCAGGCCGCGTTGGTCGGGTTGTCGACCGCTCAGACCGGGACCGTCGCGACACAGCAGTGCGCCGGCGCGTTCGTCGAGTTCGTGGGGACGCCGTACGAACGGTCCGAGCTGGACATGTACTACGTCGTACTCGAGGACCGCGCAGTTGCTGACGGCAACGTCCTGTGCCTGGTCGGCATGCCCGGGACCCATCTGACGGGTACGATGCGCGGATCACAGCGGTAATGCCCGCGGGGGATTCAGTGGGGGTAGCGTGACTCAGCCACCGTACGGCCCGGAGCCGGAACGACCACACGACCGGCCACAGGACCGGCCGCACGATCCGACGCGGGTGTTCCCGTCGTACGGGCGGCCGGAGCAGCCGCAGGCGCCTGGGGGTTCTGGTGCGCCGTGGGCTGCGCCTGGGCAGCCGTCGTACGGGGCGCAGCAGTCGCCGTACGGCCAGCCGGGGTCCGGGCAGGCACCGGGCGGTCAGGCGTACGGGCAGGGATACGGGCAGGGGCAGTATCCGTCGGCGTACGGGCAGGCGCCGGGGCCGTACGGGAACGGATATGGGTACGGCGGTTACGGGTACAGCGGCTCCGGTGGGACGAACGGGCTGGCGACCGCGGCACTCGTCACGGGGCTCGGCGGGTTCGTCATCGGGGTGTCTGCACCGGTGGCCATCGGGCTCGGGATTGCGGCGCTGGTGCAGATCAAGCGCAGCCGGCAAGAGGGCAAGGGGATGGCGATCGCCGGACTGGTGATGGGCTCCCTGGTGACGCTCGGCTACACGCTGCTGATCGTGCTCGTGGTCGCGCTCGGTTCGTCCGACAACAACGACAGCGGACCGGATCCGGTGGTGTCGAACTCCGGCCCGACCACGTACGTCGACGAACTGTCCGTCGGCGAATGCTTCGACCAGGGCAGCCAAGACGACGAGGTCGTTCGGCAGCCCTGTCCGGACGCGCATGACGCCGAGGTCGTCGGGATCGTCACGATTCCCGGTACGACGTACCCGGGTGACAGCGCCATCAACAAGGCGGCTGACCGTGCGTGCGCTCCGGTGTTCGGCACGTATGTCGGGAAGTCGCGCGACCAGTCCGAGCTGTACCTGGACTGGTGGACACCCAGCAAGGGGGCATGGGACGACGGCGATCACCGGGTCGTGTGCGCAGCGTTCGGCCCCGACGACAACAAACTCACCGGCAGCGTGAAGAACAGCCACCGGTAGGGGCGTAGCCGGCGCGCCGGGGGTGGTGGACAGGTTATTTCCTGGGTAGCGCGACCACTTCCTGTGCAACGCCCGTACACGTTCCTGCCCAGCGCCCCGTACTCTGACGGCGTGGGCATGGTGATGGCGGTGTCGTTCGAGCGGTACGGGCGGCTTTACTACCTTGATCCGGGGGAGTTTCGGCCTCGGGTGGGGGAGAAGGTGCTCGTGCCTACCGACGACGGGCCTGAGGTGGCGGAGTGTGTTTGGGCGCCTCAGTATGTGACCGAGGACGTCGGTGGGCTGCCGTTGTGCGCGGGGATCGCGACCGCCACGGACCTGGACCGGGACGAGCAGAACCGGCAGCGGCGGGCGGACGCGCGGGTGATCGCCAAGCGGACGATCCGGGAGCACGACCTGCCGATGAAGGTGGTCGGGATCGATTTCGTCGACCGGCGCCCGGACATCGACCAGTTGGTGATCGTGTACTTCTCGGCGCCGCACCGGGTCGATTTCCGTGAGCTCGTCCGGGACCTTGCGCGGGCGCTGCGGGCGCGGATCGAGCTGCGGCAGGTCGGTGCCCGCGACGAGGCGCGGCTGCAGGGCGGTATCGGGCCGTGCGGGCGGGACCTGTGCTGCGCGACGTTCCTGAAGGACTTCGAGCCCGTCAGCGTGCGGATGGCGAAGGACCAGGATCTGCCGCTGAACCCGTTGAAGATCTCCGGCGCGTGCGGCCGGCTGATGTGCTGCCTGAAGTACGAGCACCCGCTGTACCAGGAGTTCAACGCGAAGGCTCCGGCGCTCGGGACCGCGGTGGAGACCCCCGCGGGTGATGGAGTGGTGGTCGGGCACAACGTGCCGAGCGACACCGTCGTCGTTCGGCTGGCGGCGAGTGGCCGGCGATGCGCGTGCAGCCGGGCGGACGTCTGCTCGCCGCGGCAGCAGTACGAGGCCTCCGGTACGACGACCCCGGACGCGGCACCCGTCGTACCGGAAACGAGTGCCGTACCGGAGCAGACCGTCGTACCCGAGCAGGCCGTCGTACTCGAGCAGGCCTTCGTACCCGAGGAAGCCGTCGTACCCGAGGAAGCTGAGCAGACCGCCCGTGCGGAGCGGCGGGCGCGGAAACCACGCCGCCGGCGCCGCCTGCACCACGACGACGAGGGAGAAACCGCGCAGTGAGATTCCGCAGGTCGACCGTACTGGTGGCAACTCTGGCGGTGCTCGCGAGCGGATGTGGGGTAGCGAGTCGTGCGCAGGACGCCGGCAGCGGTACGGCGCCCGGCGTCGGCAGCAACCCGCCGAGCGGACCGGTGGGCCCGATCCCGGCGGGGCTGGAGAAATTCTACCAGCAGCAGCCGGACTGGGAGAGCTGCGGCACCAGCCAGCAATGCGCGACCATCGAGGTCCCGCTCGACTACGCCAAGCCGACCGGTCAGACCATTGAGCTGCGCGCCCGGAAGGTGCTCGCCAAGGATAGCGGCGGTCGGATCGGCACGCTGTTCATCAACCCGGGCGGCCCCGGCGCCTCCGGGCAGGACTTCGCCGCGCAGGCGCCGATGCTGTTCGGGTCGTCGCTGCTGCGGAAGTTCGACATCATCGGCTGGGACCCGCGCGGTGTCGGCGAATCCACTCCGGTGAAGTGCCTGGACACCGCGCAGCTGGACGCGATGATCGCCGCGGACGGGAGCCCGGACACTCCCGCCGAGATCGCCGACATCGAGAAGCAGTCCAAGGTCTTCGCGGCCGGCTGCAAGCAGCGCTCCGGCGAGCTCCTGCCGCATGTGAACACCAAGGACGCCGCCCGCGACATCGACGTACTGCGTGGCATCGTCGGGGACCCGCAGCTGTACTACCTGGGGATGTCGTACGGCACCTTCCTCGGTGCGACGTACGCCGAGCTGTTCCCGAAGAACGTCGGCCGCCTGGTGCTGGACGGCGCCGTCGACCCGTCGATCTCGTCCCAGGAGATGGGGATGGCGCAGGCGAAGGGGTTCGACAAGGCGCTGGATGCGTTCGCGGAGGACTGTGCGCAGCGCTCCTGCAAGCTCGGCAGCAGCAAGAACGAAGTACTGGCCAAGGTCGACCAGCTGATCAAGAACAGCGACGCGCACCCGCTGTCGGGCGACGGGCAGCGCGAGGTCACGCAGGCCCTGGTCATCCTCGGCCTGGTCTACCCGCTGTACCTGAAGGAGTTCTGGCCGCGCCTCGAGGACGCCGTCGTCGACGGGCTCGCCGGGAACGGCTCCCGGCTGCTCGCGATGGCCGACGAGTACACCGACCGCAAGCCGTCCGGGTACTCCGACAACGCGAACGAGGTCCAGATCGCGGTCAACTGTTCCGACCGGCCGGACGCCACCTCGATCGCGCAGATCCAGGCGGAGGTGCCGGAGTTCAAGGCGGCGTCACCGCGGTTCGGCGAGTTCCTCGCCTGGTCGTCGGCGTCCTGCGTCAACTGGCCGGTGAAGCCGACGGACAAGCCGCACGCGATCAAGGCGGCCGGTTCGAAGCCGATCATGGTTCTCGGTACGACGCGCGACCCGGCCACGCCGTACGAGTGGGCGGTCGGCCTGGCGCACCAGCTCGAGAACGGCATCCTCGTCACCCGGGACGGCGACGGCCACACGGCGTACCTGTCGGGCAACGCGTGCGTGAAGAACGTCGTGGAGAGCTACCTCGTGCAGGGCAACACACCGGCTGCCGACATCAAGTGCTAGTTGGGGCGGGTGTCGCCCGGGTTGACCGGGAGCTTCAGCGTGTCGGTGGCCTGCTGGAGGACGGCGCGCAGTCCGGCCTCGTCCTGCGGGCGGCCGCCGACGGTGATCTCGACCGCTGACGTCTTGCCGCTGTCGAGCGAGACCCAGCGCGACAGACCCATCCGGGGACCGCGGGCCTTGTCGACGTACGTGTAGATCAGCGTGCCGTTGTCGCGGCTGAGCACCTTCAGGTCGCGCTCGTCGATGCTGCGCTCACGGTTCGCGACCAGCTGGTCCGGGGTCTGCTTGCTGCCGCGCGTGTCGAACCGGATCTGCCAGACGCCGGTCGAGTCGACGAATTTCGGGCGGGTGCCGCTCTGGGCGCTCTTCCACCCGCTCGGGACCTCGGACGACACCGGGTCGCCGTCGGTGCCGAAGTTCTGTACGACGTACTGCAGCCCGTCGGCCTGCAACCCGTCGCCGCGGCTCGGGGTGCTGGACGGCGACGGACTCACGATCCCCACCGGCGTGTCATGGGCGGTGAACGGATTGCCGCCGTTCACTGCGACGACCGTGCCGAACACGGCGACGCCGACGGTCATTCCCGCCAGCGTCATCAGCAGCGCCTGGTGCCTGGGCGTGAGCATCCCGACCTCGCTTCCCTCTCTCCCGCCTGATTATCGCTGACGAGAGGGGCGTCACCGCAAACTGCCGCGTACGCTGGCACGTCGTGGAGATGTCCGACCCCGCGTTCCGGCAGGCCTTGCAACGCTACGACGACGGTACGGCGGAACGCGCCGACCTGAAACTGCTCACCAAGGAACTGTTGCAACGCCTGGTCGCGAAAGCCCCCGGCCACGCGGTGGAGGTACGGGTCCCGCCGTACGGCGCGGTGCAGTGCATCGAAGGCCCGCGACATACCCGCGGTACGCCGGGCGCGGTCATCGAGATGCCGCCGGACCTGTGGATCGACGTGGCGCTCGGCCGCACCACCTGGCCCGACGCGCGCATGACCGGCAAACTCCGCGCCAGCGGCGAACGCACCGACCTCTCCGCCCTGCTGCCCCTGATCTGAAACAGGTTCGTCGGGGCCGGTCGGACCCGTCAGTATGGCTCGGTGGCAGCAAGTCTGAGCGCGCAGCTGGCCCGGTTGCGCGTCGATCTGACTCCGTGGCGTGGTTCCCGCGACTTCCGCATCCTGCTGGTCGCCGGGTCGGTGTTCTTCCTCGGCGGCATGGTCGGGTACGTCGCCCTGCCGTACAAGCTCTACCAGCTCACCGGATCGAACTTCGCGGTCGGCGCGATGGGCCTGGTGACGATCGTCCCGCTGGTCGTGTTCGGCCTGTACGGCGGTGCGCTCGCCGACCACGTCGAACGCCGTACACTGCTCGTCGCCACCGGCCTCGCGCAGGTCGTGATCTCCGCGATGATGGTCGCGAACACGCTGCTCCCGCATCCGCAGGTCTGGCTGATCTACGTCTGCGGCGCGCTGAACGCGGTTGCCACGTCGCTGCAGCGGCCTTCGCGGGAAGCGCTCCTTCCGCGGGTGGTGAAGCACGACGAGATCCCGGCCGCAGTCGCGTTGAGCTCGCTGACCTCGCAGATCGGTCAGCTCGCCGGTCCGGCCGTGGGCGGTGTGCTGGTCGGGTCGGTCGGCGTGACCTGGGCGTTCTCGGTCGAGCTGGCCGGCATCGTGTTCGCGACGCTGCTCTACGCCCGGCTCGGTTCGTACCGCGCCGGCGAGCAGTCCACGGCGCCGAGTCTGCGGGCGATCGGCGGCGGAATCGTCTACGCGTTCCGGCGCAAGGACCTGTTGGCGACGTACCTGGTCGACATGGTCGGGATGTTCCTCGCGATGCCGATCGTGCTGTTCCCGGCGTTCGCGACGGACATCCTCAAGGAACCGAAGCTGCTCGGCCTGCTGTACAGCGCGGAGGCGATCGGGGCGATGTGCGCCAGCCTGACCAGCGGCTGGGCGAAACACGTCCACCACCAGGGCCGGGCGGTGGTGCTGGCCACGATCGGCTGGGGCGCCGCGGTCGGGATCGCCGGGCTGGCGCCGAACATCTGGTTCGCGATCGCGTTCTTCGCGGTGGCCGGCGCGGCCGACATGGTGTCGGTGCTGTTCCGCTCGGTGATCTGGAACCAGACGATCCCCGACGAGATGCGCGGCCGGCTGGCCGGGATCGAGATGCTCGGCTACTCGCTCGGCCCGCTCGGCGGACAGGCCCGCTCCGGGCTCGTCGCCGACCTCACCACGGTGCGGACCGCGATCGTCAGCGGTGGCGTGCTCTGCGTCGCCGGCGTGGTCGCCACGTCCGTCTGGCTGCGCGAGTTCTGGCAGTACGACGCCCGTACCGACGAACACGCGGTCCGCGAAAGGGAGCTCCGGTCTGCGGGTTAAGGTGCCTGTCATCATGCGTATCCGCCCGGTAGTAACCGCCTCCGCGCTGACCGTCGTACTGCTCGCGGGCTGTGGTGGTCCCGCGGACGAGAAGGCGCCGAACGTGCCGCCGCTGGTGTCGACCGGTACGCCGCCGACCTCGGAAACCCCTTCTGCGACGCCTTCGGTGACACCGTCCGAGACGTCCAAGGTCGCCGACACCGTGTGCGTGCGGATGGACGCCACCTTGGTGCAGACCGCGCTCGCGGTGCCGGTCGCGAACATCCAGCCCAAGGCGCCACCGGCCGAGATCGACATCCCGACGTACGACGTCTGTCAGTTCACGCTCAGCACCAGCCCGAACGGACCGGTGCTGCGGGTCGGGGTCTCGGTGCTCCCGGCCACGCCGGCGACGTTGGCTGCGACTCAGAAGGCGTACAACGCGCATCCACGCGAGCCTGCTCTGCCTGCCAAGATCGGCCAGGGCGGGTACGGCACGAGTACGTTCCTGGTGTTCCTGCTGGGCGGCAAGCTGTACAAGTTGTCCGGACCGAAGGCGACCCTCGCGAAGTACGTCGCGCTCGGTCAGGAGGTCGTCCGGCAGGCTCCCGGCCAGCCGGACGCCGATCGGCTGATCACGCGCTCGGACTGTGACCGCGCCACGGCGGCGGCCGAGAAGGTGCTGGGTGCACCGGCGATGGCCCGGCGCGACGGTGAGACTCTCGCCGGCGACCTGGTCTGCGGCTGGGTGACCTCGACGAGTGCGCTCTCGACGTCAGTGCGCCGAGAGGCAGACGCCAAGGCGCTGATGGCCCCGATCCGCAAGGCCGCCACCTCGCAGTCGATCCCGCTCGGTGACGAGGGGTACGTCGACACCGCCACCGGCCGTACGACGATCCGCGTCGGCGACGACAAGATCGTCGACCTGGTCCCGCTCCCGGCCCGCAAGCTCAACCCGGACCTGATGACCCAGTTCGCGCTCGCGATCGCCCCGCGCTACACCCGCTGAGACGCGCTACCTGCGATCTGGTCGCAGGTGTCAGGGTGACCGCGCGCAAACAGGTTCTAGCTCGGTTCGAGTGGGGTTATGTAGCCGACCAGGGCCTGATTGAGTTCCGTGATCCACCGTTCGCGGTGGGTGGCGGGGGTCGTGACGATGGTGCCGAGCGGTTCGTCCCGCGGTGACCGGCTCCGGCTCGGGCCGCTGGGCAGCGCTCGCGACCGCGGTGATGCGCCGCCCGGCACTCATCGGCGGCGCCGTCCTCGCGCTGACCTTGGTGCTCTCGGCACCCGCCTTGGGCCTGCGCCTGGGCCTGCCGGACGCGCGGATCCTCCCCGCGGACGCGAGCAGCCGGATCATGGCGGACCAGGTGCGCGAGAACTTCGGCCAGGAGGAGTCCGATGCCCTGTACGTCGTGATGCCCGAGATCACCGATCCGGCGCGACTGGCGCCGTACGCGAAGACCCTTGGGCAACTGGACGGGGTGGCGCAGGTCGACACCTACGTCCGCAACGGCGGGGCGTACCTGACTGTCATCCCGACCGACGAGGTGCTCCAGGGCAACGTCGGGCACCTCGTCGAACAGGTCCGCGCGGCCGAGGCGCCGTACCCGGCGATGATCGGTGGTTCGCCGGCCGAGATGTCGGACTGGCGTGCGGCGCTCACCGAACGGATCCCGCTGGTGCTCGGGTTGATCCTGCTGCTCAGCGTGCTCGTCCTGTACGTCGCGACCGGCAGTGTGCTGCTGCCGTTGAAGGCGACCGTGCTGAACCTGCTCAGCCTCTCGGTGATGTTCGGCGTCGTGGTGTGGGTGTTCCAGCACGGCAACCTGTCCGGGCCACTCGGCTTCACCGCGACCGGGGTACTGGAGGCGAGTATGCCGACCCTCATGTTCTGCATCGTGTACGGACTGTCGATGGATTACGAGGTGTTCATCGTGTCGCGGATCCGGGAGGAGTACTTGCGGACCGGGGACACCGAGCAGGCGGTGGCGACCGGGCTGCAGCGATCGGCGCCTTTGGTCACGAGCGCGGCCGCCGTACTGGCGCTGTCGTTCGCGGTCTATGCGACCGGCGGGGTCGTGTACCTGAAGATGATCGGGATCGGGATGGCCGTCGCGGTGCTCGTGGACGCGACGGCGATCCGGGGCATCCTGTTGCCCGCGTTCATGAAGCTTGCCGGGCGGGCGAACTGGTGGAGTCCGATCAGCCGACCTTCGCGATCGTGGTGATGGCCTCGGTGATTTCGGTGGGGGTGCGGGCGGCGTAGCCGAGGACTAGGCCGGGAGCGTGCGGGAGTTGGCAGTGCCAGGAGAGCGGGTGAGTTTTGACGCCGGCTTCGAGGGCGGCTGCGGCCAGTTCGGTGTCGTCTCCGTCTTCGAAGGTGATGGTGAGGTGCAGGCCGGCGGCGGCGCCGTGGATGGTTGCGGTGGGCAAATGGTTGCGGATCGCGGTGACCATCGCGTCGCGGCGGATGCGGTGGCGGCGGCGGAGGAAGCGGAGTTGGCGCTCGAGTTCGCCGGACTCCATCAGAGCGGCGAGAGTGAGCTGCGGGAGGCCCGCGTTGCCGAGGTCCGCGAGACGCTTACGGGCGATCAGTTCTTCCTTGTACTGCGGGGGCGCGAGCATCCAGCCGATCCGCAGCGCGGGGGCGAGCAGCTTGGAAATGCTGCCGGCGTAGATGACCTGGTCGGGCAGCATCGAGCGAAGCGCCGGGACAGGAGGTCGGTCGTACCGGTGCTCGGCGTCGTAGTCGTCCTCGATGATCAGTCCGCCGTCCGTCGCCCACTGGATCAGCTCGCGACGACGTTCGCCGTCCAGTACGACGCCGGTCGGGAAGTGGTGCGCCGGTGTCACCATCACCGCGCTCACGCCGGAATCCCGCAGTACGTCGACCTGCAGCCCGCGATCGTCGACGGGGATCGGCGGGGTCCGCATGCCCCAGTTCTGCAGGTGCTGACGGGAGCCGAGCGAGCCGGGGTCCTCGACCGCGATCTCGTGGATGCCGTGCCGCTCGAGCATCTGAGCCACGAGTCCGATCGCCTGAGCCACGCCGGCCACGATGATCAGGTCGTCCGGGTCCGCGGCGATCCCTCGGTACTGCGCCAGCCACGCCGCGACCGCGCGTCGCAACGTCGGCGTACCCGCGGGATCGCCGTACCCGAACTCCACCGACTCCAGGTCTCCGAGCACCGCACGCTCCGCGCGCAGCCAGGCGCTCCGCGGAAACGCCGCCAAGTCCGGCACGCCCGGTGTCAGATCGATCCGCGCCGGGGCCGCCCGCAGATTGTCGAAGATCTCGTCACCCAGGTTTGCATAACGACAGGAGGTAGTCGCCGGTTTCTCCTCTTCTGGAGGCGCGCCAGGCGGGCGGGGACGTATGCGTAGATGACTACGTCCTGTCGTTCGGTTCGCGCTGATCGCCGCGGCGACGACGATGGTTCCGCGGCGGCCGTGGGTGGAGACGTGGCCGTCCTCGGTGAGTCGCTGGTACGACTCGGTGACCACGCCGCGGGACAGGCCCAGGTCGGTCGCGAGGGTGCGGGTCGCGGGGAGGCGGGTGCCGACCGGGAGGTGACCGGTCGAGATCGCCGTCCGGAGGCGGTCGGTGAGCCAGTCCGCGAGACCGCCGGCGGGCGCTTCGGCCGGGTCGAGCTGGAGGAAGTCCGCTCCGCCATTGGACCTGCCACTTATTGCCGGATTGGACCTGTTCACAGGACCATTGTGGCGCGACCTTGGATGTATGGGAACCGACTACGTCCACGGCTACACCCCGGCGGAGACCCACCGGCTGTCCGACCAGGCCGGCACGCTCGCCGACCTGCTGCACGGCGGCACCACGTACCCACCCGGCAGCCGCGTGCTGGAGGCCGGCTGCGGGGTCGGAGCACAGACGGTCCAACTGGTCACGCGAAGCCCCGGCATCGACCTGCTCTCGATCGACATCTCCGAAGCGTCGCTCGCCCAGGCCAAGTCCCGGGTCGCCGACCACGCGCCGGACGCGACGGTGGACTGGCGGCACGCGGACCTCCACGACCTGGCCGACTCGCCTGAGAAGTTCGACCACGTCTTCGTCTGCTTCGTCCTCGAGCATCTGCCCGACCCTGTTGCCGCGCTCACCGGACTCCGGGAGCTCCTCAACCCCGGCGGCACCATCACCGTGATCGAGGGCGACCATGAGTCCGCCTTCTTTCACCCCCGCAGCGCGCAGGCCCAAGCCGTCATCGACTGCCTCGTCGACCTGCAGGCTGCTGCGGGCGGTGACTCGCTGATCGGGCGGCGGCTCCAGCCGTTGCTCGAGCAGGCCGGGTACGACGACGTACAGATCGGACCGCGCACCGTGTACGCGGACCAGAGCCTCCCGCATCTCGTCGACGGCTTCACCCGCAAGACCTTCATCGCGATGGTCGAGTCCGTCTGCGACCGCGCGATCGCCGCCGGGCTGCGGACCGAGGCCGAGTGGACCGCGGGCATCCGCGACCTCGAGAAGTCCGCCGCGGCCGGCGGCACCTTCCACTACACGTTCTTCAAAGGAGTGGGTAGGACATGATCGCCTTCCTCGTCCTGATCGGATTGATCTGCTGGGCCCTCGATCGCAACCGGCGTCGGCAGATCCGGCCGACGATCGGCGGCTGCACCGACCGCGATCTGCAACGGCTGGTCGCAGATCTGAGGGCGCAGGGGTGCGGTCCCGGGCCCAGTTCATGAACGCCTGGTAAACAATAGGTATGCCCCCGACTGAGCAGCTCGAGATCGAGACGAAGTACGACGTCGACGCGAGCCTGGCTCTGCCGGCGCTGCACGAGCTGCCCGGGGTCGCGAGTGTCGCGCAGCCGGTCGAACTCGATCTGGAGGCGGTGTACTACGACACCGCTGGCCTCGACCTGGCCGCTCACAAGGTGACGCTTCGCCGACGGACCGGTGGCGAGGACGACGGGTGGCACGTGAAGTTCCCGGCATCGTCCGGTGGACGGCTCGAGGTCCACCATCCGCTCGGCCGGTCGGTGCGCAACGTGCCGATCGCCGTCGTCCGGACGGTCCGCGTGCATGTCCGCGACCAGCAGTTGGCACCGGTCGTGACACTGCAGACCCGGCGTATCGTCCATCGGTTGCTCGACGCGGACGGCGGTGTCCTCGCGGAGCTCGCCGACGACCACGTGACCGCGACGGTCGCGGGCGGCGAGCCGGAGACCTGGCGGGAGTGGGAGGTCGAGCTGGTCGACGGCGAGCGCCTGCTGCTCGAGGACGCGGATGAGTTGCTGCGGGCCGCGGGCGCCCGTCCGGCGAGCGGTCCGAGCAAGCTCGCGCGGGCGCTCGGCGATCGCGTTCCGGCGTACGACGAATGGGCCTTGCCGAAGAAGCCGCGGACGTCGGACGTGTTCCGCGCGTACGCCGGCGCGCAGGTGCGGGCGATCCACGAACGGGACCCCGAGGTGCGCCGGGACGTCCCGGACGCGATCCACAAGTTCCGGGTCGCGACACGGCGGCTGAGGTCGGCGCTGGCGACGTACCGTCCGGTGATCGATCGCGCGGCCGGCGACGTGTTGCGGGCCGAGCTGAAGTGGCTGGCCGGTGAGCTCGGTGCCGCTCGGGACGCGGAGGTGCAGCGCGAACACTTCGCGGCCGAGGTCGCGGAGCAGCCGGTCGAGCTCGTGATCGGGCGCGTCGCGGGGCGGATCGACGATCATCTGCGGCGGGTCTACAAGGACGGGCGCGCGGGGGCGCTGGCCGCGTTGGAGAGTGCGCGGTACTTCCAGCTGCTCGATGCGCTCGACGAACTGGTCGCGAAGCCGCCCGTGACCGGGGACGACCGGAAGGCGAGCAAGCAGCTCGGCGAACTCCTCGACCACGACTACCGGCGGATGCACAAGGCGGTACGCCGTTCGCAGCAGGCCGAGACTGTGGCGGAACAGGACCACGAGCTGCACGAAGTACGAAAGTCGTCCAAGCGACTGCGGTACGCCGCGGAGTCCGCCGTACCCATCCTGTCCGACGACGCCGTCGAGCTGGCCGCCCGCGCCGAACAGGTCCAGGAAATCCTCGGCGAACACCAGGACTCGGTCGTCTCCCGCGACCTCCTCCACCACCTGGCCCTGGAGGTCTACGCCGAAGGCGGCAACCCCTTCACCTACGGCCGCCTCCACGCAGTGGAAGAAGCCCGCGGCAACATCTCCCGCGAAGCGTTCTACAAACTCTGGCCCACCCTCACATTCCACTGAGCCTTTCCGGAACATTTCTGGCACCAGGTGACTGATTTGTTCCGGAAAGGTCGGGTGGACGTGCGAGACGGACCCGGCGGGAGGGTGCCGGGCCCGTCTCGGGGGGCGGGGGTGGGGCTGCCAGGCAGGACCGCGTCGATTCAGCAGGGCCTGCCTGACAGGTCTAGTGCTTCACCGCCTTCTCGGCGCCGGCGCCGGTCAGGGAGCGGACCTCCATTTCGGCGAAGCGGTCGATGTCGACCTGCTCCTTGCTGGTGATCGTGCCGAGCCAGCCGAGCAGGAACGCCAGCGGGATCGAGACGATGCCGGGGTTGTCCAGCGGGAACAGGTGGAAGTCGATCCCGGTGTCGGTGATCATCGACAGGCTCTTGTGCGTCTTGGCGTCCACTTTGCCGGAGACGACCGGGCTGAAGACGATCAGGATGATCGTCGAGGCCAGACCGCCGTAGATGCTCCACAGGGCGCCGCGGGTGTTGAAGCGCCGCCAGAACAGCGAATAAAGGATCGTCGGCAGGTTCGCACTCGCCGCGACCGCGAACGCGAGCGCGACCAGGAACGCGATGTTCTGCCCGTTCGCGAAGATGCCGCCGATGATCGCGACGATGCCGATCACGACCGCGGTGTACCGCGCCACCCGGACCTCGCCGTCGCCGCTGATCTGGCCCTTCTTGATGATCTGGCCGTAGATGTCGTGCGCGAACGACGTACTCGCGGTGATGGTCAGACCCGCCACCACGGCCAGGATCGTCGCGAACGCGACCGCCGAGATCACCCCGAGCAGCACCTCGCCGCCGAGTTCGAAGGCGAGCAGCGGTGCGGCCGAGTTGGCCTTGCCGGGTGCGGCCTTGATGCGGTCCGGTCCGACGATCGCGGCAGCGCCGTACCCGAGGACCAGCGTGAACAGGTAGAAGATGCCGATGATCCAGATCGCCCAGCTGACGCTGCGCCGCGCCTCCTTGGAGTCCGGCACCGTGTAGAACCGCATCAGCACGTGCGGCAGGCCGGCGGTGCCGAGCACCAGGGCGAGCGCGAGCGAGATGAAGTCCAGCTTGGTGACACCGGTGACGCCGTACTGCAGGCCCGGGCTGAGCAGCTTCTCGCCGGCCGCCGGGCTCTTGTCGACGGCTGCACCGAGCAGTCCGGACAGGTTGAAGGTGTACTTCGCCAGCACCCAGATCGTCATGATTCCGGCGCCGATGACCAGCAGCACGGCCTTGACGATCTGCACCCAGGTGGTGCCCTTCATGCCGCCGACGAGCACGTAGGTGATCATCAGGATGCCGACCACCGCGATCACGATGCTCTGCCCGGCCCGGTGACTCACCCCGAGCAGCAGGGCGACGAGACCCCCGGCGCCTGCCATCTGCGCCAGCAGGTAGAAGAAGCAGACGCCGAGGGTCGAGATCGCGGCCGCCATCCGGACCGGCCGCTGCTTGAGCCGGAACGACAGTACGTCGGCCATCGTGAAGCGGCCGGTGTTCCGTAGGAGCTCGGCAACTAGTAGCAATGCAACTAGCCACGCGACCAGGAAGCCGATCGAGTACAGGAAGCCGTCGTAACCGTTCACCGCGATCGCGCCGGCGATCCCCAGGAACGACGCGGCGGACAGGTAGTCGCCGGAGATCGCGATGCCGTTCTGCGGGCCGGTGAACGACCGGCCGCCGGCGTAGAAGTCGGCCGCCGTCTTGTTGTTGCGGGAGGCCCGGAACACGATCGCCAGGGTGGCGACCACGAACAGCGCGAAGATGATGATGTTGACGGTCGGGTTTCCGATGTCCGTTGCCAGTGGCAACATCAGCGGGGCGGTCACTGCGGTTCTCCCTCGATCTGGTGGCGCAGCTTCGCGGCATCGGGGTCGAGCCGGCGGTCGGCCCAGCGGACGTAGGTCAGCGTGATCGCGAACGTCGACACGAACTGGCCGAGGCCGAACAGCAGGGCGACGGTGATGTTGCCGCCGACCTTGTGCGACATGAACCCGTGCGCGTAGTCGGCGAGCAGGACGTAGACGAAGTACCAGACCAGGAACAGCGCGGTCATCGGGAACACGAAGCGCCGGAACCGGCGACGCAGCTCGGAGAAGTCCGGTGACAACTGGACCTCCCGGTACGTCGTCAGGTCGCCATCGCGCGTATCACTCATCGCGAGACCTCCAAAGAGGGATCGAGCCGGGCGGATTGAAGCCGGCGAGGTTGCTGGCTCGTACTGTGGCCTGGGTCACGGCACTCCCGACAGCACCGGCGCGCACCGGTCGCTCAGCGGAGCACACCAGTCGCTCGGTGGATCACTCAAGTGCGGTGAACGGTAGGAATCGCGCGACGAACGGCGGACGCCCAGCACTCACCAACCAGCGGCTCGCGATGCCCGCTAGGCGTGACGTGCGTGTCGCGCGGCGCTCGTCGAGCGGTTGGTGAGTGGCGCAGGTCCGCGATCCACATCGACCGCTTCCGGGGTGTGCAGCCGGACCATGCTGCGGGCGGTGCCGGCCGGGATGCGGTCCGGGGTGAGCTTGGAGACCACGATGACGGTGAGGAACGCGAGTGGCATCGTCCATGCGGCGGGCTGGCCGACGAGCGCCCGGGGCCAGCCGCCCTGCGGTGCGCCGGACACGTTCACGAGCGCTGCTGCACTGGCCGCGATCCCGCCGACGACCAGGCCGGCCGCGGCGCCGGTCGTCGACATCCGCCGCCACCAGATCCCCAGCACCAGCAGGGGACAGAACGTCGACGCGGCCACCGCGAACGCGAGTCCGACGGTGTCGGCGAGGCTCAGCGCGCCGGTCACCGTGAACGCCAGGTACGGCACGATCATCGCGATCAACGCTGCGATCCGGAAGCTGTTCACCGCCACGTAGTCACCACCGGTCCACCGGTGCAATCGGCTCCGCAAAAGGTCCTGGTCGATCACCCCGGCGATCGCGACGGTCAGCCCCGACGACGTCGACAGGAACGCCGCGAACGCCCCCGCCGCGACCAATGCACCGAGCAGATCCCCTGTAGTACCAGGGAAAACTCGGCCAGGCAGCTCGAGTACGACGGTGTCCCCGCCCGTGCTCACCAGGTCGGGCGCGAACGTCCGCCCGAGTACGGCGTACATCGGTGGGAAGAGGTAGAACAACCCGAGCAGTGCCAGGACGACGACCGTGGTACGCCGGGCCGCGCGGCCGTCGGGGTTCGTGTAGAAGCGGACCAGGACGTGCGGCAGCCCCATCGTCCCGAAACAAAGGGCCAAGAGCAACGAATAGGTCGCGTACAACGGGTGGTCGCGACCGCCCGCGCGGGACAGCGGCTCGGCCCATTCCGCGGCTGCTCCGTGCAGCGAGTCGAGGACGCCGACGGGCTGGTGCCAGACGAGCAGGATGACGAAGATCGGCGTCGCCAGCGCGGTCAGCTTGAGCCAGTACTGGAAGGCCTGCACGAACGTGATCGACCGCATCCCGCCCGCGGCCACGTTGATCACCACGATCACCGCGACGATCATCGCGCCCACCTGCGGCGGTGCGCCTGTGACGGTCTGGACGGCGAGGCCGGCGCCGTGCAGTTGCGGTAGCAGGTAGAGCGTCCCGATACCGACGACGAGGCCGGCGCAGATCCGTCGTACGACGGGGGACTCGAAGCGGGTCTCGGCGAAGTCGGGCAGCGTGTACGCACCCGACCGGCGCAGGGGAGCGGCGACCAGGACCAGCAGCATCAGGTAGCCGACGGTGTAGCCGACCGAGAACCACAGCATGTCGGCGCCGTTCACCAGTACGAGTCCGGCGACGCCGAGGAACGACGCTGCGGACAGGTACTCACCGCTGATCGCCGACGCGTTCCAGCGTGGGGTCACCGCGCGGCTGGCGACGTAGAAGTCACTGGTGGTCCGCGAGATCCGCAGACCGAACAGCCCGATCCCGATCGTTGCCAAGACCACCAAACCGATAGCAGTCAGGCTGAGCGCCGGCGACACGCTATTGCCGCCCTACGAACTCGGTGAACTCTGTCTCGATCCGCTCGGCGTTGCGGACGTAGATGCGCGCGGCGACGTACACCACCGGGTACACCAGGATGCCGAGGATCACCCAGGGCAGTGGCAGGCCCAGTACGGACAGCGTGCGGGTCGGAGGGACCAGCCAGAACAGCAGGGGGATGCTGCCGAGCACGAGCACCACACTGCCGATGACGGCCAGCGTGAGCCGTAGCTGGGACTGGATCAGCGACTGCATGTAGACCTGGCCGAGGCGGGTCTGCTCGTCGATCTCGCGCGTACCGGTGGGCATGATCGGACGCCGGGCTGCGCTGGTTCGCGGGCTGGTGACGCGGACCCGGCGTGGTCCTTCCGGCGTACTCATGTCATCTCAGTGACGTCGAACGGACCAGGAGGTCGCGGAGCTCGCGCGTGTGCCGCCGACTGACCGGGAGCCAGTCGTCACCGACTCGGACCGCGCAGCGGCCACCGTCCACCCGCATCTCGTCCACGTGCTGCAGAGCGACCAGTGTGCTGCGGTGGATCCGGGTGAAGCCTGCGTCGCGCCAGCGTTCCTCCAGCGTGCTGAGCGGGACGCGGACCAGGTGCGAGTTCTGGCCGGTGTGCAGGCGGGCGTAGTCGCCCTGCGCTTCGACGTACCGGACCGTGGAGCGCTGGACGAACCTGGTGACGCCGGCGAGCTCCACCGCGATCACCTCGTCGTCCGTCTCCTCCGGTGACGGCAGTGCGGGCGGTGCGCCCTGGGTCAGCACGCGCTGGATCGCCTGCGACAGGCGTTCCGGGCGGACCGGCTTCATCACGTAGTCGGTGGCCTCCAGTTCGAACGCCGCCACCGCGTGCTCGTCGTACGCCGTGACGAAAACGATCTGCGGCCGGCTCGCGAACTTGGACAGCACCTTGGCCAGGTCGATGCCGTCCAGCCCGGGCATCTTGATGTCGCAGAACACCACGTCCAGGTCGCTGGCCTGCAGGATCTTCAGCGCGTCCGGTCCGTTGGAGGCCCTCCTGATCTCACCGATCCGCGGGTCCTGTTCCAGCAGATACACCAGTTCTTCCAGGGCAGGCTCCTCGTCATCCGCAACCAGCGCACGCAGGGGAGAGTCGGCCATAAGGCGAACACTACGGCGACGCATGCACTCCTGAGGAGTATTTGGGGATCCGGAAGGTCACCTTGGTTCCGGCGTCCACAGCGGTCTCCACGACCAGGCCGTACGTGTCGCCGTACACCTGCCGCAGCCGGGCGTCGACGTTGCCGAGACCCACCGAGTCACTACCAGACTCACCGGACAGGGCCGCCCGGATTACCTCCGGGTCGCTGCCGGCGCCGTCGTCCTCGACGCTGATCTCCGCCTCGTTGATCCGGTCGCGCGCGCGGATCGTGATGTTGCCGACTCCCGTCGTACCCTCCAGGCCGTGGCGTACGGCGTTCTCCACCAGGGGCTGGACGACCAGAAACGGGATGACCACCGGCAGCACCTCAGGAGCGATCTGCAACGACACCTTGAGCCTGTCGCCGAAGCGGGCCTGCTCCAGCACCAGGTAGCGCTCTACGTTGCGTAGCTCGTCCGCCAGCGTGGTGTACTCGCCGCCACGCCGCAGGGCGTAGCGGGAGAAGTCTGCGAACTCCAGGAGCAGCTCACGCGCCCGCTCTGGGTCAGTGCGTACGAACGAGGCTATGGCCGCTAGAGCGTTGTAGATGAAGTGCGGGCTGATCTGGGCGCGTAGTGCGCGCAGCTCCGCCTCCATGGCCCGCGTGCGCTCCTTGTTGAGCTCCGCGAGCTCTACCTGACCAGAGACCCACCTGGCGACCTCCTCGGTCGCTCTGACGAGTGCTGCGGAGGTGTTGTTGCTGTACGCGACCAGTACGGCGACCACGCGCTCCTCGGTGACGATCGGTGCGACGACCGCCGTACGGATCGGGCATTGCGGGTCGCCGCATGCCACGTCATGTGCGCCGAGTACCGCCGTACGGCCGGAGCGGAGGGTCGGTGCGGCGAGGTCTTTGGCGTCGCGGCGGTGGTTGCTTTCGTACGGTCCACCTACGCCGTCCCACGCCAGTACGCCGGAGGAGTCGCAGATCGCGATGGCCGCCGTACCCAGGAGGTCTCTCAAATGGCGGCTGGCCTTGCCGGCCGCGGCAGGTGTCAGGCCCTCGCGCAAATGCGGGCTGGCCAACGAGGCGGTATGCAGGGTCGCATACGTCGCCTTGTCGGCCGGAGTCCCGAAATGCTTCCGCCGCCGCGCGAACACCCCCTGACGGTAACCGCTCAGCCTTCTGCGCGCGGCCTGAACGCCTCCAGCGCCTCCGTGTCGGAGTAGTTGTGCAGCAGGTACTCAGCAACCCATTCAGTACGGCCCGGGTACGTCGACTCGCTCTCGATCCTGGCTGCTGCTTTGGTCGCGTCAAGCGGTGCACGACGCAGTTGTACGCCGTCCTCGGTCAAGAGCGCCCAGCTCGGACCAGGAGCGCCGTACGGCATCCCGACGCTGCCGGCGTTCACCACCAGCCGCCGATCGACCTGCCGGGCGAACGGCATGTGCGTGTGCCCGCAGACGACCGTCCTGACCTCATCCGGCAGGCCCTCGAACACCTGCGCCCACCGGGAGATGGGGCTGTCCACCAGCACCATCTCCTCGTCGTCGCGCGGAGTGGCGTGACAGAACAACACGTCCCCGATCGTCACCGTCGTGGGCAGCCCAGCCAGGAGCTCAACCTGGTCCGCCCGCAACTGCCCAGCAGCCCACGGGCTCACTGCATCCGGCGGCACACCGGCGTACATCCCCCGAGCCATCTCCACGAGCTCCCGGTCCGCGTTACCGCGCACCCACACCACCCGCTCGCCCAGCGCCCTCAACAAATCCAACGTCTCCACCGGCTGCGGCCCACTCGCAATATCCCCCGCCAACACAACCAGGTCGGCCGCCCGCACGTCAGGCTCGTTTAGCACCGCCTCCAGAGCAGGCAACACCCCATGAACATCAGCGAGAACAGCAACCGTGGTCATGCCCGCAGTCTGCTCCAGAACCCCAGCAAACCCAGGCCAATCTGCTCCAAGCAGATCAGGCGCCGATCAGCAGCTGGCCCTTGGCGAGCGGAGTAGCGAGCTCGCAGGCGCCCGTGGAGATGGTGCAGCGCACGATTGACGCCGGAGTCTGGTCGCCGGTGTCGGCGAGCAGCAGGATGTGCTGGTCGTCCTCGGGGACCGCCTGCCGGAAGACTCCGGACCATTCGTGCAGCAGGCTGCCGTTCTTCGCGTCCAGGACCGCCGCGATGCCGTCGCCGTACCCGTCCTGGTACTTCGACCCTGCGATGACTGTGGCACCGTCCGGTGTGAAGCCGGTGATCAGGTAGTCACAGGTGCGCCACAGGCGCTTGCCGGCCGGGACGGTGAGGAGGCTGCTGCAGCTGCTCTGGTCCGAGAGCGTGGTCAGCGAACCCGCCGTACCTGCCCCAGACACCGCCAGCGCCTTCGGGATGCTCTTGAGCAACGTGGCCTTCGACTCGCCGGGCGTCCACTCGTACAGCGCGGAGGCCCCGTCCTGCGTGGGGGAGGCGTCGAAGTAGACCTTGCCGTCGACGTACGCCTCCAGCGTGGTGTTCCAGATATCCGGAACGGTGATCTTCTGGACGCCCTGCGCCTCGGCCTGCTCGGCATAGATGGTCGCACCGGCGGTCTGCTCACCGGTGTCCTTCAGCTTCGTGCCGGCGTACGCCGCTGCGCTGCCGTCGTCTGTGGTGACGATCTGGGTGACGTCCGGCGTTCGTTGGGTGACGTTGCCTTGGCTGTCGAGGGTTAGCATCTCGTTGCCGAAACCCTTGGTGACCACGGCGAGCGACGAACTGCCCAGCCGCGCGACCTCCTGGATGTCGGTGGTGCCGGGGACCTTGACGTCCTCGCCGGCGCCGCCGCGGATCGTCCGGCCGCTCAGGTACGTGATCTGCGGGGTGCGGCCCGGGGTGAGCTTCTTCAGGTCGATCTTCGTCTTCACGGGACCGGCCGACGTGGTCGACGGCTTGGACGAAGGGGTCCCAGTCGAGGTCGGCTTGACCGTGGGGGTGCTTTTCGTCGGGGTGCTCGGGGCCGGGGATGGGGAGCTCGACAGGGGTGCGGCGTCGGCTTCCGCGTTGGCCTGCGGGCCCTGGCGGTATGCGAGGGCTCCGCCGCCCGTGATGGCGGCGACGGCAACAGCTGCGACGAGGGCGACCAGGCGGCCGTTCTGCACTCGCATCGGCGATCTCCTCAACACTTCACGGTCAGTTCGGCATCCCGCTGTCGCAGATGTGACGCCGGAAAATACCGCTTTGTTCACTCCAGCGAACCGGTCGCAGAACGGATCGAGCATAATTACGCCATGGACCAGCCACCGCGGATCGGCCGGTACTCCCTGGTCCGCCGGGTGGGTGCCGGGGGTTTCGCGACCGTTTGGCTGGCGCGCGACGAGCAGCTGGACGCCGAGGTCGCGGTCAAGATCCTGTCCGAGAACTGGGTCGAGGACGAGGACGTCCGTCGGCGTTTCCTGGCCGAGGGCAGGTTCCTGCGCAAGGTCGACTCGCTGTACGTCGTCGGCGTGCACGACATCGGCGAGGCCGACGACGGCCGCCCGTTCATGGTCCTCACCTACGCCGACGGCGGCACGCTCGCGGACCGGATCAAGGCCGGCCCGCTCGAGTTCGGCGAGGCGGTCCGGATCATCACGCAGGTCGGTCGCGGCCTGAAGCACCTGCACGCCCGCGGCGTCCTGCACCGCGACGTGAAGCCGGCCAACGTCCTGTTCCGCACCGATCCGAACGGCGATCGCGCGATGCTGTCCGACCTCGGTCTGGGCAAGTCGCTCGCCGAGGTCTCCCGCATCACGATGCCCGGCGGCACCCCGGCGTACGTCGCTCCCGAACAGGTGATGGGTGAACGGCTGGACCACCGCGCCGACCTGTACTCGCTCGGTGCGGTCGCGTACGCCGCCTTCACCGGCCAGGCGCCGCATGGTGTGGCTAGCCTCGGTGCGGTGATGCAGATCGAGGCGCCACCGCCCTCGATGACCACACTGCGCGAAGACGTGACGGATGCGGTCGATGTCGTCGTACGGCGTGCTCTCGAGCCGGACCGGGACAAGCGCTGGCCGGACCTCGACAGCTTCCTCAATGCACTGCGGGAGGCGCACTCCACGGGCAAGATCCCTGCGGGGCTGGTACCGGCCGCAGAGATGCCTGCACCGAGTCCTACGACCGCTCCGGTCGACCAGGCGACCGCACTGGCCAGTGCCGGCCAGTCCACCGTTGCTGCGAAGCCGGAGCGTCGCAGGCGGGCAGGTGTCTTCACAGCACTCGCTGCAGTGGTGCTGGCAGCAGGCGGCGGGTACGGCGGCTACCAGTACGTCCTGACCCGCCCGGTGAAGGTGGAGAACCAGAACCTGTCAGTACAGGTCCCGCGTCTCTGGAAACAGAAGGCTGTCGACGACGGGAAGTCGCTCGTGGTCAGCACGAACACCTCCAACTGGCAGACCGATCCGAACACCGAAGGCGTCTATGTAGGCCTGGTGGACGCCACTCAACTGCCGACGACTGCCTCCCCGCCGGCCGGCTGCACCGGAGGCACCGACCCGGAGACGACCGAGAACACCGTCACCTTCAGGTACAGCTGCAACAACGTGCCGACTGTTCTGGAGCAGTACAAGGTGGTGGACACCACGCACCTGCTCCGGGTGCAGGTGCGTGACGACAACCCGACTACGCGTCAAGCAGTAGTGGACTCGGCGACGTACAAGTCCTAAGGCACCAGGGACGTCAGGGACGAGATGGTGGCCTTGTGCATGCGGGGGATGACGTTCAACGTGGCGGGATCCGACGCGTAGAGGTAGGACCCGGACTCGTAGACCAGGTACGCGGTGCCGTTGTACTCCGTGATGCCCTCGGTCATGCTCGGTGCGCGGAAGCAGCTCAGGGCCGCCGCGTCCAGGTCCTTCTGGCCGCGCTTCACCACGTAGATGTTGCTGCGGTTCCCACGCCCGTACGACGTGCTGTAGATGAAGTGGTTCGCGGTGACCGTCAGCCCCTGCGTCTTCGTCGGGACCTCCCAGGCGCCGGCCAGTGTGGTCAGCGTGCCGTCGTCCGCGATCTTGTACTCGTACATGGTCCCGCGGCCGGTCTCGTTGAACGTCCCGGAGAACAACGAGTCCCCGTAGCTCCCGATGAACGACGATCCGGCCACGTCGCGCGCCGTACCGACCTGCGCGAGGTACGGCGTACCTGCGGCCTTCAACGCATCGCGCAACTCCGTCAGCCGGTACTTGCGGATGCTGCTGCCCTGGCCGGCCACGAACGCCCAGCCCTTGCTCACGGTGATCCCACCGACATGGGACTCGGCGATCGCGACCACGCCGACCGTCGAGCCGGTGGACGGATCGATGCCGTAGATCTGCGAGTCGGCACCGTCTCGGTACGCCGCGATCAGGATCAGGTTCTTGCCGGAGCCGTCCCAGTCGTACCAGGTGCCGGCGCCTTGCGGGGTGTGCGTGCTGAGGTTGGGGATGCTCGCGCTGTTGCTGAACCGGGCGTCGTACTTGTAGGACGCGGACGGTCCGTCGTAGAACGTCGAACCGCCGCTGGTCGAGGTGTCGCAACTGATCGCGGCGTGCGCGGGCAGAGCGCTCGTGAGGGCGGCAGCTGTGGTGATGAGTGCGGTCGAGATGGCAAGAATGCGCATGGTGACCTCCGGAGGTTGGGCGGAAACCTACGAGAATCTCAGAGTAAATCGGCAATCAGTTACGCGCGAGGGTTCACCGGGGGTCAGCTCCGCGAACGGACGCCGTACGGTTGTCGCATGAGCGATCTGTCAGCGGCGATCGACCGCGTTCTGCCCAGCGTCCGTGCCGACCTCGAGGACCTCATCCGGATCCCGTCGGTCAGTTACGAACCGGCCCGCGCGGCCGACGTCCAGCGGTCCGCGGAGGCGACCGCGGCGTTGTTCGAGGCCGAAGGCTTCACCGTGAAGATCGTCCGGGCCGGCGACGGCGCGCCCGCGGTCATCGCGAAGAAGGCCGCACCGGCCGGCAAGCCGACGGTCCTGCTGTATGCGCACCACGACGTCCAGCCGACCGGGGCCGTCGAGCAGTGGACGTCGGACCCGTTCGAGCCGACCGAGCGCGGCGACCGGCTGTACGGGCGGGG
This sequence comes from Kribbella sp. NPDC055110, assembly GCF_053607525.1. Lineage (NCBI taxonomy): Bacteria > Bacillati > Actinomycetota > Actinomycetes > Propionibacteriales > Kribbellaceae > Kribbella > Kribbella sp. NPDC055110. The sequence continues at coordinate 62,683 of NZ_JBSGTS010000007.1, forward strand.
CGCCGCCGACGACAAGGCCGGGATCGCGGCGCACCTGGCCGCCGTACGGGCCTTCGGCAACGATCTTCCGGTGGGTGTGACCGTGTTCGTCGAGGGCGAGGAGGAGATCGGCTCGCCGACCCTCCTGCAGTTGCTGGACGAGTACTCCGACGAGCTCGCCGCCGACGCGATCGTGATCGCGGACTCGGGCAACTGGGATGTCGGCCGGCCGGCGCTGACAGTGTCGCTGCGCGGCCTGGTGGAGGCGTACGTCGAAGTACGGACACTGGATCATGCGGTCCATTCCGGTTTGTTCGGTGGACCGATCCCGGACGCCCTGTCGGCGTTGTGCCGGCTGCTCGCGACCCTGCACGACGACAAGGGCGACGTCGCGGTGGACGGGCTGCATGCGTCCCGGGCGGCCGATGTGGAGTACCCGGAGGACCGGCTGCGGGCCGAGTCGAGCGTGCTGGACTCCGTCCGGCTGACCGGATCAGGTTCGCTCGTCGACCGGTTGTGGACCCGGCCCGCGATCGCCGTACTGGGGATCGACGCGCCGTCCGTGGCGGAGGCCAGCAACACGCTCGTGCCGGTCGCGCGGGCCAAGGTGAGCCTGCGGGTCGCGCCGGGCGACGACGCAATCAAGGCCAGCGCGGCGCTCAAGGCGCACCTCGAGAACCACGCGCCGTGGGGTGCGCAGGTCATCGTCACCGAGGGCCAGAACGGTCAGCCGTGCAGCGTGAACGCGCGCGGCGCCGGGTACGAAGCGGCCCGGGCGGCGTTCAAGACGGCATGGGGTGTCGAGCCGATCGACATGGGCATGGGCGGCTCGATCCCGTTCATCGCGGAGTTCCAGCAGACGTTCCCGCAGGCCTCGATCCTGGTCACCGGCGTGGAGGATCCGGACACCCGCGCACACGGTATCGACGAGGGTCTGCACCTCGCGGAGTTCGCCAAGGTCTGCCTCGCCGAGGCTCTTCTGCTGCAGAACCTCGCAAACCAGTCGTGACCGGGCTTTTCGGCGACCCAGTGTTTGGCATAGGTTTCGGCGAGTGAAGATCGCAGTCGTACGGGAGACCAGACCGGCGGAGCGCCGGGTCGCGCTGGTGCCGGAACAAGTCGCGAAACTGATCGAGCTCGGCTACGAGGTCGCGGTCGAGCCGGCCGCCGGTGAACGCGCACTGTTCTCCGACGACCAGTACCGCGACGCCGGCGCCGAAGTGGCCTGGGGCGCCGACCACGCAGCCACCATCGTGACCTCGGTGCAGCCGCTCGAACGTGAGCGCCTGCAACGGTTGCACGCCGGTACGGCGCTGATGTCGTTCCTGCCGACGAACCCGCCAGACGTGGTCCGGACCGCAACCCGGGCCAAGCTGACGGTGTTCGCGATGGAGCTGATCCCGCGGATCTCCCGGGCCCAGTCGATGGACGCCCTGTCGTCGCAGGCGCTCGTCGCCGGGTACCGGGCCGCGATCGTCGCCGCCGAAAGGCTGCCGCGGTTCTTCCCGCTGAACATGACCGCGGCCGGCACCGTCCCGCCGGCCCAGGTCCTCGTCCTCGGCGCCGGCGTGGCCGGCCTGCAGGCGATCGCCACCGCGAAACGCCTCGGAGCAGTGGTCAAGGCGTACGACGTACGTACTGCCGCCGCGGAGGAGATCGCGTCGATGGGCGCCGTACCGATCGAGCTCGAACTCGGAACGCTCGACGGACCCGGCGGGTACGCCCGCGAGATGACCCCGGAACGCGCGCAGCTCCAGCGTGAACTGCTCACGCCGTACGTCGCCGCCGCGGACGCCCTCATCACGACAGCCGCCGTACCGGGCCGGACCGCACCGATGCTGGTGACACGGCAGATGGTCGAGCAGATGAAGCCCGGTTCGGTCGTGGTGGACCTGGCGTCGGAACAGGGCGGCAACGTCGAGGGATCCGTCGCCGGGACCGAGCTGACGATCGGCGACGCACTGGTCTGGGGCGGGGCGAACGTGCCGTCGCAGATGGCCGGACCCGCCTCGCGGCTCTATGGTCAGAACATCGCGAACCTGATCCGGCTGATGACCCGGAACGCCGCCTTCGATCCCGACTTCGACGACGAGATCGTCCGCGGCTGCTGCGTCACCCACGACGGCGCCGTACTCCACGAGCCCACCCGAGAGCTTCTGAAGGGCCAGGCATGACGGAATCCATCGCGTTGCTGACGATCTTCGTACTCGCGGCGTTCGTCGGGGTCGAGGTGATCAGCAAGGTCTCCTCGACGCTGCACACCCCGCTGATGTCGGGGGCGAACGCCATCCACGGCGTCATCCTGGTCGGTGCCATCATCGTCACCGGAGCCGCCGACTCCGCGATCGTGGTGATCGTCGGACTGCTGGCCGTCGTACTGGCGACGGTGAACATGGTCGGCGGGTTCGTGGTCACCGACCGGATGCTGGAGATGTTCAAAGGCCCGGGGGCTCGCAAGAAGGAGCTGCACAAGTGATCCCCACCTGGGCCCAGATCGGCTATCTGGTCTCCGCGGTCTGCTTCATCGTCGCGCTGAAGGCGCTGTCGTCGCCGCGGAGCGCGCGGACCGGCAACCTGATCGGCGCCGCCGGAGCGGTTCTCGCGGTGATCATCACGTTCGCGGCGTACAAACCCGACCACCTGGTGCCGATCCTGATCGCGCTGGCGATCGGCACCGTCGGCGGTGTGATCGGGTCGCGGCGGGTGCAGATGACCCAGATGCCGCAGCTCGTTGCCCTGTTCAACGGCGTCGGCGGTGGCGCGGCCGCGTTGGTCGCCCTGCTCGAGCTCAGCGACGTACCCTCCGACGCGACCGTCGCGGCGATCGCCACGGCGTTCACGATCCTGGTCGGCGCGATCAGCTTCTCCGGCTCGGTGGTGACGTTCGCCAAGCTGCAGGAACTGATGAGGACCCGTCCGGTGACGTTCCCGGGTCTGCCCGTGCTCTTCGTCGCGTCGCTGCTGGGCGGCGTCGCGCTCGCGGTCTGGCTCGTGTCGGATCCGCGGGTGTGGGTCGGCGTACTCCTCTGCCTCATCGGTCTCGCGATCGGCGTGATGCTCGTGCTGCCGGTCGGCGGTGCCGACGTACCGATCGTGATCTCGCTGCTGAACGCCTTCACCGGTCTGACCGTCGCCGCGGGCGGTTACGTCCTCGGGAACACGCTGCTGCTGATCGCGGGCACGCTGGTCGGCGCGGCCGGTACGTTGCTCACCAAGCTGATGGCGGACGCGATGGGACGGTCCGTCTTCAACATCCTGTTCGGTGCCGTCCGCGGCGGATCGACGCTGGGCGCCGGTACGGCGTCCGACCGGCCGGTGATCTCGGCGGGACCGGAGGACGTCGCGATCCTGCTCGGGTACGCGAACAAGGTCATCATCGTGCCCGGGTACGGTCTCGCCGTCGCGCAGGCGCAGCACACCCTCCGCGACCTCGTCGAGGAACTGCAGAGCCGCGGGGTCAAGGTCGACTACGCCATCCACCCCGTCGCCGGCCGCATGCCCGGCCACATGAACGTGCTGCTCGCCGAGGCCCAAGTCCCGTACGACCAGCTGCGCGAGATGGACGACATCAACGGCGACTTCAAGACGACGGACGTCGTCCTGGTCGTCGGCGCCAACGACGTCGTCAACCCGGCCGCCCGCAACACCCCGTCGGCCCCCATCTACGGCATGCCGATCCTGAACGCTGACGAGGCCCAGCGCGTCATCTTCCTCAAACGCTCCATGCGCCCCGGCTTCGCGGGAATCGAGAACGAACTTCTCTACGACCCCCGCACCACGCTGTTGTTCGGCGACGCCCGGGACTCCCTCAACAAACTCCTCACCGCCCTCAAAACGGTCTAGACCCGGACCAAAGCGAACGGCCGTCGGCACCCGCTTGAGCGGTGCGCCGACGGCCGAGCTGTTTCAAGGGTTCCTGCTCCGCACCGGGCAGCGCGGTTTTCGGTAACTATTTGGCACCTGGTGGCAGAAAGTTTCCGCAAAGCGGCCCTGGAAGCAGGTGGCCGCCCCCGGCCAACGACCTCCCCCGGCCACCGCCGCCCGTTGCCCACGCCACGTTCCCTCTGTTTGACTCCCGTACCGAGAGGCCGGGCGGCGCACCCATTCCTCTCGCCCTTCCCGCCCCACGAGGAGAACCCAATGTCCCGTCGCACCAAGCCCCTTTCCCGAGCCTGGGACTGGGGCTAATCCACCCACCCCCGCTGCGCCGCCCGAACCCCCAGCTCAAACCGCCCCGAAGCCCCCACCTGCTCACTAAGCTTCGCCGCAATCCGCCGCACGGTACGCAGAGAAACCCCAAGCTTCCGAGCCACCTGCTCATCGGTCCCGCCACGCACAAGCAACCGAAGAAACTCGGTTTCCTGCGCAGTGAGATCGTTCTCCGGTGGTATGGCGGTTTCGATCACACGCCGAGCACGCTGCCAGTAGTGCTCGTACAGGTCGACAGCGATCCGAAGGACAGCCGTGCTGTGGTGAACCATCGCCCCGGCCGGATTGTTGTCAGGGTCGATCCCTACAACCACGGCCTCGCCGTCGAAGATGATCATCTTCAACGGCACCGAAGGCACAGCCCGCACCTCCGCGCCGTATTCCCGTATGAAATCGAAATACTCGCGAGTTCCACGTACCTTCAACTGCGACTCGACAACGAGGTACCGAGCGTCGATGCGACGTTCCAGAAACCGGATGTCGCCCGATTCCTCCGGTGGGCGAGACAATGGCATCGGATCCGGTGGAAACATCGCCCAACTGGATTTCACCGGTTCGAAATGCTGCATCCGTTGATATGCGCGTTCGCCCTCGAGAACTTCCACGCCACCGGCGTTCTTCTGGACAAGAATGTCGGAGTAGTCCGCGACGAATTGAGCCGCCTCGGTTCTGTCCGCGTTCAGTTCGCCGGTGAGTTTGTCGATCTCCTGCTGGCGGCGGCTGGCCAGAATGTCGAACGCTGCCCGCGGGTCGAGAGGGTATTCCTCGTCCGGGATGTTCCAACGCGGCACGAGCAGACCAAGCTCTCGGAGCCGGCCGAGCCGCGCCTCGACTTCGCTCTCGCTCACCTCGACGGTGGCAGCGAGCTCACCGATATGCGCCGCGCGAACCAGTTCTGGGCGTTGAAGCAGAGCCTGGTAGACGGCGAGACTCTCCTCGGTCAGCCCCAGCGACTCGAACAAGTCGGACCTACACCCAGCCGCGCTTTGCGGCAGCTACGCCGAGTTCGAAGCGGCTGGCGGCGTCTAGGCGTTCGGAGAGGTTGGCGGTGATGCGACGTGCGGTGCGGAGGGAGATGCCTAGGAGACGGGCGACCTGCTCATCTTTGGCGCCGCCGGCCAGGAGGCGCAGCACCTCGGCCTCGTGAGGCGTCAATGGCGTCTCGTCGTCGCGGTCATCGGGGTCGAAGAGCTCGGTTGCTCTGGACCAGTACGAGTCGAAAAGGGCGATCGCGATAGATACGACAGCGGGAGTGCGGTGGATGACTGCGCCTGCGGTCGGGTTCTCCGGGTCCATCGGGAGGATGGCGAGCTCCTGGTCGAGGATCAGCAGGCGCATTGGCAGCGTAGGAGTGACGCGGACCTCGCCGCCCAATCGGTGCATCTTCGTCGCGTACTCCAGGGCCTGCTTCGACGATGTCATGCTCTGCAGGTAAACCGTCCGCAGTTTGATCCCGCGCTCGAGCAGATCGAAGTCTGGAGATCTGTCCGATTGGGGCAGCGAGTCATCGAAGTGTGCGGGAATCAAGCCCCAGAATGCGTCTCTCGCCTTCAGGGCGAGTTCCTCGATCCGCCGAGAAGCGTTCGCGCGCCCCTTGAGCACCTCGACGTCACCGCTCGTACGTGCTGTGAGCAGTTCGTTGTACTGCTCGGCGATCACTTCGGCCGAAGCCTCGGCCTCCCTGAGCTCACCAAGCCTCTTGTTCAGCTCAGTTCGCCGCCGCTCCGCCAGGCCGGTCAGCCCGACGCGTGGATGGACTGCGTGCTCACCGTCTGGATTGGTCCAGGTCGGCACCAGGAGTTCCAGCCGACGCAGGTTGTCCATAAGGCCGTGGACCTCGTCGGCCGAACGGTTGACTAGCTTGGCAATCTGCTCGGGCGTACTGTCTGGGTGGCTCAAGAGGGCGTGATAGACCGCAAAAGTGGCTTCGTCCACCCCCAGCGGCTCCAGCACAGGACCTTCTCCTCCAGAACTTGTCGGAACCGACCATATACACAGTGCGTCGATAGTAAGCACTCTGAGAGAGGTCGGATTATTTCGAAAGGGCGATCTGTGATCAAGAAGTTGCTGATTGTGGTCAGTATGGTCGCGGTTCTGGTGACGGTCACCCCGGCTACCACGTCAGCGGCGGTCGGGTCCGTGCCGATCTGCGGCGGCGTCGTCTGCTGGTAGACGCTGGTCTTCGGTCCACGTCGCGTCCCGTAGACTGCTGGTGTGGCTCGTGGCGATGGTCGGCTTACTCATGAACTCGACCCGCAGGATCTGGGTCCGCAGGACGCTTGTGGCGTCTTCGGGGTCTGGGCGCCGGGGGAAGAGGTTGCCAAACTCACCTACTTCGGGCTCTACGCCTTGCAGCACCGGGGGCAGGAGTCGGCCGGGATCGCGGTCAGTAACGGGAGTCAGATTCTCGTTTACAAGGACATGGGGCTGGTCAGCCAGGCGTTCGACGAGGCGACTCTCGCTTCGCTGCGCGGGCATATCGCGATCGGCCACTGCCGGTACTCGACGACCGGGTCCAGTGTCTGGGCGAACGCGCAGCCGACGTTCCGGTCTACCGCGACCGGGTCGATCGCGCTCGGGCACAACGGCAACCTGACCAATACCAGTGAGCTCGCCGCCAGCCTGAACGGTGAAGGTGACCTGGATCTCGGTCTGGACGCTGACGTCGACCATGCGAAGGCGAACGCGAAGCACGGTGCGTCGAGTGACACCGACATCCTCACCTCGATGCTCGCCGGGTACCCGGACCTGACCATCGAGCAGGCGGCCGCGAAGATCCTCCCGAAGGTCAAGGGCGCGTTCAGCCTGGTCTTCATGGACGAGAACACGCTGTACGGCGCTCGCGACCCGCAGGGGATCCGCCCGCTGGTGCTCGGCCGGCTGGAGCGTGGCTGGGTGATCGCCAGCGAGACCGCCGCCCTGGACATCGTCGGCGCGAGCTTCATCCGCGAGATCGAGCCGGGTGAGATGGTCGCGATCGACGCCGAGGGGCTGCGGTCGACGAGGTTCGCCGAGGCGGACCCGAAGGGCTGCCTGTTCGAGTTCGTGTACCTGGCCCGCCCGGACACCCAGATCTCCGGCCGCCGGATCTACTCGACCCGCGTCGAGATCGGCCGCAAGCTCGCCAAGGAGCACCCGGCCGAGGCCGATCTGGTGATCGCGACGCCCGAGTCCGGCACGCCCGGTGCGATCGGGTACGCCGAGGAGTCCGGCATCCCGTACGGCTCCGGCCTGGTGAAGAACGCGTACGTCGGCCGCACGTTCATCCAGCCGAGCCAGACGATCCGCCAGCTCGGTATCCGCCTGAAGCTGAACCCGCTGCGCGAGGTGATCGAGGGCAAACGCCTGGTCGTGGTGGACGACACGATCGTCCGCGGCAACACTCAGCGCGCCGTGATCCGGATGCTCCGCGAGGCCGGCGCCCGCGAGATCCACGTCCGCATCACCGCCCCGCCGGTGAAGTGGCCGTGCTTCTACGGCATCGACTTCGCGAGCCGCGCCGAACTGATCGCGAACGGGCTGAACACCGAGGAGATCTGCCGCTCGCTCGGCGCCGACTCGCTCGGGTACATCAGCCTGGACGGCCTGGTCGAGGCGACCACGGTGCCGATGGACAAGCTGTGCCGCGCGTGCTTCGACGGGGTCTACCCGGTGGCGCTGCCGGACCCGGAGCACCTGGGCAAGCACCTGCTCGAGCTGCCGGTGACCACCGACGTCGACGGCCTGGCGACGGTCTCCGGCGGTGGCGGCGCCGCGGACGCGCTCAGCCGCCCGTAGTACTTCTAGGGAGAACAAGAACGTGAGTCAAGGCGCGAGTTACGCCGCTGCCGGGGTCGACATCGAGGCCGGTGACCGGGCCGTCGAGCTGATGAAGGAGTGGGTGGCGAAGGCGACCCGTCCCGAGGTGGTCGGCGGGCTCGGCGGTTTCGCCGGGTTGTTCGACGCGACCGCGCTGACGTCGTACCGGCGGCCGCTGCTGGCGACGTCGACGGACGGGATCGGGACCAAGGTCGCGATCGCGCAGAAGCTCGGCAAGCACGACACGATCGGGTTCGACCTGGTCGGGATGGTTGTCGACGACCTGGTCGTGTGCGGCGCGGAGCCGTTGTTCATGACCGACTACATCTGCACCGGCAAGGTGGTGCCGGAGACGATCGCGCAGATCGTGAAGGGCATCGCGGAGGCCTGTGTCGAGGCCGGTACGGCGCTCGTCGGCGGTGAGACCGCGGAACACCCGGGGCTGCTGGAGCCGGACGAGTACGACGTGGCGGGCGCGGCGACCGGTGTGGTCGAGGCGGACGAGGTGCTCGGCGCGGAGCGGGTGCGCGCAGGCGACGTCGTACTGGCGATGGCGTCATCGGGACTGCACTCGAACGGGTACAGCCTGGTGCGCCATGTGTTCTTTGACCGCGCGAAGTGGGAGCTGGACCGGGTCGTGCCTGAGCTGGGTACGACGCTCGGTGAGGTGCTGCTGACGCCGACGCGGGTGTACGCCAAGCACTGCCTGGAGCTGATCCAGGAGCTGAATGGCGGCGACGAGAAGCCACTGCACGCGATGTCGCACATCACGGGTGGCGGGTTCGCCGCGAACCTGGCGCGGGTGATCCCGGACGAGTTGTCCGTGCGGATCGACCGCTCGACGTGGACGCCGGCACCGATCTTCGGGCTCGTCGGGCTGCTCGGCGACGTCGCACTGCCCGAGCTCGAGAAGACGCTGAACATGGGCGCCGGCATGGTCGCCGTACTGGATCGGTCGGCCGCCGACGCCGCCGTACGGGCGCTGGCCGCGCGCGACATCCCCGCCTGGATCTGCGGCGAAGTCACCGCAGCGCCCGGCGGGGCGGTCACCCTCGAAGGCACCTACGCCAAGTAGGTCGGTCGCTGACCGGAGTGCACCTCGCCACCTGAGAGCGGGTCTCGCTCGAGCCGTCCGACGCCTCGGGCTGCTGGAGTCGCTGATCCGCCACAGGTGGTGCAGGTGTGATGGAACACGTCGGGACGCACGGTGAGCTGCTCAGGCACCCCATGGCGCACTGAGCAGCTCAGCCGGGCGAATGTTGCTTACCGACGGGGGTGGTAGTCGTCGGCGTCGTCACCGTCGCCGTCGTTGTCACCATTTGCAGAACGGTCGCCACCCTGGTCACCGGACAGCTCTCGCTTGAGCTGGTCCAAGTCGGTGTCCCAGGTGCGGTACTTCAGGTCGCGTGCGACCTTCGTCTGCTTGGCCTTTGCACGGCCGCGCCCCATAGCGTCGACCCCCTCGCACAAGTCAACCGGGTACGCTGCGTGGCGCCCACGGATCAGTCGTCAGTAATCGTGGTTCAAGGATACCCGGAGCGGCGGATCGACACACGCACCGCCCCCGACCAGAGGTCCGATCACAGCATCGGTGAGGTGGGCAGGTCCCCTCAAACCGGCCCACCCCACCGCGTCCGGCCCCGTTACTTCACTTCGCGACGTGAGCTAGCCCACAGTCCGACGATGGTCGGCAGGACGATCCAGACCCCTACCGCGACCAGCGTTTCCGGCACCATCCCGTGCAGATCACGCTCTGCGATCCGGCCGAGCGCGCCGAACACGTCCAGCCAGTTCGCGTTGTCCTTGAACAGCGCCGGTCCGGCCAGCGACCAGGCGGTCGGCGCGATGAAGTACGCCAGGATCGCTACCGCGGTCTGCGGGATGATCGCACCGAACGCAGCGCCCATCACGACGTTCAGCGCGACAGTCAGGTAGGCCCCGGCGAGTTGCCCGCCGAGTCCGGCGTACGACGCCGCGTGGTCGGTGATCCCACCGGCGAGCGCGGTGCTCGCGAGCGCCAGCGCGACGACCGCGGTCATCACGACCGCGCTCAGCACGACCGCCGAGGCGAACTTGGCCAGCTGCACCCGGACCCGGCGCGGCGACAGCGTGAACGTGGTCAGCGCGGTCCGCTGCGTCCACTCCGACGTCATCGCCATCACGCCGATCACCGGCAGCAGCAGCATTACGCCGGTGGACGCGGCGCCGAGGAACCCGTCGAAGCCGGCGTCGCCCTTCGGCAGGTGGGTGAACTGCCAGGTCAGCGCGGCGAGCGCGATCAGCAGGATCGCGGCGATCAGGACCCGGCCGCTGCGGGTGTTCACGGACTTGCGGAGCTCGATGGTGACGAGCTTGAGGAAGGACTGACCGCGCGCGGGCGGCAAGCTGGTCGCCACCTCGCTGCGGTGCTTGGCGGTTGTCGCGGGCGCGACGTCGGTCAGGGTGGTCATGAAGGTCTCCAGGAAGATTCGAGGTGATCAGGCGGCAGCGGCGACGGGCTGTGACGGTTGGGTGGTCAGCTGGAAGAACAGGTCCTCCAGGCCGGCGCCGTCGCTCTGGCGGAGTTCGAGAAGGATCTGACCGGCAGCGGCTGCGGCCCGCCCGACCTGCTCGGCGGTGGCGTCGACGCGGAGCGCGCCGTCGTGCAGCGGCTCGAGGTTCAGGCCGGCCGCGGTCAGGGCCTCGTTCAGGCGGATCGGGTCGAGGCCGCGGACGAGCGTGCCGGATCCGGCCAGCAGTTCCTGCAGCGAGCCGTCGGCGACGATCCGGCCGCCGCCGATGACGACCAGCCGGTCGACGGTCGCCTGCACCTCGCCCAGCAGGTGGCTGGACAGGATCACCGTGCCGCCGCGGGAGGCGAAGTCCTGCAGCAGTCCGCGCATCCAGCGGATGCCTTCCGGGTCCATCCCGTTCGCCGGCTCGTCGAGGATCAGTACGGCGGGATCACCCAGCAGGGCCGAAGCGATCCCGAGCCGCTGCCGCATACCGAGCGAGTACTGACCGACGCGGCGCTTCGCGGCATGGCCGAGTCCGACCGCCTCGAGCATCTCGTCGGCGCGCGTCTTCGGCACGCCGAGCAGGCTCGCGTTCAGCAGCAGCGTCTCGCGCCCGGTGCGGCCCGGGTGCTGCGCAGCGGCGTCCAGCATGACCCCGACGACACGGCCCGGGTTCGGCAGGTCGACGTACCGCTTGCCGGTGATGGACGCGGTGCCGGAGGTCGGCGGCGTCAGACCGGTGAGCATCCGCAGCGTGGTCGACTTGCCGGCGCCGTTCGGGCCGAGGAAGCCGGTGATGCTGCCGGACTGAACGGTGAACGACACGTCCTGGACAGCCGTGGTGCTGCCGTAGCGCTTGGTCAGGTTCTCGACGGTGATCATGACATCGAGTCAACCGTCACCGACCCCGGTCGCACATCGGACGAGCGGCTGTCGTCACCCCCTACGAAAGTCGTCCGATCGGCTGCAGAACCCACCCGGAAGGGGGACGTGATCGCGTCGACCGTCGAACTACAGTGACGGAATGCGACGGTTGCGCCGGTGGTACGCCTGGTGGGTCAGGCATGCCCCGCGCCTGCGCGACATCCTGTACGTCGGCTTCAGCCTGGTGACGATCGTCACCCAGGCCGCGTCCGGCGGCAACGGGTGGTCCGTCAAGGACTGGTACGTGCTGGGCGCCGGCATCGTCGCCTCCGTCGCGCTGTTCTGGCGCCGGCGGTTCCCGGTGACTGTCACCGCGGTCACCGTCCTCGCGATGCTGACCGGGTCGATCTTCGTCCCGATGGGGCTCGCCCTGCTGACGCTGGCGATCCGGCGCCGGGACCTCGCGCTGGCGATCCTCAGCGTCGCCGCGTACGCCGCCTACGTCCTGAACGGCTGGAGCAGCCGGGGCCAGATCTGGACGTCGATCTTCACCGGACCGTTCCTGGTCGGCACCTGGATCGCCATCGGCGCGTACGTCGGGGCGCGCCGCGACCTGATGGCGTCGCTGCGGGACCGCGCCGAGCGGGCCGAGGCCGAACGCGAACTGCGCAGCGAGCAGGCCCGCCTCGGCGAGCGCGCCCGGATCGCGCAGGAGATGCACGACGTCCTCGCGCACAAGGTCTCGCTGATCGCGCTGCACGCGGGCGGTCTCGAGGTGAACCCGTCCGTCGGCTCCGACAAGGTCGAGGACTCGGCCCGGCTGATCCGCGAAACCGCGCGACAGGCGATGGAGGATCTCCGCGAGGTCCTCGGCGTACTGCGGTCCGACATCAGCGTCGACGGCGCGGACCTGACGCCCGTCCCGAAGGCCTCGGACCTCGAACGGCTCATCACGGCCTCGCGAGACGCCGGAGTCGCTGTGGGGTACGACGTGACGCTGCCCGACGACGTACCGGTGTCTGTCGGGCGGACGGTCTACCGCTTGGTGCAGGAGTCGTTGACCAATGTGCACAAACACGCGCGTGGCGCCGCGACCGACGTACAGGTGCATGGCGCGCCTGGTGAAGGCGTGACGGTCAGGGTGACGAATGTCCGGCCGGTGGCTGCTGGTTCACTGCTGCCTGGTGCCGGTGCCGGCCTGGTCGGTCTGCGGGAGCGGGTGCAGCTGGTCGGCGGTCGGCTCTGGACGGGACCGACGACGGAAGGCGGGTGGCGGGTGGAAGCCTGGCTGCCGTGGTCGGACGGTCGCGAGCCGTCCGACCCACTGGTGCCGGACGAGGTCGAGGCCTTGCACGGAGACGCGGTATCGCACGGAGAAGAAGGAGAGCGATGACTCGGCTGCTGATCGTGGACGACGAGGCACTGGTGCGAGCCGGGCTGAAGATGATCCTCGAGTCCGACGACGAGCTCGAGGTCGTCGCCGAGGCCGATGACGGCGCGGACGCGGCGAAGATGGTGAAGGAGCACCGGCCGGACGTGGTCCTGATGGACATCCGGATGCCGCGGCTGGACGGGCTGGCCGCGACCCGCGAGGTGCAGGCGCTGCCGGATCCGCCGAAGATCGTCGTACTGACGACATTCGACCTGGACGACTACGTGTTCCGGGCGTTGCAGGCCGGGGCCAGCGGGTTCCTGCTCAAGGACACGCCGCCGCGGGAGCTGGTGCAGGCGATCAAGGTGGTGGCGGCCGGGGACGCGATGCTGTCGCCCGCGGTGACCCGGCGGCTGATCGGGCACTTCGCCGGGGACCCGCGCGCCGACCGGAAGCGGGCCGCGCAGGAGCGCATCAACAAGCTGACCGAGCGCGAGCGGGAGGTGCTGGTCGCGGTCGGCCGCGGCTTGCAGAACGCCGACATCGGCCGACGGCTCTTCATGAGCGAGGCCACCGTGAAGGCGCACGTCTCCCGCGCCCTGGTGAAACTCGACGCCACCAACCGCGTCCAGGTCGCGATCCTCGCCTACGAAGCCGGCCTCCTCGACGACTGACTCGCGGGGCCGGGGGAAAAAGGAAACCGGCCCGATCCGTCGGAGGGGTGGGGGCGACGGTTCGGGCCGGTTTCGCACGTCAGCGTGCCTGGGGGGATAGGACGCTGACGACCGGCGGCGCCCAATGGGGGGAAGGGCGCCGGCCGGTCAGGACTCAGACGCGGCCGAAGGCCACGCTGCTGGTCCAGATCTTCGCCTTGGCGACCGGGCGACCCGGCTTCGAGGCGTGCCACAGCATGTTCCCGCCGGCGTAGATGCCGACGTGGTACACGCCGCCGCCACCGTTGCGGAAGAACACCAGGTCACCCGGCTTGGCGGCCTTGCGGCTGATGTGCTTGGTCGCGCTGTACTGCTGGCGCGACGTGCGCGGCAGCTTCTTGCCGGCCTTCTTGTACACGAAGCCGGTGTAGCCGGAGCAGTCGAAGCCGCGGGTCGTCGTGCCGCCGTAGCGGTACGGCGTGCCCTTAAGCTTGGCCGCCTCGCGGAGCACCTTGGCGCGGAACGTGGTGGTGCCGCTGCTGGCGCTGTACTTGCCGTAGAGCACCTTGTGCTTGGCGGCCCAGGTCAGCCGGCCCCAGGTCTTCTTGTCCATGTAGCCGGTGGCCGTCAGACCCCAGGAGGTCTGGAACTTCTTCAGCACCCGGACGGTGCTCGCGCCGAAGTAGCCGTCCGGACCAAGGTGCAGGGCCCTCTGGACGTACTTCACGGTCGGGCCGCTGTCGCGGAACCGGAGCAGCGGCTTGCTCGGGATGCTCCAGTACCCACGCGGCGTCGTCGTCGCGGTGGCGGAGGTGGTGGCCGCCGAAGCAGCAGGGGTGGTGCTGACGGTGAGAGCGGCTCCACCGCCCACCGCGAGACCGACCGTCAGAACGGCGGCGGCAGCCCGGGGAGTTCCCGGACGGGTGGACCTACGGTGCTTCGCCAGAGTCCGGCCGGTAGGCCGGCTAGTACTGGACTCGGCGGTCTGGCTGACGGCGCGCAGAAGCGACGTCCGTCGGGCAGTGACGGGCATGGTTGTCTCCCGACGCCTGTGAAGTTAGCTGTCGGGTTCGGGCTGGGATTCATAGCCCGGTCCGCTCCCGCGGACTTCACCCCAGGGTCTCGGCCACTCACGGTCGAGACCCAACTTCATGGGTCCCCCACCCCTGCCATGTAGTTCGAGGGGAGCACATGGGCCCTGGCAGGGCTCGGCGTTGACCCGTGTGCAGTTCGTGTTGTTTACCGAACCGCCGACGACTGTATAACAGAACGATCACGACGCAAACCCTTAGATCGACAAAGTCGCTCCCAAATGGCCTTGAGAGGGCCGCTGACGGGTCAGCAAGCCAGGGTGAACACCAGGTGTCCTGAGCGCATCTGAGCGGGGCGGAGGCGGCAAATGAGGGCTCCGGTGTGGCCTCGGTCACATTTCATGATTGCTTTCTGTGACAACGGGCACAGAGGGTGCTCAGGGCACCCTAAAGTTCTTGCGTCTTCAGCTAGTTCCGAGCAGCTCGTGGAAGCGCTCCAGCCCCACATTCCCGCCTGAAAGCACCACTCCGACGCGCTCCGGCAGCCCGTGGATCCGTCCGGCCAGCAACGCGGCCAGCGCGCTCGCCCCGCTCGGCTCCAGCACGATCTTCAGCCGCTCGAACGCGAACGCCATCGCGGCCAGGATCTCCTCGTCGCTGACCAGCTCGAACGACTCCACCAGCCGCTGATTCACCGCGAACGTGAGCTCACCCGGCGTCGAGATCGCCTGCCCGTCCGCGATCGTCCGCGGGACGGCGATCTCCACCCGCTCACCCGCCGCCAGCGAGCGGGCGTGGTCGTCGCCCGCGGCCGGCTCGACACCGATCATCCGGATCCCGGGCGACATCAACGTCGCCGCGGTCGCACAACCGGCCATCAGCCCGCCGCCACCGACCGGGACCAGGAGCGCGCCGAGGTGCCCGACCTCCTCGATCAGCTCGAGCGCCACCGTCCCTTGCCCGGCCATCACGTCGTAGTGGTCGTACGGCGGAATCAACGTCCGCCCGCGCTCGGTGGCCAACTCCTGAGCCAGCGCGGTCCGGTCCTGCGTGTACCGGTCGTACGTCACCACCTCAGCGCCGTACCCGCGGGTCGCAGCCAGCTTCGTCGGTGGAGCGTCCTCGGGCATCAGGATCACCGCCGGCGTCCTCGCAAGCCGGGCAGCCAGCGCGACGGCCTGCGCGTGATTGCCCGACGAGTACGCCGCCACGCCGGCCGCGAGCTGCTCCGGGGTGAGACGGCTGATCGCGTTGTACGCCCCGCGGAACTTGAAGGCGCCGATCCGCTGGAAGTTCTCCGCCTTGAGGAACACCTGCGCGCCGACACGCTCGTCGAGCGTCCGCGAGGTGAGTACCGGCGTACGGTGCGCGACACCCTTCAGGCGCTCTGCGGCGGCCTGGACATCTGTGAGACTCAGCACGATCTGACGTTATCCGTGGGCGATGTCAAAGTGCAGCGACTCGCTCCGTACTGATGGATGAGAGGCACCCACCACCGGGGGCCGTGTGTGAAGGAGACATCGTGAAGTACCTACTGGTCCTGAACGTCAACCCCGACGTGCTCGCCGCGCTGACCGAGGAGGAGCAGCAGGCCATCGGCAGCGGTCACCAGAAGTTCATCGACACGATCAAGGCATCGGGCGAGTTCCACAGCACGGTCGCGCTGCAGCAGCCGGCCCAGTCCGCGGTGGTCAAAGTCCGCGACGGGCTCCCGGCCGTCACCGACGGGCCGTTCGTGGAGTCGAAGGAGTTCCTCGGCGGCTACTACCTGATCGACGTGGCGTCCCGGGAGCGCGCCTGCGAGCTGGCCGCGCTGATCCCGGACGCGAGCATCGAGGGCCTCGGCGTCGAGATCCGCGGAGTCGAGTTCTCCGACGGTCTCTGAGTCACGACAAAGGAGGGTTTCTCCACGGGATCATGGAGAAACCCTCCTTGTATTACAGGGGTTTCAGGGATTTCAGTCGGTCTGGTCGTCGACCTTCGCGTCGGCCGCGTTCTTCTTGATCGACTCGATGCCGTTCTCGGCCGCGGCCTTCGTCTTGTAGCTCTCGCTGCTGGTCGCGATGATCTCGCCGTTGCCGGCCTTCAGGCGAAATCGGAACTCGCCGGACTTGTCCTTGTACAGCTCGAACTTCCCCGCCATCGGTGTACCTCCATAGAGAGTGGTATCGCTCCGTTTCGGAGCGTAGTCCTCTCCGGCCGCCTGCGCCGCGCGCACACGCCCTAGCTTCTTGCCGCACGCCCTAGCTTCTGGCCCGCTCTAGCTTCGGGCGACGCCGCGGATGCCGGCGACGACGAGTTCGAGGCCGAGGTCGTAGTACCGGTCCCGGGATGACGGGCAGATCAGCGCGCCGGCGGCGGACGTGATCAGCGGGTAGCGCTCGGGCGACAGGGCGCCGAGCGAAGCACGCTTGCGTCGCAGCGACGCCTCGCGGGCCTCCGGGTCGCTCACCTCGCGGACGATCGGGTCGGTGGTGACCAGCGCGATCAGTGAGCAGATCGACTGCCGGCCGACCTCGGCCGCGTCGTCGACGGAGAATCCGCCCTCGATCAGCAGCCCCAGCGCCCGCTCGGACAGTGCAAGTCCGGGCCCGGCGACCAGAATCCGCGACAGCGTAAAGTCCGCCAGCCGCGGATGCGCGCGCAGTGCAGTGACGAA
Organism: Kribbella sp. NPDC055110; assembly: GCF_053607525.1. Classification (NCBI taxonomy): domain Bacteria; kingdom Bacillati; phylum Actinomycetota; class Actinomycetes; order Propionibacteriales; family Kribbellaceae; genus Kribbella; species Kribbella sp. NPDC055110. The sequence goes on from NZ_JBSGTS010000007.1 coordinate 79,743, forward strand.
CGCGCCCAGCAGCGCCTGGAGCTGCACGTCCCACGGCTCGTCGGTCGGCTCCGGGAGTACGACGTCCGCGAGCAAGCGGTCGCCCAGCGCCGCCAGCAGGTCGTCCTTGTCCTTGAAGTGCCGGTACAGCGCCATCGGCGTGACGTCGTGCTGCGCAGCCAGCTTCCGGAACGAGACCGCGGCCGGCCCCTCGTCGTCGGCGATGGCCAAAGCGGTGTCGACGACCTTCTCCGGATCGAGGCGACGCGAGGTCTCTTTGGTGATCACGTTGACAAGTCTACACCGTAGACCTACTGTCTACTCCGTAAGCTTACGCCGTATACATACGGTGTAGACAAGCTCTTGCTACCGAATGAGGTACGGCGATGCGACGCAGTCCTTGGGCCACCCTGGCGGTGCTGGCTCTCGCGCAGTTCATCGTGGTGCTGGACGTGACGATCGTGAACGTCGCGCTGCCCCACATCCAGGCGGACCTGAACTTCTCCGCCGACTCCCTGCAATGGGTGATCAACGCGTACACACTGCTCTTCGGCGGCTTCCTGCTGCTCGGCGGGCGGATGGCCGACCTGCTCGGGCCGCGCCGAGTGTTCACCGGCGGCCTGATCCTGTTCGGCCTCACCTCGCTGGTCGCGGGGCTGTCCAACTCGCCCGAGTTCCTGATCGGGGCCCGGGCGGTCCAGGGCCTCGGCGGCGCGCTGCTCTCGCCGTCCGCGCTGGCGATCCTGACCATGACCTTCGCTCACGGCCGCGAACGCAACATCGCGATGGGCGTCTGGGGCGGTCTGGCCGGCCTCGGCGGCACGCTCGGTGTGGTCGCGGGCGGCGTACTCGTCGATTCGCTGAGCTGGCAGTGGGTGTTCTTCGTGAACGTGCCGATCGTGCTCGCGCTGGTCGCCCTGATCCCGGTCTTCGTTCCCGACGTGCGGCTCGCGACGGGCCGCCGTACCTTCGACACGCTCGGCGCGGTGCTCGGCACGACCGGCTTGATGGCAGTCGTGTACGGCGTGGTGCGGTCGGAGCCCTCCGGGTGGGGATCGTTCGAGGTCGTCGGCGTACTGACCGCAGGTGTTGTCCTGCTGGCGGCCTTCGTCCTGGTCGAGGCCCGGTCGGCCGCGCCGCTCGTTCCGTTGCGGTTGTTCCGGTCGCGGGCGTTGAGTGTGTCCGGTGCGTCGCTCGCGCTGAACGGCGCCGGGTTCCTGTCGATGTTCTTCCTGACCGCCATCTACCTGCAGCAGGTTCGCGGGGACAGTGCGTTGGATGCCGGCATCCACTTCCTGCCGATGGGTGGCGCGGCGATCGTCGGTGCGGTCCTCGCATCGCAACTGGTGCAGCGGTTCGGGACGCGGACGGTTCAGCTCGCAGGTGCGGTGCTCAGCGTCGTCGGGCTGCTTCTGCTGTCGCAGGCGGACGCGACCGGTAGCTACAGCTCACAGTTGCTTCCCGGTTTGATCGTCTTCGGATTCGGCATCATCGGCGTCGGCGTGCCGGGTCAGATCAACGCGGTCTCCGAGGTCCGTCCCGCCGAGGCCGGCGCGGCGTCGGGTGTCGTCAACGCGATGTACCAGGTGGGCGGCGCACTGGGCCTGGCGATCGTCACCACCCTCTCCATCACCCACACCACCAACGAACTGACCCACGGCGCAACCCAACTCCAGGCCCTCCAGTCCGGCTACGAACGCGGCCTACTAGCCGCCGCCGTCTTCGCGGTAGCCAACGTCCTCCTGACCTTCGCCACACCCCAACTCCAACCCACCCCCGAGCAACTAACCGAAGCCACCGCCGCAGCCTAAGTTGCCCCCAGCAACGTCCGGTGGTAGCCCCTGAATTCAGGGGCTACCACTGAGCAACTGAATGGGTTGACAGGTCGTATGGCGGGGAGAGCCAGGGCGATCCCCGATGTTTGTGTGGGCTGTTGCCGTAAGGGTTGAGGGCAACGGAACGGACAAGAGGAGATCGGGATGCTGGTGGCATTGGCGGCGGCGGTTGTTGGGTTGGCGCCGGGAGTGGCTTCGCCGTTGCAGAAAGGGCTCGACGGCGTGGTGTCGATCGGGGCCGTTGCCGAGGTTCGGGACGGTGGGGCGGTTTGGCGGGGGAGCAGTGGTGTTGCGGAGCTCGGCAGTTCGCGGAAGGTTCCGGTGGCGGGGCGGTTCCGGATCGGAAGTATCACGAAACGTTTGTTGCCACCGTCGTACTGCAACTCGTTGCCGAGAAGCGGATTCGGCTCGAGGACTCGGTCGAACGCTGGTTGCCGGGTGTCGTGCCGAACGGCGCAAACATCACAGTGCGCCAATTGCTCAACCACACCAGCGGTTTGTACGACTTCAAGGACACCTTGCCGATGCCGCCGAGCGCAGAGTTCTACGCGCTGCGTTATCGCACGTGGACCGCATCCGAGCAGATCGAGCGGGCGCTCGCGAATCCGCCCGTGTTCGACAAACCGGGCTCGCGATACGACTACTCGAACACCAATTACCTGCTCATCGGCGAGATCATCGAGAAGGCGACCGGCCGGACGTACGCCGATGAGATCGAGCGTTGCCTGATCCGCCCGCTGAAGCTGCACGGTACGTCGCTTCCCGGTACGTCGCCGTACATCAAGGGACCGCACGCGCACGGCTATATCCCGAAGGACGGCGCGCAACTCGACTTCACCGAGATGAGCCCGACGCTGTTCGGTGCCGCCGGCGACATGATCTCCACGACGCGCGACCTGAACCGCTTCTTCGCCGCCCTGCTCGGCGGGGACCTGCTTCCGGACCGGCTGCTCGCCGCGATGAAGACGCCAGGTACCTCGGACGGGACGTACGGACTCGGGCTGTCGTGGCATGACACCTCGTGCAAGGTCCGGGTGTACGGCAACGACGGCGACGCGCTCGCGTACCAGACCTACTCGTTCTCCACGGAGGACACCCGGCGGCAGGTCACCATCGCCGTGACCCCGCACCTCCCGGACAACCCGGACAACTCCGTCGACGCGTTCGTCGACCAGGCGATCTGCCGCTGAAACCGGTCACCGGATGTGACATTGTCGGCGCGCCGGTTTGGTGACCGAGGGAAACGGCGACACTGGTATGGATGTCTTGTCGCCATCTCCCGAAGGGGTCCGGGACCTTGGAACTCGCCATACTCGGTGCCGACGACTGGCCGATCGCCCGCGAAGTCCGCCTCCGGGCGCTGAAGGATTCGCCGTCGGCGTACATCGCGGACTACGAGGACGAGGTGACCGTCGGTGAGGACACCTGGCGCGAACGGTTCACCCGCATGCAGTGGGCCGTCGCCCGGGACGAGACCCGGATCATCGGCCTGGCAAGCTCGGTCCGCGTCGCCACCCGCCCGACGTACGAACGCCACATCGAATCGGTCTGGGTCGACCCGCGGTACCGCCGCAACGGCGTACTGCGGGCCGTCCTCAGTCAACTGGCAGCCGTCGAACCCGAGGTCACCGAATGGCGCGTCTGGGTCCTGGACACGAACACGATCGCACGCCAGGTGTACGAGCGACTGGGCTTCTACGCAACCGGAGAACGCCAACTCCTAGCAGACGACTCCGGCCGGCGCGAGATACGTCTCCGATTCGGTCGGTAGACCGTAGCCACAGGAGACCCATCTCGAGAGTTTCAACTGAGCCAGCGCCTCCTGCTTGGTGAGCCTCGACGGAAGGTTGCTGAGCATCTTCTGCCAGAGCTCCTCGTCTTCCTGCCAGCTCTGGACGAACTCCACACACAGCTCCGCGGAGATGCGCAGGGCCCACTGCTTCGCGGTCTCCAGCGACTTCTCGATGCGTCGGAACTCGGTCTCGCCGAGCGACGACTTCGCCGCCTTGATGTCGGCGAGCGTCTCCGTGATCGTCTTGAGCCGGACGCCCTTGAAGTAGTCCCAGTAGCCCGGCTCCATGGCGATCCGCAGCTGCTCCTCGAACGTCGCGCCCGGCTGGCGCTCGAACGCGGCGTACAGCCCCTCGGCCAGCAAGTCGCCGAACTCCTCCCGGGCCGCGCGTTGCGGATCCGCGAACGGGTCGTACTCCAATTGCTTGACCTCGCCGATCTTCGGGATCGCCCGCCGCGCTGCGTGCCGGGCGAAGAAGAACCAGTCCTCGTTGTAGATGTCGGCGAAGAAGGACAGCTCGGGTCGTTGCAGATCGACGCCGAGTACGGCGCCGCTGACGAACACGTCCTGGGGCCCGACCTTGCCTCGGGCGTGACAGACCACCGAGTTGTCCGGGAAGTCCGAGCTGACCATCGATGCGACCGGGTGCCGGTCGAGGTACCCGGTCAGGCGCCTGACGTCCCTTGCCTTGAGCGCCCGGATATCGTCGTCGACGAAGAGGATCTTGTTCCACCCGTGCAACCGACCGAGCAGCAGACCGATGTTGCGTTTCACGCTGAGGTCACTGGACCGGCCGGCCGAGGCCTGCCGGAACTTCTCCGCGGATGTCTTCGGCTCCGGGCACGGAGGCCGGTAGTCCTCGGGCACGTCGATCACGAGGGCCTGGGCGGGGAACGTGTCCTTCACGCGTCGGACGACCTGGCCGAGCTGCGTGCTGTGGCTGCAGAGAACGACCAACTGGACTTCCAGTTCGGCGGCCAGGTTGATCACGGGCTGCAGCTCCGACGCCGGCCGCGCGGCCGGGACGACGATCGCGTCCAGGCGCGTGTTCGCGGTGGCTGCCACCGGCGCGGAGCCGTCGAAGAGCAGGCCCGCGTGCGACGCCTTGATTTGTCTGGTTCGACGGCTCATGCGTTGTCGTCCTCCTGGGACCATTCGAAGAGCCGGTTGTCGTCGATCTCCAGGTCCGGGGTGACGGCCTCGCCGTTGATCACCGGGACGCGCATCAACAGGCCGAAGACGCCGCCGGGGAATCTGTCGGCCAGATACGCCTCGTTGCGCTCGCGCACGGCGTCGTCGGTCAGCGTCCGCACGGCGCCGAGAACGCCGCGGCTGTAAACGCCGTTGCAGATCGTGATGGTACGGCTGTGATTGAAAGGATTTGGGAGCCGGGCCAACAGGGCGACGTCCTCGACGAGCTCTCGGGGAGTTTCGTCGCGCCACGCGTCCTGGGCCTGGTCCGCCTCGAGTTCTTCTTGCGACGGGGCCTCGTCCTCGGGGACAGCTTCCTTGCTCTCCTCCCAGACCGGCCGGTATTCCTGACCGTCGCGGGAGCGGAAGATCTCGCCGTCTGCGAAATCCGGAACCGCCATCTGCCGGATCGGCAGGTTGTCGAGGACCCGCAGCAGCCTGCCGGTGACCCGGTTCCAGGCGATACCGCCGATCAGGATGAGATGGCCGGACAGGTGGTCCGCGCTCACCTCCGCCGGCAGGCGGTGCCGTACGCGGAGTTCCGGGTTGGACGCGCGTACGTGACCCCACATCTCGATCAGTGCGTCGAGGTCGGCGTACCGGTAGAGCTTGGTGTGGTTCGGGTTGTTCTCGTCCGCGAGTGCGGAGCGCCCTAGCAAGGGGACCTCAGGACAGATCAGTGTGATCCGGCCGGACTCGAAGTCGAAGGTGTACGAGCTGCCGGAGGACGGCGAGCCGGTCTGCTGGCGACGGACATCTTCGCGCAGCGAGCTCAGCTCCCGGTGCAGGGCGTTGAACCGCTCGCGTTCGGCCGTGCTCAGGTCCTGTTCGCGCGGCAGCCGCTCGAGGGTCGGGGACATCGCGAAGAACAACGCGTACGTCCGCAGCCGCTCCTCCGGAGGAAGCTTCGGGTTGGACTGCGACTCCCATGAGCTGATCGTCGCCACCGCGACGCGGGTATCCGCGCTAAGTGCCTGCGACAGGTCCTTTTGCGTGAGTTGCTCTGACTCGCGCAGGTCCCGGAGTCGCCTGGCGAGTCGTACGGCCTCTGGAGAAGGGGCCACTCTCACTCCCGTAAATGGTCGACCAACTTGCGGGTGTGGCGGATCGGCTGATCCTACACCCCGCTCTACCCGACTTCACCGAGCCCTCCTGTACCGCGGACCGCCGGGGGTCACCCAGCCGTCGTGCTGTCGTAGGAATGGAGGCTCGCTGGTGCGGCTCGGATCGCCATTGCTCCTGACAAACTGGCGATTGACCGCAGTTACACCGTGGCTCTACCGTAATACTGAAGTCGACCTGAAGCCAACTGAAACCACGCGACGCGCGGAGACAGGAGATTCCCGAGGATCCGGACGGGGTACTCAAGCCTCTGGTCGAGCCCGCTCCGCTGCCGGGCCTCGCCAAGCTGGACCGCAACCTCCTCCCGGTCGGATGGCTCACCAAGGCCGACGGCAGCACCCTCACCTTCGACCTTCAGCACGGGCGGTGTGACCCGAACCTGCGAGCCCACGTCGTCGAGTTCAACGACCTGGTGGTCATCGGCGGCAGCCACGCCCCATTCAACGGCGCCTGCGACGACGTCGGAGTCACCACCCCAGCAACAGTCACCCTCGCAGAGCCCCTCAGAGACCGAGCCATCATCAGCGCAGACACAGGCGCCAGACTCACCGTCTACCCCCACCTCAGGTAAGCCTCCTGTGGCTAGATGGGTTGCTGGACCCTGGCCCGACAAGATGAACGCGTGGTCCGCGGCGGTCGCCAGGGATGCGAGGCTGGTGCGATGCGCTAGTCGGACTGGCAGAATTTGGCGCGTGCCGGATCTCGCCCGCGACGAAGCCACTGCCTTGTTGGCGGACGCCGTCAACCTTTGGCGCCTCAGTCCTGGGAACGCCAATCAGGTGATCGATGCCGCCGTGCAATGTCTCGTAGCCGGCGTGGACTCGCCGACGCTTCGAGAACTGGCCGGAGCTTCTCCGCGTGAGTCGCAGTTCGTTCTAGAGGGGCTGATCGAAGACACACTCCAGGAGTTGGGGATGCAGGAGGTGCTGGCAGTAGACGCTCAAAGAGGCGCCCTTGCTGCCATACTCCGTCGCTTCAAGGGCAACGAGCTCAGCGCCCATGACCTCGCACGTTGGGCTCACACCAACATCGGCCACGGCGGCGATGCGCGGTGCCAGGTATTCGTGGACCTCGACGACATGTACGACACTGCGGACTACTCCGACTACGGCACTGACGATCTCGACCGTTGGGCCGCCGAGGAGGCCGAAGCGTTCCTGGAAGGACGACCTTCGCCTGGTCGAACGACGGTCTGGCGGACGCCTGCGAATCCCGCCGCGGTGATCTGTGGACGCAGGCGCGGGCGTCGCCGGTTCGAAGTCCGCATCTCTCCCAGCGGGCGAGTCTTTGCTCTGAGGAGCTGGGATGCCCTCTGGTCCACCCTTCCGGAACTCGGCGTACCGTGGCGCAACGTCTCGTTCGAGTCGAGCCACGTGAGGGATCAAGTGCTGAAGGCGTGGGGCAATCACCCGGACGCCCCCGCCATGTGACTGACCGGGTCCCGACGTGGTTGGCTTTGGTTACAGTGCGAGCGTGACCGTGCGAGTTGTGGCTGATGAGGTCGGTCTCTGGATAACGGAGTCCAGGAACACGTACGGGTTTTCGTGGCCGGAGATCACGGGTGCCAGCATCTAGGCGGTGGAACAGCCGCCCAACGATGAACGCGTGCTGACTGTGGAGATTGATCAAGTCAGCGGCGAGTTTCTGACGATCATCGACGCCTTCGACGCCTTCGACGCCTTCTACGCCTTCGACGCCTTCGAGGGCTTCGCCGAAGCCGTCGCTGCCCTCGCGGCACGCGGTGGTGCCGCGGCACCCGATTCGGCGGCACTATCACCCGCCAACAGCGTGGTCGAGATCCGGTTGGCAGATTGATGGGCTCTTGTGGCTCATGTGTGGGTGGTCGACGGGTTCCAGGCGGCGCCGGGCCCGGTGCGATCTGCAGCTCGACAGGATGTGTCGAGCGAACGCATAGTGCACCTGAGCGTGAACGTGTCCGTGCGTACACCGTCTCGCCGGTGCACTACCTGTCGAGCGTGCACATCACACCACCGCGAGCAGCCCATCCGCCACCAACCCGGCCGCCCAGCCTGCTCCCCGGCCGGGGGCAGCCCGATGCCGGCCCGTCGGCAGGTCACCACTGGCGGGTTATATCCACCGCTGGCCTCCTACTTCCCCCCGTCGGACGTACAACCCGCTGTGAGTATGCGCGGTGGCTGGCCTGGGGCTGCCTGGTGCAGCAGGCACACACCCACCCATCCAGCAGAAGACCGGATATCCCCTCGCGTTGTGGGTTCTCCCCTCTAGTACCAACGGAGAAGGCACAACACGGTCGGATATCCCCTCGTGTGCGGGGACCTTCGTCGCGCCCGGCCGGGGCCTGCCAGCGGCACGGACCGGGCGGTGGATGCCGGGTGCGGTGGCGCGGTCGTATTGTCGGTGCATGGGGTTTTCGTCGCCTGTGGAGCGGGGTGTGCCGGATCGGGTGGCTGACGAGCGGGACGCGCTGACGCAGCAGCTCGACTTTCATCGCGCCACCCTGCTTCGCAAGCTGGAAGGGCTCGACGACGAGCCGTTGCGCCGGCCGATGACCGCGTCTGGACTCAGCCTGCTGGGGTTGGTGAAACACCTGGCCGAAACGGAACACGGCTGGTTCATCAGGATCTACGGAGGTTTGCCCGAGCCAGATCTGTTCCCGACCGACAATGACCCAGACGCGGACTTTCGCTTGGGCCCGGATCAGACGGCCGATGTCCTGGTCGGGCAATACCTGAAAACCTGCGAACGGGCGCGGGCCGTCGTGGCCGCCGGCGGACTCGACGACGTGGTCACGACGCCGTGGGGAGCTGAGGTCAACCTACGGGCGGTCCTGGTTCACATGATCCAGGAAACCGCCCGCCACAACGGCCACGCTGACATCATTCGGGAGGCGATCGACGGCGCGACAGGTCATTGAAGCTGCTTCAGTCTGAAACACCGACTGATTCACGCTCGGAGATCGTGATCCGGGCCGGTCGTCGGTTGAACCAGGCAGGCGTCCACCAGTTTGCGTCGCCGAGGAGTTTCATCAGGGCCGGTACGAGGATCAGGCGGACGATCGTGGCGTCGATGAGGACCGCGGTGGCCAGGCCGAGGCCGAACATCTTGGCTGTTGGGTCGTCGGCGAGGGAGAAGCTGACGAAGACCGCGATCATGATCAGCGCGGCCGACGTGATCACGCGGCCCGTCGTGGTGATGCCGTGGATGGTCGAGGCGGTGTTGTCGCCGGTCCGGACGTACTCCTCGCGGATCCGGGTGAGCAGGAAGACTTCGTAGTCCATCGACAACCCGAACACCACGGCGAACATGAACATCGGGATGAACGGAAGGATCGGAATGGTCGACTCCAGCCCGATCAGGTCCGCGGCCCAGCCCCACTGGAAGATCATCACCATGACGCCGAACGATGCGCCGATGCTGAGCAGGTTCATCAATGCGGCCTTCAGCGGTACGACGACCGACCGGAACACCACGGTGAGAAGTACGACGGACAACAGGATCACCGCGCCGATGAACCACGGCAGCCGATCGTTGACCTTCGCCCCTACGTCCGCGAGGGTCGCCGTCTGACCACCGACGTGAGCCTTCGCCGGACTGTCCCGCAGTACCGAGGGAAAGACCTGCGCGCGCAGCCGTTTGACTGTCGTCATCGTCGCATCGTCCTGCGGACCGGTCGTCGGTACGGCGACCAACGTCGCGACGCCCGCACCAGTGTTCACCGAAGGAGGTGCGACGGATGCGATGCCCCGATCGGCGCGGATGGCGTTGAACAGAGGCTGTACGACGCTCGGATCGCGTGAGATGTCGACGGCGATCACCAGCGGACCGTTGCTACCGGCACCGAATCCCGCGGCGACCAGATCGTATGCACGGCGCTCGGTGCGTTGCACAGGAAGCGCGCCGTCATCCGGCGTACCGACGCGGAGCGAGAGCACTGGTGCGGCCAGCGCCAACAGCAGGATGGTGGCGCTGACGGCGTACGCGACGGCGTGCTTGGACACATGCCCGGCCCACCGCTGCCAACCAGAACCAGCAGACGAGTGCACCCGCCGTACCCGAAGGCGGTTGATCCAGTGCCCGGCCAGACCGAGGAACGCGGGCAGCAAGGTGATCGAAGCGAGGACCATTGTCAGCACGATCAGCGAGATGGCGATCCCGCCGGCGGTCATGAACGGTACGCCGGCCACCACCAGCCCGAGGATCGCGATCACGACTGTGCCGCCGGCGAAGAGCACAGCCTGTCCCGCCGTGGCGACGGCACGCCCGACCGACTCGTCGACCGCCATCCCGCGGGCCAGGTACTCGCGATGCCGGGTGACGATGATCAGCGCGTAGTCGATGCCGACGCCGAGCCCGATCATGCTGCCGAGTACGGGCGCCCAACTGGGCAGCTCGATGAGATACGTGACCAGGGACAGCGAACTGATCGCGAGCGCGAGCCCGAACACGGCCATCCCGATCGGCAGCCCCATCGCGATGATCGATCCGAACGCGAGCAGCAGGATGACCATCGCGGCGATCAGCCCGACCGCCTCACCGAGTCCGGCCTGGCCTTGCTCGAACGCGTAGAAGAGGTCCCCGCCGAGCTCGATCCGCAGCGGCGAGTCACTGGCCGTCAGCGTCTTGAGCCCGGCGAGGTCGCTCGGCTCGAGCTTGTCCAGCACCGGGTATTGAAGCCGGATGAGCCCGACGCGGCCGTCAGGCGAGATGACGGGATCGCCGGCCCTCAGCACATGCGGCAGCGACGCCGCAGTCGACTGGAGCCGCGTCAGAGCGGTCCGCAGGTCAGGCGAGTTGAGTGTTGACGCCGAGTCGATCGGAGTCACGACCACCTGCGCGGTCAGGCCGGCCTGATCCGCTCCCGCGGCCGACAGCAGGTCGGTCGCGTACTGCGAATCCACGCCAGGCGCTCCGAACGATTCCTCGAGTTTCTTGCCGAAGGCGCCGGATGCGGCGACCACGAGCGCCGCGACAACCAGCCACGCCCCGATCACCACCCACGGACGACGTGCGGCGTACCTGCCCAGTCTGTACAGAGTCGACCTCATAATGAGTCCCTTTCACTGAGAGCTGGACTCATGGTGTGGTCGAGCGGACGGCCCCCACCTCGGGCGATGAGCCGGACTTCCCTCGGCCGATCAGCTGGGTCGCGTCCCGTACTTTGAGCCGATCCGATCGGCGCCCGGAGTCCCTACGCTGTGGTCATGATGAGAAACGCCGTCCGCTCGCTGCTGGCCGAGCCGCGAGCGCCGGACGCACCCAAGCGGGTGTGGCGCGACTGGGTGCTCGTGGCCGGTCTGCTGACGGCGGTTGTTCTCGAAGGCGTACTCCGTGACGACGTCGTCTGGAGGCCTGTCGCGCTCGTGGTCGCTGCGGTGACCGTGTGCGCTCTGCTGTGGCGTCGTACGCACCCGTTGGGCGTGGTGGCCGCCGTGTTCGGCGGACTGATCGTGGTCAACGTCGTGGCCCTGATCAGCGGGGATGCGACCTTCGGCCTGTACACGATGATCTGTGTGGTGTTGCTGCCGTACTCACTTGTTCGCTGGGGGTCCGGTCGCGAGATCCTCATCGGGCTGATGTTCGTCCTGGTGGCGTTGGTGCTGGGAATGGCCAGTGACTTCCCTGGGTACGGCGAAGCCGCGGTCGGCAGCATGTTCCTGCTGTTCCCCGGGACCGTCGGGCTCGCCGTCCGCTATCGGTGGACCGCTCGGCACCGCGAGCTGGACCAGGTGCGACTCCGGGAGCGCGAGCTGCTGGCCCGCGAACTGCACGACACAGTCGCTCATCATGTCTCGGCCATCGTGATCCGCGCCCAGGCCGGCCGAGCCGTCGCCGCCACGCGCCCGGAAGCCGCGGTCGATGCGCTCGCGATCATCGAGGCGGAGGGCACGCGGACGTTGGGCGAGATGCGGGCGATGGTCGGCGTACTGCGTGCTGACGGTACGGCGGCGCTCGCGCCACAGCCGGGCGTTGGCGATCTGGAGCGGCTCGCCCGTAGCGTCGGGGATCGGCCGCGGGTCGAGGTCGAGGTGTCGGGCGACCTCGACGATCTCGGACCAGCGCTCGGCGCAGCGATCTATCGCATCGCGCAGGAGTCGATCACGAACGCCGTACGGCATGCCCGGCAGGCAACACGCATCGACGTACGGCTGATGTCGTACGACGACTCCGTCCGACTGACCGTCCGCGACGACGGGGAAGCGACCTCGAGGAATCCGGGAGGGTATGGCCTGGTGGGGATGACCGAGCGCGCGACGCTGCTCGGCGGCACGTTCGCGGCGGGGCCGGATCCGGACCGGGGCTGGTCTGTTGACGTAGTGCTTCCTCGAACGGCGGGCGGCTGATGACGATTCGGGTGCTCGTCGCCGACGACCAGGATCTCGTCCGGACCGGACTCGCGATGATCCTCGATGCGCAGCCCGGTATCGAGGTGGTCGGTCAGGCGGCCGACGGTCTGGAGGCAGTGGAGTTCGCCCGCCGGCTGCGGCCCGACGTGTGTCTGCTCGACATCAGGATGCCCGGGCTGGACGGGATCGCGGCGACCCGCGAACTGGCCGGACCCGGCGTCGACGACCCGGTGGCGATCGTGGTGATCACGACCTTCGATCTCGACGAGTACGTGTACGGCGCTCTGAAGGCCGGTGCGCGTGGATTCCTGCTCAAGGACGCCGGCCCCGACCTTCTGGTCCAGGCGATCCACGCCGCCGCCAACGGTGACGCACTGATCGCGCCGAAGATCACCGCACGGCTGCTGGCCGCGTTCTCCGAGCCACCGACCGCCCGCACGCCTGTGCAGCCGATTGATCCGCTCACCACCCGCGAAGAACAGGTCCTGATCGCCGCAGCCACCGGCCGCACCAACGCCGAGATCGCCACCGAGCTGCACATCAGCCTCAGCACCGTAAAGACCCACCTGACCAGCGTGATGGGCAAAATCAGCGCCCGAAATCGCGTCGAAATAGCCATCTGGGCCTACGAAACCGGCCGCATCAAACCCTGACTCACCTTGTGGCTGAGGTACCCAGCCGGTGTTGCTTCAGAAGGTCCTGTCGGCGTTGACCTTTGCGACGATCGGGCCGAGGTCGGTGATGAGTTCGTCGACTTCGTGCGGTTCGAGGCAGGTGTACGCCGGGGCGGCCAAGGCGTCAGTGAGCTCCTCGATCTCGGTCCTGAGTTTCCGGCCGGCCGGCGTGAACCAGCCGGCGGCGTCCACCAGGCCGCGGCGCCGGAGACCGTCGATGACCGCGTCCAACTGGTCGTCGCTGAGCGGGTCGAGCCGGCCGAACTCTCGCGGCTTCATGTCCCAGTAGAGCGCCTGCAGCACGTGCGCTTCCTGTCCGCCGATGCCGGCGGCGACCAGTGCGATCAGGTGACCGTCACCACGGTGTTCGCGGAGCAGGGTGGCTGCGTGCCAGAGACGAGCGAGGGATTCCTCGGGTACGGCGAGTGCGCGAAGTCCGGCGTACAGGATCCTGCCCTCCATCGGCGCGTTGAACGCTGCCCTGGTGGCGAGCTCGGCGGCACGTGCAATCGCCGGGCTGTCGGCCAGGTCGCCCAGGATCCGGCGGAGCGCGGCGACACAGCCACGCTGCCGGGCGGCGAGGACGGCCTCCGGCGTGGCGACGTCCCAGACGCTCGGGATGCACGCGGCGACCTCGCCCGGGGCGAAGTTGTAGAACAGTGCGTCCACGACCTCGGCCGGCACGCGTCCGAGTGGTGCTGACCTCGAGGCGAAGTACAACGGCCAATAGCTCTCGTACCCGAGCGCCTGCAGTTCCTCGTTCGGCTCGTCGGCCAGGTAGGCGACTTCATGGATCGGTACGAACAGCTCCTTGAGTCGCCGCGCCACGCTTTCCATCGGTTTCTCCCAGTCGTCGAACCGGCCCGTGACCGGCCTCTCACTATGCCTACGAACCAGCCACGCACCTTTCGACAGCAGTCTGTATCGGGCCTGAGCGCGTACCATCCGACACATGGCTGCCGTTGAGCCACCCGGTGATTCCGAGCCGGTATCGCGGTCGGGGGATTCGTCTTCTGGACCCCCGTCATCGCGCCATGGGCGCGGCCGACGGATGAATACCCGGACGCTGGTCTTCAGCTGGATCTGGGCGGTTTTGCCGTTTGTCACTCTCGGGCTTGTCACACCCGTGACGTTCCTGTGGGCCGCACAGCGGGTGAGGTCCAGGCAGTACGTGGTGGCGACGCTTGTGTACACGGTGCTCGTCTTGCTCGGATTTGTCGTGCCTGACGAGGATGTCTCCTTCGTGTTCTTCACCGTTGCATGGTTGGGCGGCACTGTGCACGCGCTCGCGGTTCGCTCCTCGGTCTTCCGCGCGCAGTCGCCGACCGAGGAGACCACGATGGACACGGTGGTCGAGGCCGCCAGGGACCGCCGCGAGTTGCGGCGCAAGGCCCGCGAGATCGCGACCGACGATCCGGGATTGGCGCGTGAGCTCGGAATCGGACGTCCCGACGTACGCCGTGACTTCGATGACGGCGGCCTGATCGACATCAACAACGTTCCCGCCGAGGTGCTACTGCAGTTGCGTGGGATGACCGCGGAGCTGGCCGAGCGCGTAGTCCAGGTGCGCGAGACCCGCGGTCCCTATTCCTCGATCGAAGAGCTAAGCGTCTTCGCCGACCTCCCGCCAGGCCTGAGCGACCAACTCGCCGACCGCCTCCTCTTCCTCCGCGAGTGAGGCCCCCAGACACCGACGGGTCGCCGTCCCGAGTTCGAGACGGCGACGGCGTCGGAGCACAGGTCAGCTGGTGACCATGCCCTTGCGAGCGATCTTCGGTTGGGCTACTGCCTTCTTGCTATGACCGGTGCCGGGCTTGCTGGAGTCGAACACCTGGGTGTCGTAGGCCATGTGCCCGACCATGTTGGCGAAGGTCTTCGACATCCAGGTCAGTACCTCGGGGTCGTTGTTGCTGAGGTTGTCGCACCAGCGGAAGGGGTTGTCCACGCAGCCTCCGTCGGTGCTGGGCACGTTCCCCTCGAAGTTGCCCTCGAAGCCGCCGAAGAGGGCGACGTCCGACGCGAGCTTGCAGCAGTCCTGGCCGGTGAGGACACCGCTCGCCGGGATCCCGGCCTGCTGGAACATGAAGGCATCCGTGCCGTCGGCCGAGAAGAGGATGTTGTTCTTCCCGATCGAGTTGAGGTACGCGATCCCGAAGTCGCGCCCGATCGCCGAGGGAGCCCAGATGCTCGGCGGCATCGGGGTGCCGGGGCCGCGACCGAACAACGTGACCCCGTCCTTCGGGTCGAGGACGCCCGCCACGTAGTTCGGCGTGGCCGTCACGTCGGCGTCCAGGTCGAACTTGATCTTGGCGAGCTCGTCGGCCGGGAGGGTGTTGACGTAGTAGTCCGAGCCGAGCAGGCCGAGCTCCTCGCCGCCGAACCAGATGAAGCGCAGCTTGTTGCGGGTGTTCGTGTTCTTCAGCTGCTGGGCGATGTCGAGGATCGTGGCCGAGCCCGACGCGTTGTCGAGCATCCCGGCTCCGAAGATGGCGTCCAGGTGCGCGTCGATGACGAGGATGTTGTTCGGGTCGCCGCCCTTGGAGTCGGCGATGACATTCCAGTCGGAGCGGTTCGGGTCCTCGATGGCCTTGACGTCAACGGTCAGAACCGGGGCTGACCCCGGGACGTACTGCGCCAGTAGCTGGGTGCCGACGGCGTACGTCGTGAACAGGACAGGAACGTGTTCCGTGCCGGCCAGGCTCCCGTTGAACAGGCCGGTGCGCCCTGGGTTGCCCTCGTTGAAGATGACGACCGCCGAAGCACCGGCCGCCTGAGCGTTCGCCACCTTCTGGGCGAAGGTGCACGTGCCCCGCTGTATCAAGGCGATGTTGCCCGGCACGAACCCGGCGAAGTCGGAGGGTGCGCAGCCGCTGGCCGAGCTGGGCGTGGGCGTAGCGGGCACGACAATGCCGGCCGCGGGTTGGACTTTCGCGCTCGTCGTCCCGACGACCGGTCCAGGGTTGAAGTCCGTGCCGAGCCCGAACGACTGCGGCGTCGGCGAGTCCTCCCGCATCAGCGGCGTACCGACGAAGCTGAAGTAGTCGAACTTGTACTCCTGCAACGTCACGTTGTAGCCCGCTGCTCTCATCACGTTGGCCACGTAGTCAGCCGAGGCCTTGTAGCCGGGCTCCCCCGAATTGCGGGACGGGTGGCCGTCGGCGCCGGGATTGGCGTCCGCGATCTGCTGGAACTTGACCATGTGGGCCCAGAGGTCGTTCTGGTTAACACAGTCGACGAGTTTCCGCGGGGTGTTGTTGACCCGGTTGGCACATGCCACCGGATTGGCGTCGGTCGGAGTTGTAGCGGTAGCGCTCGAAGCGACCGGCTGCATTGCGCCGGTCGCAATGGCCACTGCTGCCGCAGTGGTCAACGCGAGCGTCCATCCTCGACGTCGTCCGTGTCTTGGCCTCATCGCGATGGTCCCCCTTGCTGACGGCGAACTCGCCGGCGTCGTTGTCGACGAGCCTTGCGATGCCTACAGCCGTTGATACTCCCGGTGCGGCCAATTGGGTAGTCGTGGACGGCAACTGGCTTTCACTCGCCCTTGTAGCAAAGGCAGAACGGGTGGCCGGCGGGGTCGGCGTACACGGGGCAGCTGCCGCCCTGCGGCGGTAGCCGTGTCCCTCCGAGCGCGAGGGCGAGCCGTTCCTTCTCGGCGCGGTCGTCGAAGCCGACGTCGAAGTGCATCTGTGGCGGATATTCGGGGTCAGGCCAGCGTGGTGGCCGGTAGTCGGGGACGCGCTGCAGGGCGAGCATCGGCAGCCGGTCGTCGCGGGCGATCACGATCCGGTTGGGTGAGTCTTCGACCACGCGAGGCATGTCCAGCACGCCGCCCCAGAACCGCGCCAGCGGTACTGGATCGGCGCAGTCGATCACCACGCGGACGAGCGTGCCGAATCGGTCCGTGGGTTCAGTGGGGCCGGGGTACAGGCAGAAGGGGTGGCCCACCGGGTCGGCGTACACGCGCCAGCCGGGGAAGTCCTCCAGCTTCGTCGCGCCGTGCTCCAGTACGGCGTGCTCGGCGGCCTCCAGGTCGGCGACCTGCACGTCGAGGTGGATCTGCGTTGGGTCTGCCGGGTCGCGCCACCGTGGAGGGCGCATCCGGCCCTCGCCTGTCCCGATCCGTCCATGGGTGAGCATCGTGTAGAACGCACGCAGCTCGTCCTCCCGCTCCTCGGGGCAGCCCACGACGACCCAGAATCGTCCGTCCTGCTCGTCGGCGTCGACCGACGTACCCACGACCTTGGCGGCCTCGTCGAGCACCACGCTCACGAACGCCTGTCCACGGTCGCCGACCAGGACGACGCGGACCACGTGGTCGTTAACCTGCCGCGCACTGCTCACCGCCCGGTCCGAACCCGCGAGCTCCTCCACCCTTGGCTGCCACGCGTCGGCGATCCACGGACCTGGATCCCATCCGAGGAGACCACTGACAGCGTTGGCCGCTGGTACGTCGCCTTGCTCCAACGCACCGATCCAGCGGCACGCGACTCCCACGAGATCTTCCGACATCTCCGTAGTCTCACGGCGGCGCGCCACCCGATCAAGACTCGGCCGGCCCGGAGTGCTGGACCTGGCCGCGGCGTCGGCTTCCACAGGAAGGATCGGCAACCAACCGGGGGCTCCCGCTGTCTAATGGGGTAGGAGGGCTGGTTCAGATGGCAGTGGAGAACCGTGGGGATCGGACGCGGCTCGGTCGGGCAGCCGCGATCGTCGGTGCGGCCGCGGCGCTGGTCGTGGTGTCGGCCCTGCTGGTCGGACTCGGCGTCTGGTACTTCGGCGGCGGACCGGCATCGCAGCCCGGGCCAGGCGCCGTACCGCTGCCGGCATCGACCTCCGCGACCACCAGGCCGTCCAGCGCCCCGACATCTACGTCACCCACACCGACGCGTACGTCGACGAGCACCCATTCATCCAGCACAGCAACAACGAAACCCTTTGCCTACCAGCCGTTGTGGCCGTTCGCGTCGGTCGCCAAGGCTGACGAGTGGCAGCGGGCCGGCGGGCGTCAACCCTGGCACCTGGACGCAGCCCAAACCGCCGTGTCGTTCACCACCGGTTTCCTCGGCTTCACCGAGCTCAACAAGGTGGTGGCCCGGTCGATCAAGGGCGACGACGCCCGGATCACCGTCGGATACGACTCCCCCGAGGGCAAGTCCAGCGTCGCGGCAGTCCTCCACCTGGTCCGAATCGGCCACGGTACGAACGCACCCTGGGAGGTCGTCGGCACGAGCGATACGACGCTGACCCTCGACCGTCCACGGTACGGCGCGAACACGTCGTCACCGATCACGGTCGGGGGGCGGATCACCGGAGTGGACGAGTCCATCCGGATCGCCGTACGGCAACCGTCTTCGGAGCGTCCACTCGGGTCGTTCTGCTGCGTGCCGGGCGGTGGCGAGCGGCAACCGTGGTCGGCGCAGGTGAGCTTCCGCGGCGCGACCGACCCGGTGTTGACGGTCGTGGCGTCGACCGGTGGTCATGTCCAGGCCGTCGAGCGCTTCGCCATCACCGCGATCCGGGCCGGCGGCAGCTGATTCGTACGATTGCTTACCCGAGTTGCGGGCGAACGACGGCCTGGGGATGACGAGAAAATGACGGCGAGATGACGGGTTCTTCATTTGCTGCCGTCGGCGTCCGATCGGGATCACACTGCGAACAGGCAGTTCATGAGCGCGAGAACGACCGGCTGGGGGAGTACGCCGGGTTCTCTGGACGAGGGAGGCTCACATGCAGCGGCCTGTTACTGCGCGCCTTGGCGGCGCCGTTCAATCCGGGGTTTCCGCGGCTCCCATGGTCGTGGTGACCTGCGCGCTGGCGTTGGCGGTGGGGATCATCCACCTCGCCCTGACGGTCGAGTACCTGGGAGAGGAACTCCTGCTCGGGTTGGGCTTCCTTGTCGGCGGCATCGGCCTGGTCGCAGGCGCGACCGTGGTACCTACCCGGGTCGTCGGCGCGATGACCCGCCCGGTGATGGACCTGCTCGCGCTGACACTCGCAGGCATGTTCGTCGGCGGGATCCTGAGCCGCACTGTCGGACTGTTCGGCTTCCTCGAGAAGGGCAACTGGGAGCCGCTGCTCGTGATCAGCCTGACCCTCGAGGCAGTCGCACTGGCCTGCTGGCCCTTCGCCCGCCGCCTGGTCGCGCCCACCCCCGGCCTGGCCTGAAACCCCGATTCGGCGTGCCTCCACCCCACACAGGCACGCCGACCTCCCGCCACCGCACCGAATCTGCTCCGACTGAGGCAGCGCCCGCGCCGACAACGGCCGACCGTTGGTGAGCTGGGGCAGGAGGTCCGTCTCACAGGACAGCGTCAGCCGGTGTACCGCTTGCAGTCCGACGACCCCTCTCGATAGAGGCTCGAGTTCTGGGAGCCGACATCCGCGTCGCGAGATGTCTCACGTCGGACTCTAAGCCGGACTAATATCGCCGTAAGTCCAGGTTAGAGAGATAACCTGGACTTAGCGACGAGGAGATCCAGGTTGAGTCGACAGATCACCGCAGTCTGGCAAGCCCATCCAGATGCCTACGGGCCTCGCAAGCACAGGCGGCCGTGCGAGTATTCAGCGTACGTGCCAGACCTGCTCAGTGCCCACGCGTTAGATTTCAGTGCTGAACTCGCGGCGGACATCGCCGACTCGGAACGTGCTCTGGCGGCCTTCGGTGGGTTCGGCGAGCATCACCTGGAGCAACTGGCAAGATTCTTGCTGCGTGCCGAGGCTGTCGCCTCGTCCAAGATCGAGGGGCTGCAGGTCAACAGCCGCCGGCTCGCCAGACATGAAGCAAAGTTGGCAGCCGGAGTACAGGATACGGACGCGACCGCCGAGGCCGTTCTGGGCAACGTCAAAGCCATGGACTACGCAGTACAGTCGGTTGCAGTGGTCGAGAAAGTTGGGGTGAAGCATCTTCTCGATATCCACCAGGCTCTTATGGAGCACTCAGATCAACCCGAGATCGCCGGTGTGATCAGAACCAGGCAGAACTGGATCGGTGGCAACAACTTCAATCCCTGCCAGGCGGCGTTCGTACCGCCACCGCCGGAGTACGTCGAAGCACTACTCGAAGACCTGTGCGCGTTCGTCAATCGCGACGATTTGCCCGGCACGGTGCAGGCCGGATTGGCCCATGCGCAGTTCGAGACGATCCATCCCTTCGCGGACGGGAACGGTCGAACCGGTCGTGCCCTCATCCACGTCATCCTCAGGAGGCGAGGTCTGGCAACGGATTTCGTCCCGCCGATTAGCCTTGCGCTCGCGACTCGAGCCTCGGCATACGTCGACGGCCTGTCCAGCTTTAGGTACGCCGGCCCGCCGGACGGGCAAGCGGCGCTCGATGGCCTCCGCGACTGGCTGGACTTATTCCTGACCGCAACCCGACGAGCCACCGACGATGCAGCCGCCCTGCAATCGCGTCTGGCTGATCTGGAGGCGGATTGGAGGACCACACTCAACCCTCGCAAAGGCAGCGCGGCCGATCGCCTGCTTCCCAAGTTGATCGGGCATCCAGTGATCACTGCAGAAGATGTCATGCAATTGACCGGGGCCAGCAGATCCGCCGCGTTCGCGGCCATGGAAAGCTATGTCGAGGCGGGGATCCTCCAGCCGATCGGTAATCAGCAGCGCTCTCGTCTCTACGAGGCGCCGAAGGTGTTCGGCATCCTCACCGACTATGAGCGCGCGTCCGCCACCGAGTCGGGTAACACCCGCGGAGAGCAACCGAAACGCGCGGTTCCTTATCGCCAGAACCATTCTTGAGTGCGCCGCCCTATACCTGCATTCATCGTGGAACGAGCAACGAGTCCCCGGGACGGCGAGGCCAAGAATGTCCGCTATTGAGCCGACATCGTCCTCGGGCGTGCGGCGATGGCATGTGGAACAAGTTGCTGTGAATCCAGACCGTCGGCAGACACTCAGCTGATCGAGCTTTCCAGGCAGCGATGATGCCGGATCGAGCTGATGCGGGTCGTCCGCGCGCGAGCTAGCCGAGAAGAGTCCGGCGCGCAAGCGTCACCACTTGACCGTCACTGAGATGGGCCAGAGCCGGTTCCGCCGGCGTGCAACATCCGTGCAACTACGGATGGTCGCTGAGGGGGATTCACGGGGACTGCCGGTGCGGCCAGAGCGGCCCGTTCCACGCTTAAGAAAGGTGTTCAGGGGCGGTCTCGAACCGCCGACCTTCCGCTTTTCAGTTCGACAGCGGGCCCCGGATCGCCAAGCTGAACCGTCGGGGCCCTGGTCTGCCAAGTCGATCGTGGTGGTGGCTGGTGCTGGCCGTTGCGGTACCGGTTGCGGTAATCGAAGGCTAGCTGCGGGTGTCGGGATCAGTCAGGAACTAGCGCGACGCTGTCGGCAGCGGCAGTCAGGGAGCACGCATCGGAGGTAGCGTCGTCGGCGTGATCGATCGCGCCGCCTGGGACGGCCTCGGGCATAACGATCAGGGTTGGGGGATTCGTGGACCAGGCGTTGGAGAAGTTTCGCGAAGGCACCGTCGGATACTTTGCGCCGCTGACGCCTCCGCCCGGGGCCGATGATTGGGAGAAGGGCCACCTCCAACTCCGAGAAGACGGCGAGGCGCACGTCGTAACGCTTGATGAACGGGCAACTCGGAGGCTTGGAGAGCATCCGCCGACCGCGTCGAGTTTGGTCGGAATCACCGAGCATGGCGGTGTTCTGCTGCTCGATCTTCCCGGCCGTGGGGCAACGACGAGCCTAGGTGGCGTGCGGGCATCGGTCTATCGATACCGAGCCGGAACCATGGTCATGGGGATTGATCCCGCCAGCATCGTCTCGCCTCGACTGAGGAGAGCGGAAGTGTTCTTCTACGGGCTGGGCAGCTGGGCGGGGATCTCTGGATCTACGACGAACCGAACAGTCGACGATGCGGGCAGGCTACAGTCCTGGTCCGCCACTCTAAGTTCGGCGCAGGCGGTGGACGCGGAGACCAGCAAATCGCGTGTTCTCCAATTGTCTGCGACTTGGCGTGTAGACGGGCCGGAAGATCGGAGGGTGTTGCACACGCCGCTGAAACTCGGTGTGTGGACGCGACGGCCTCGGGACGTGCGGTCCATTCTTGGGCCAATAGCTCACATTCAGGAGCTAGCTTCGTTCGCGTTCGGGGGCTTTGTAGCCGCACGTGGCGGGCGCGCTGTGCCTCATGCAAGCAGCGACGATCCAGGGGATCTGTGGGATCGGCGCCTGATGCGGGTCCCCGATTTTGTGAAGGAGCCTAAGTCTCAGACAGAGTTTCCTCTCTTCTCCCTGACCGGACTCGGAGGGCTGCCAGCGCTGTCGCGGTGGGTCCGGCTGAGCGAAGAACACTGGCGGGCAGTCGGTCCGGTCGTCGCCCGCTTCAGAGTAGGCTCCGGTGCAGCGGAGACGCGACTGCTCGACGCGTGCGCAGGAATTGAGTACTGGGTCGCGTTTCATCGTCGCCAACGCGTCGCATGGGCGCGTGAACGCCTGTGGCCACTCGCTATCGCACGTCGGGTCTCGTCCGCGTTTGCGAACTGGGTGGGTGATACCCGGGTGTGGGCGGACGCGGTGTGGACTACATACAACGAACTCAAGCACCAGCCGGGGGCGCAACTCGATCCCTGGCGAACACATCTACTTGCCGAGAGTGCGCGTCTCCTGCTCGGCGCGACACTCGTCGATCGTGCCGCAGGCTCACGCAAAGCGTCAGAGCAGATCTTCCGCAGCCATCGGGTGTACAACCTCGGCGCGGACGTTCGCGGTGAGCTGGGGACCTAGTCATTCACGCGCCGACATCTCCACGGCCGGGCGATGATCGTTCAGACTGTCCCCCATGGTGGCCTTGCGTTCTCGGAGACTTGAGACCTTGTTCGGCGTGGTTCTGGATGACCTGACGTCAGATCACATCCAATCCCTGGTGACAAACAGCGTGTCCGAGGAGTTCGACCTCGACTTCAAGCGGGAGTTGTACGGCAAGGCTGACAAGGACCGCAGGTCGCTCGCTGGGGACGTGGCGGCACTCGCAAACACAGCAGGTGGCGTCGTCATCCTCGGTGTCGAGGAGAACAAGCAGGCTGTAGCCGTCGACGCTGCGGGCGTAGCGCTTAGCGGCGCCGAAGAGGAGCGAATGAGGCAGATCATCGGCAGCCTGGCCGCGCCAGTTCCTACCTTTGACATTATCCGGGTAGCGGATTCAGCCGACCCCGATCACGGGTATTACGTGATCGCAGTCCCACGGAGCACTCGGGCCCCCCACGGTGTGATCGTCGGTGACGGATATAGGTTCCCAAAGCGAAATGGGTCAACGACGCGCTACCTATCCGAGTCTGAGATTGCGGCTGCATATCGGGATCGGTTTGCCGGGGCCGAGCAACAGAATCGTCGGGTTGATCAGGTGGAAGCGGAAGCCGTGCAACGGTTGAGCACGAGCGCACATCCATGGTTAACGGTAACGCTCGTTCCCGAACTGTATGGACACATGGATATTACACATTCAATTCAGAAGGCATTCGGAGCGGAAATAGTCAACACCCCGGCGGACGATATGGTGGGTCTGCAGGGATCCAGGTTCGATAGAGCCCTCGTCGGGCGCCGACGTCTCATGGCTGATGGATCGACGTCCGGCGCAAGTCACGCGACTTGGGTTTCGGCGGAGTATCACTCGGATGGGTCGGGGGCGTATTCGCTCTGGGTTCGCGATCTAGAGGCCCCCGATGTCGGCCGGTTGCAGGGGCATGATCCCGAGGTGCAGGTCATCGACGATGAATCCATCGTCGCGGCAGTCCTGACCGGAGCGCGACGCCTTGCGGCACACGCTAGAGACCGAGCTGCGGCCGGTGGTGACGCTGTCATCCGTGTGCGGCTGACGCCGAAGTATCCGGGTCCGCGATACGTCGAGATTGGCTATCAGCGTGGACATGGCCCATTCAGTGAGTCTAGAAGCCCATCAAAGGGCATCGAGGTGCCAGCTCCTGTGGAAACTGTTGCAAGTATCGACGAGTTGGCCGACTCAGGTCCAGCCCTTGTCTCCGCGACTGCCCGGCTGGTCGATGAGCTTGCGCAGAACTTTGGCATTGCCGAACTAGGACAAGTCACAGTCGAGGGTGAAATTCGTAGGATTTACTGGAAGAGTCAGATGCAAGCTCTTGTGCTTGCCTGGGCCGCATCCGCGGGAGTTCGAGTGATCGAAGGCGGATTGGAATAGACGCGCTACCACTTCGTGCGGACCAAGGACTTCATTGGCGACTACAAAGAGAACAATCCCGGTAAGGATGGCATGTTGTGGATGGATCTCTTAAATGAGACGCTGAACGCATCAGGTGCAGAGGTTGTCAGCGTCGGCCACGACGCGATGGCTGAGCCGATGACGCTGTTGCTCAGAGTTCCGGAAGCTGCTCCGGGCAGGGGAGGCTACGCTCCTCAACCCGTGCTGCTGGCCCAGGCGCTCCCCGTCGCGGCATTTTACCGAGAATGTCTACGCCGTCCGGCTCTGCTGGGCGATCACCTCTGCGACATTGGGTGGGCGGTACCTATCGCTCTTCTGTACCTTTCCGTTCCTCTCAATTGGCAGGCCGTTGGCGTCGAGCTTGGTCATGTTGGCCTTGTGGATCTCGATGAGGACGGCGTCTAGGTCGATGCCGTAGCTGATGGCTGTGCCGTAGGCCGCGTAGACGACGTCGGCCAGCTCATGTGCGATCCAAACGAGATCACGCGCCCGTGCGGCTTCTTCAACCTCGTCGACCTCTTCGGCGAGAATTCGTTGCCGAGCTTCTGCCTTGTCGTGTGGCAGCAGAGTCGGTTCCTCGGGATGGTCCAGGTCGAACGCCTCGTGGAACTCTCGAACGAGATGGATCGGGGATTCACTCATCGGTGATACTTCGCCTCTCATTCTTTCGCGGCTTCCGCCGCAGCACAAATATCGATTTGCGTTCTTGCTCTGACCCCTGCAGATCTCTCGTGGCTGCCTTCTCAAGAACTGAGGAGCAGGCGCGACTTCTGCTCAGGGAGGCGAAGCCGACGCGGCTCTATGCGCTGTATGTGCTAGCGCTCTACATGGGGTTGCGACGCGGGGAGCTGCTTGGACTGGCGTGGACGGATATCGACTCCGTCGAGAAGACGCTCGAAATCAGGCGGAACCTGCAACGCGTAGATGGTGCGCTGCGAGCGGTGACGCCGAAGACGAAGAAGTCGCGTCGGACCGTGCCGCTGATCAAGGTGTGCCTTGAGGCGTTGGAGAGCCACAAGAGGCAGCAGGCCATGGAACGGCTTTTGGCCGGCGCGAAGTGGGTCGATTCCGGGTACGTGTTCACAACGGAGATCGGTACGGCGATCGAGCCGGACAACCTCCGGCGGACTTGGTACCCGATCCGCAAGGCGGCCGGGCTGGACGAGATGCGCTTCCACGATCTCCGCCACTCGTGTGTGACCTTGCTCCTACGGCTGAAGGTTCCCCGCACATCGTGCAAGCGATCGTCGGTCACGCGGACGTTCAGGTGACCATGGCGGTGTACGCCCATGCGTCGCTGGAGGACCAGCGGAAGGCGCTGGAACAGCTTGAGGAGATGGTTGCCGGATAGGCGTTGCGGTACCTGTTGCGGTACTAGCGGGAGGATCGGCGGTTCTCAGATTGAGAAACCGCAGGTGAGAAGTGTGGTCAGGGGCGGTCTCGAACCGCCGACCTTCCGCTTTTCAGGCGGACGCTCTACCAGCTGAGCTACCTGACCGGGGAGAAAGTTCGGCGGCGGTGTTGTGGACACCGCCGCCTTCTCCTGCGACCCAGACGGGACTCGAACCCGCGACCTCCGCCGTGACAGGGCGGCACGCTAACCAACTGCGCCACTGGGCCAAATGACTCGACGATCCTACAGCATCTTCGAGGTACTTCTTGCACCGGCCTTTCGGCCGTATCCCCAACGGGATTCGAACCCGCGTTACCGCCTTGAAAGGGCAGCGTCCTAGGCCACTAGACGATGGGGACTCGGACCCGCGGGAGCCGAAGCTCCAGGGACAGCCGTAAGCATAGAGGAGACCGCGCCAGCTTCCAAAACGAGATACTGGCCGGGTGATCGAGATGAGTCGGGGCGACTTCGAGGGGCTGGTGGCGCAGGCTCTGGACGAGGTACCGGAGGAGTTGGCGGCGCTGATCGACAACGTGGCGGTGTTCGTCGAGGACGAGCCGCCGGCGAGCGATCCGGACCTGCTGGGGATCTACGAGGGCATTCCGTTGACCGAGCGCGGGCACGACTACGGCGGCGTACTGCCGGACCGAATCACGATCTATCGCGGCCCCACGCTCGCGATCTGCGAGACCGTCGACGACGTCGTCGATGAGGTGAACATCACGGTGGTGCACGAGATCGCGCACCACTTCGGCATCGACGACGCCCGGCTGCACGAACTCGGATACGGCTGACCGTAGGCCGATCGCGGCTTGGTGGGGTAGCCTCGGGCGGCCGGTTTCGGGGACCGGATCGCCCAGTCTTTTGAACGATCTAGTGAGGCCTTCGCCGTGAGCGATCAGCAACCGCCTGCCTGGAACCCCGACCGCCGCCCGACCGGCCCGTACGGCGCCCCGCCGCCACCGCCTGGCACGCCGCCACAGCCGTACGGCGCCCAGCCGGAGCACACCCGCCCGCTGCCGCAGTACGGCCAGCCACCGCACCACGGCCAGCCACCGCACCAGGGTCAACCACCGCAGTCCGGTCAGCCACCGCAGCACGCCGGCCCGCCGTCCCAGTACGGCAACGAGCCGCCGCAGCCCGGCCAGTCACCGCAGTACCCCGGCCAGTCACCGCAGTACCCCGGCCAGTCACCGCAGTACGGCAACCAGTCACCGCAGTACGGCGGCCAGTCACCGCAGTACGGCACCCAGCCGCTGCAGTACGCCGGCCAATCACCGCATGGCCACCAGCCGCCGCCGTACGGCCCGGGCCCAGGCAGCCATCAGCCGACTGGCGGGCGCTCGAAAGGGCCCTGGTTGCTGGTTGGGGCCGTCGGTGTGGTCGTGGCGCTCGTTGCAGGCGCAGTGGTCCTCCTGACGACCCGCGGTGACGACACCGCCGACGCTGGAGCCCCGATCCCCACGGCCACCTTCACCGACGGGGTGGCGACGCCGACCGCCAGCCCGTCCACCGAGGACCCGTCGGCGACCCCGTCCACCACGCCGGCCCCGTCGTACACGCCCAAGCCCACGCCCGCCGAACGGCGCCGGACCCTGAAGGACGTCGACAAGGGCATCCAGGTGTACGACGACGTGTACGTCGAGCCGGCTGCGGGCTGGAAGAAGAGCCGCGCGACGACGTACTCAGTAACGCTCGGCGCCACGACCAAAGCGGGCGCTGCCATGGTCGTGGTGAGCCCGGCCGGGATCGCTCCGCGGACCGCCGTCGCGACTGTTGCGCGAGCGCTGATCAAGGCCGACCACCTGAAGGCCGCCAAGCTTGGCCCCGTAAGGACCGTCAGCCCGGCGAACTCGAACATCGGCGCCCAGGCCGAGATGACGTACTCGGGCCGGTACACCGCGCCGGACGGTGCTGTGTTTTCACTCGTCGCCAGGTGTACGACGATGACCGGCGTCGAGTCGATCCACAACGTGACGGTGACGCTGTGCGTCGCGGCCCGGAAGGACGCGCAGAAGTCGGTCTTCAAGGACGGCGCCCGGATGCTCGCGTCCGTCGCTCGTTCGATCTGATGTCGCGGCAGGAACCGGCGGGCGGTCGTGCGGTCGCTCTCCTGACCGCCGGTCTCGCCGTCCTGGTGCTCGGCGTCTTCATGCTCGGTGGCCAGCTGATCCCCGATCCAGTCCGAGCAGCACCTCCCGAAGCGGCAACCCCCGGACCAACCACTCCCGGCCCGGCAACCGGCCGCCGTCGTCAGGACGACGTGACGTACTCGCTGGCCGGCGAGTGTGTGCGGCTCCGGGGTGCACCGGAGACCAATGACGTCAGCATCAGTGTCTGCTGGGCGGCGTACGTGCAGGACCTCGGCGCGGTGCGTCCCGAGGTCCGGCAGATGATCGCCACCGCGGCGCGGTCGATCTAGGAGCGGCCGAAGAGGAGTTTCCAGGGCATCATGGCTGACTCGAGTTGCACCTTGAGCGACATCTTGGAGACGCCTTCGGTGCGTTCCTCGAAGTGGATCGGGACCTCGGCGATCTTCAGGCCGCGCTTGACCGTGCGGTAGTTCATCTCGACCTGGAAGGAGTACCCGTTGCTCTCGATCGACGCTACGTCGATCCAGCGCAGGGTGTCGGCCTTCCATGCCTTGAACCCGGCGGTGGCGTCCTTCACGTGCAGCCGCAGGATCGCGTTCACGTAGAAGTTCGCGAACGCGGACAGCGCCCGCCGGTGCCAGCCCCATTCGGCCGCGGCCGAGCCGCCCGGCACGTACCGGGAGCCGATCACGACGCCGGCGTCCGTGGTCCGCAGCGTCTCGACCATGGTCGGGACGACCGAGGCCGGGTGCGACAGGTCGGCGTCCATCTGGATGACGATGTCGGCGCCTTCGTCGAGCGCGCGGCTGATTCCGGCGACGTACGCGCGGCCGAGGCCGTCCTTCGCGGTCCGGTGCAGTACGCCGACCTTCTCCGGCGACTCCTTCGCCAGTTCGTCGGCGACGTCGCCCGTGCCGTCGGGGGAGTTGTCGTCGACGACGAGAAGCTCCAGGCCGGGCAGGTTCAGGTCGGACAGCAGCCCGGCCAGCACGGGCAGGTTGTCCCGCTCGTTGTAGGTCGGTACGACGACCACGATCTTGGCTAGCTCACCCATGACTTTCCTTCGTCGGAGACACCGAAAGCTACCGTATCCGCCGACCAAGGCGATCTCAGAGCTGGGCGAGTGCCTCCGCGACCGTGCTGAAGATGCGGAACTGACCGCCGAGACCGGTGACGCTGAGCGGGCGGTCGACCGGGCGGCCGACGCCGACCAGCGCGAGCGTGATGTTGTGCTGCCCGGCCAGGTTGCGGGCCTCGACGAGGTTGCCGAGGCCGGCGGAGCTGCAGAACGTGACGGCGGACACATCGATCAGCACCAGTCGTGCCGGTGGCGCTACCGCGGCGCGGATCGCCTCGGTGGCGAAGTCGGTGCTTGCGATGTCGATCTCGCCGGACATCCGGACGAGTAGTACGCCGGGTTCCAGCTCCTCGGTGACCGCGTCGAAGGTGGTCCTGATCATCTCGCCGTCACGCGGTTCTGGGTGGCTGGTCACGCCGATCTCTCCCCGGGTAGCGCCACGAACGCGTAGGTCCTGGCGGAGTGGAACTGCCCTGCCATCACCGTATGCCTGAACGCGCAGGCATAACAACGGGTCTGCCGCGGATGACCCCGGAGCGTGACCTCCGGGCTGTAAGCGCTGCCAAAAGTCAAGCAAACGAAGGAACCAGCATGGTGGTAGACAGGGCGGCATGGGCGGGATGCTGCTGTGAGCACGGAGGAGCTGATCGGCGAAATTGACGCGGCCGCGGATCCTGCGGTCGCGGAGGTGCTCGCGCGCTACTTCCAGCTGCAGCCCGGCGGATACGGTCACGGCGACCGGATGATCGGCGTGAAGCTCTCGACGATCCGCGGCATCCTCAAGCCGTACCTGCGCGCCGGGCTCCCGCTGCCGGAACTGGAGCAGGCCCTGACCAGCCCGGTGCACGAGCATCGGCTGGCAATCCTCTGCCTGCTGGCCGAACGCGCGTCCCGCAGCCTCAAGCCGCGTACGGCGAACGCGCACGAGCTCACTGCGATCTACGAGCTGTACACGCGCAGTACGGCGTACATCAACAACTGGGATCTGGTGGACTGCAGCGCTCCCCAGATCGTCGGCGGGTACCTGCTCGACAAGCCGCGCGATCCCCTCTACACGCTGATCCGCTCCAACGAGCTCTGGGTACGACGGATCGCGCTGGTCGCCATGCAGTACCTGATCGGCCAGGGGCAGACCGCGGACACGTACAAGCTGGCCGCCGAGGTCCTCGACGACCCGGAGGACCTTGTCCACAAGGCCTCCGGCTGGATGTTGCGGGAAGCCGGAAAACGGGTTTCCGAGGACGAACTGCGCGCCTTCCTGGACCGGTACGCGACCCGGATGCCGCGCACCATGCTCCGCTACGCCATCGAACGCCTGGACCCGCGCAGCCGCGCCCACTACCTCAAAAGATAAGTCGACAAATCAGCTCGGTGTGCGGCTGTCGGCGTACGGCGGGGCCTCGAGCGCGCAGTGCGGGTGGTGGTGCACGACGTGGCGCCTGTGCGGTACGCCGCGATCGCCGAGGGTGACCCACGCGATCACGGCGCCGGCTGCCGCGAGGACCGCGGAGATCCACAACGCCTTCCCGAACCCGTTGTGGAAGGCAACGGGATCGCGGTACGCGTCGCCGGTGATGCCGGCCGCCATCGGGATCGCCGCGACCGCCATCAGCTGCGCCGACCGGGCGACCGCGTTGTTCACCCCGGACGCGATGCCCGCGTGGTGGTCCTCGACAGACGACAGCACCGTCGCGGTCAGCGGCGCCACGGTCGCAACCAGACCGAGCCCGAGCAGAACGACGGCGGGCAGTACGGCGGTGTAGTAGCTGGTGCCGGTGTTGATCCGCAGCATCAACAGGAACCCGCCGGCCATCAGGAGCGGCCCGACGGTCATCGGGATGCGCGGGCCGATCCGGTCCGCGAGGCCACCGGCGTACCCGGACAGGCCGAGCATCAGTACGGTCATCGGGAGCAGTGCGGCGCCGGCCCAGAGCGCTGAGTAGTGCAGCGCGGTCTGTAGGTAGACCACGACCAGGAACGTCGCCGTACCGAGGGCGCCGTACACGACAACGGTCACCAGGTTCGCGCCGGTGAAGCGGCGGTTGGCGAAGATGCTCATCGGCAGCATCGGGTGCGAGCTGCGCCGTTCGACCTCGATGAACCCGGCGAAGGCGACGACCCCGATCACCAGGCTGGTCAGCACGATCGCGTCGCCGAAACCGTGGTCGCCGGCGCTGATCAGGCCGTACGTGATGCCGGCGAGTCCGACGGTCGCGAGGACCGCGCCGTTGATGTCGAGCTTGCCGGCGGCCTCCTCGTCGCGGGTCTCCGGCACGTGCCGGAGCGTGACCAGAACGGTCGCCACAGCGAGCGGCACGTTGAGCAGGAAGATCAGCTGCCACGATCCGCTGTCGACCAGGCTGCCGCCGACGAACGGGCCGACGGCCGCGGCGACCGAGGTGAGACCGGACCAGGTGCCGACCGCCTTGCCGCGATCGGAGTGCTGGAACGTCGTCTGCAGGATGGCCAGGCTGCCCGGGGTCAGCAGTGCACCGCCGATGCCCTGCAGGACGCGACCCGCGATCATCACCTCGAGGTTCGGTGCGATCGCGCAGATGACGGAGGCCGCGGCGAACCAGATCACTCCGGCGACGAACGTCCGCCGTCGTCCGAGCCGGTCGCCGAGCGAACCGCTGAGCAGCACCAGCGACGCCAGCATCAGCATGTAGCCGTTCACGATCCACTGCAGACCGGCCATGTCGGCGTTCAGGTCCTCGCCCATCGCCGGCAGTGCGACGTTGACGACGGTTCCGTCCAGGAACGCCATACCCGATCCCAGCGCGGTCGCAGCCAGCACCCACCGGCCGCGCGCCGTACCCAGCGCGATCCGCTCATCACTCATGGGGTCAGCGTGGCAGATTCAGCTGCAGTACGACGAGGGCTTTGCCTGCCGGGATGGCGGGCCGGACCGTGAGGTTGGGCGGATCGCCGACAGCGCACCGGGGCTCGTCCAGCAACGGGCAGACCGCGTTCAGTAGTCCGCTGGTGACTGTGATGTCGGTCGGCAGGGCGCTCTCGGCGCTCGCGGTCAACGGACGGATGACGGCGGCGGCCCGGGTCGAGGGTGATGGCAATGGCGTGGCGCGCACCGTCGAGCCGGACAGCCGGTACGTCAGCTGGATCCTGGTGGCCCGGATGGTCAACGGAACGTTGTCGGCGGCGGTCATCGTGGTGGTTTCGAGCGGCACGGATTGGTCGTCGGCGAGCACCTTCAGATTCGTCACGTGTGGCGTCGTCCGCGCCATGATTCCGGGCAGGTGCTCACCGGGCGCCGGCAGTTGCAACGGCAGGATGTCCGTGGCAGTGGGCAATCGCACGTTCTCGATGATGTCGAACGAGCCGTCCGCGCGCGGTACCGCAGTGAGCCTGATCCCCGGCTTGGGTCCCTCGGTGCTCGGTGTGATCGTCGCCTGCGGGGTGGGGGTCCGCGCGGACGGAAGGGACGCGCTGATGCCCGGGCTCGGCGCAGCGGGAGCAACAGACCCGTCCGAGCAGGCGACGGTCGCGCTGTACCCCAGCGCCAGCGCGACCGCCGCCAGATATCGGGTCGTGGTACGCCGCGACTCCTCCACCCCCGATGTTCTGGCCGGGAGGAACCCGGGACGCCCACGTCCTGACACGACTCACCGCTCCCCCAAAAAACGGACCTGGCCGCAAAGAAGATTCGCAACCCCTGGCGACCAGGTAGAACTTCCGCATACGATACGCCCGAATTCGAGGGGTCGGGCGTTTGTTTCACGATTTTCCGTGAACTCCGAGGGGGAGACAAAATGCGGAGACGGAGCGTGTCCGGGCAATCCCGGGCGGTAGACAAGAATGTTTCGAGAATTCATGGTCCGGTAATTCGACGGGTCCTTCCGCTGTTACTCGCAGTGCTGATCGCGGCTGCTCCGGCACTACTCACGGTGCCCGCCGAGGCGGCCGCGGGCGCCAACCTGTACTTCGTCCAGGGCCTGCCCGGACGCACGCTGGACATCAGCGTCGACGGCCATCAGGTCGCCAGCGGAGTAGCCGGTGGGAAGGTGGTCGGGCCGTTCGGGGTAGCGGCCGGCAAGCGCATGATCACTGCCCGGCAGGACGGCAAGGTGGTGATCCAGCGCGCGGTGACGGCGGGTTCCGGTACGAGTCTTGACGTCGTCATTCATCAGCCGGTGTCGCCGACCGGAGGCCCGCTGATCACGACGTACGCCAACAAACTCACCTCGGTGGCGAAGGACAAAGGCGCATTGCGGGTCGCGCACGACGCGGCGGTCGGTCCGGCCGACATCCGGGTGAACGGAAAGGTGCTTTTCCAGAACGTCGCGAACGGTGAATCCCTGGACGTGGTTGTTCCGGCGGCCACCTACAAGGTCGAGATCGTGCCGACCGGTGCGACGACGCCGGTCGTGCTCGGTCCGCTGGATCTGCCGGTGCAGGCCGGATACCTGACCCGGGTGTTCGCGATCGGCGCGCCGAGTCAGAGCACGATGACCGTCGCGCTCGGCACGATCAAGGTTCCGGCCACCGGGTCGGCCAAGCCGGGTGTGGTGAACACCGGAACCGGCGGACAGGCGGCGGGGCTCGACCAGGCGCAGAGCCCCGCCGGCCAGTCCGGTCTCTGGATCGTGGTATTCCTCGCCGCGCTGGGGGTCGCGGTCGTCACCGGCCGGAAGGTGGTCCGTCGCTGAACCGGCGACTTATAGGTACGGCACTGTGCTGTCTCGCCTTGGCCGGCTGCTCGGCCGAGGCGGACGGCGCGGCGCCTACTCCCACGGCCACGGTCAGTTTCAAGTTCAGCGGTACGCCGTCAGCGGTCGAGCCGACCGCGCCGGTGTCCGCACCTCCGGGACGGGTCGGTACGCCGGCGCCGAGCCAACGCGTCCGTTTCGTTCCGGAACAGGTCGTGCTGCCCGGCAGAGCGAGCGCATCGGTGCTTCCGGCAACTACCGTCTCGGGTCAGCTCCAGGTGCCGGCCAAGGCGCAGCGGGTCGGCTGGTGGGACGGTGGCGCCGAGGCCGGCGATCCGTTCGGTTCGGTGGTGCTGGCCGGGCACGTCGACACGAAGACCGAGGGGCTCGGGTTCTTCGCCCGGTTGCTCGGCGTACGGCGCGGTGAGGTCGTCGTACTGAACGGGTCCGGGCATACGGCGTCGTACCGGGTCGTCTCGGTCGTGTCGGTCCGGAAGGACGCGCTTGCGACGAAGAGCGGCGCGTTCGACCAGACCACCGACCACCGGCTCGTGCTGATCACCTGCACGGGCGCGTACGACGCCTCACGCGGCGGCTACGAGGACAACTTGGTGGTGACCGCGCTGCCCATCGGCCTGGCCAAGTAGGCTCGGCCGTCATGGCCAGGTATTTCGACATCCATCCCGAGAACCCTCAGCGGCGGTCGATCGGGCAGGTGGTGGACCTGCTGCGTGAGGACGGGCTGATCGCGTACCCGACCGACTCGTGCTACGCGCTCGGCTGCCAGCTGGGCAACCGGGACGGAATCGACCGGATCCGCACGATCCGGCACCTGGACGACCGGCACCACTTCACGTTGGTGTGCGAGAACTTCGCGCAGCTGGGTCAGTTCGTGCACATCAGCAACGCGGTCTTCCGCTCGATCAAGGCGGCCACGCCGGGCAGCTACACGTTCATCCTGCCGGCCACCAAGGAGGTGCCGCGGCGGCTCCTGCACCCGAAGAAGAAGACCGTCGGTGTGCGCATTCCGGACCACGTGGTCACTCAGGCGCTGGTCGCCGAGCTGGGCGAGCCGCTGGTCTCCAGCACGCTGCTGCTGCCCGGCCAAGAGGAGCCGATGACGCAGGGCTGGGAGATCAAGGAAGAGCTCGACAACCAGATCGACGCGGTTATCGAGGGCGAGGCCGGCACCGACCCGACCACCGTCATCGACTTCTCCGAGGACGTCCCCGAGGTCGTCCGCGTCGGCTCCGGAGACCCAACCCCGTTCGAGTGACCTACCACCGGTCCCAGTGCAGCACCTGCTCGCGCGGGACCCGCTTGGCCGGCCGGAAGTCGGTCCCGATCGTGAACGCCAGCGGAATGAACGCCGCCAGCATGACCTGGTCGTAGGGAACGCGGAGGACTCCCGCGAGCTCACGTTCGAGCGGACCCTGCGCGGTGGTCCAGACCGTGCCGAGGCCACGTTCGCGGGCCGCGAGCATGAAGCTCCAGACGGCCGGCAGGATCGAGCCCCAGGTTCCGGACTGCTCGGTCGTGGAGGCCCGGTCGGTCCGTCCCTCGACGGCCGGGATCACGAACGCGGGCACCCGATGGATGTTGTCGGCCAGGTAGCGCAGGCTGTCGAACACCCGCTCGGTAGAACGAGCGTGATGGTTCATCCGCCGTACGTCGTCCGTGGTCAACGGCTGCCCCGGCGCCTGCGCGAGGGCCCGCCGGAAAATGCTCGCGACGGCCCGGCGCTGCGCGTCCTCGGTGACGACGAGGAAGTGCCAGCGCTGCCGGTTCCGCCCGGTCGGCGCCTGGGTGGCGAGGTCGACGCACTCCTCGATCAGGGTGCGCGGGACCGGCCGATCGAAGTCGAGCCGCTTCCGGACGGCGCGCGTCGTGGACAGCACGTCGTCGGCCGACAGGTTCAGAGCCATCGCCAAATCCTTCCACTAACAGATAGTCTGCTTCAGAACTATCTCACATCCTCTTGTCCCGTGGTAGCGAATGCCCGATGGTGGCGTATGTGCGTTAGTTAGTTACCTCACCCGCCCCGGAGGACGCCGGACAGTCCGTCGAAGCGGACGGGATGTTCGGCGCAACCACCGTGACCGCTGCGAAGGCGTTTCAGGCCGCCAAGGGTCTGGGCGTCGACGGGATTGTCGGACCGCAGACCTGGGGCGCGTTGGCGCCGACCGTCCGTTCCGGTGACAGCAACGCCGCTGTGAAGGCGCTGCAGGTCGAGCTGAACGCCAAGCGCCGCCTGAGCCTCCCGGTCGACGGTGTCTTCAGTACGGCGGTACGCGACGCGGTCGTGTCCTTCCAGTCGCACGCGGGGATCGGCGCGGACGGCGTCGTCGGTCCGATCACCTGGCGCAACCTGGCCTGGCACTACGACTACCCGGACTTCAGCGCGAACCTGTGCGACCAGGACCCGGACGGCAACGGTACGGCGGCCAACTGGGCTGCTGCTGCACCCATAGCGCAGCTGGAAGCCGCAGCACGCTCCTTTGCGAGCACTGGTCAGGGCAAGGTCCCGTACGGCGACGCGGGGTTCGAGCACGGTGGTGACACCCCGGGCCACGCCAGCCACGATAACGGGATGGACATCGACATCTGGCCGATCCGTACCGACAACGCCCAGTGCACCGCGGGCCGGATCACTTGGGAGTCCTCGACGTACGACCGGGCTGCTACTCGTCAGCTCATCCAGGCTGTTCGTGCCGCAGCACCGGGGCACGTGAAGTACATCTGGTTCAACGACCCGACCCTGATCAGCGAGGGCCTGACGCAGAACTGGCCGGCCCACGACAACCACCTGCACGTCCGGTACTGCGAGAAGGTCCACCCGAACAGCACCTACGTCTGCTGACACACTGCTCCGTGTGACCTACACACTCGACCTGAACCCCGACGAGTTGCTGACAACGACTCGTACCGTCCGCAAGCGGCTCGACCTCGAGCGGCGGGTGCCGATGGAGCTGATCCGGGAGTGCATCGAGATCGCGTTGCAGGGCCCGTCGGGGAGCAACCGGCAGACGTGGCACTGGCTGGTGATCACAGACGCTTCGAAGCGCGCTGCGGTGGGTGAGTACTACCGGCGCGCTGTCGAGTCGTACCTGGCCGGCCCGGGTGCGGCCGGAAAGCTCCACGCCGACGACCCCGAGCGTGGTCCGGTGCAGCGCCGAGTCGGTGACAGCGTCGCCTACCTGGGTGAGCGGATGGGGGAGGTGCCGGTGCTGGTCATCCCCTGTCTGCAGGCGCGAAACCTGCCGGCTGGGAACCAGTCCGGGCTGTGGGGCTCGATCCTGCCGTCGGCGTGGAGCTACATGCTCGCGGCGCGTGCGCGCGGCCTCGGTACGGCGTGGACGACGCTCCACCTGACCTACGAGCAGGAGGTGTCCGAGCTGCTCGGCCTGCCCGAGGACATCCGGCAGACGGTACTGATCCCGACGGCGTACTCGATCGGCACGAACTTCAAGCCGGCGCCCCGGCAGCCGCTCGACGACGTGCTGCACATCGACGGCTGGTGATCAGGACGCGGCCATCTCCTCGATGGTGAGGCCGCTCAGGACCGAGCGGGGCTCCGCGACGGTCAGGTCCAGACTCGGATCGGCGTCCGCGTCCTTCACCTTGACCAGCAGCCAGTCGCCGCCGGTGCGGGTGAAGGCCCAGGCCCCGTTCAGCTTCACGCCGTGCAGTTGCACCTTCAAGTGCCCGCGCTCGATCGCCTCGGCCGGGTCGACCAGCTGCCGCCGGTCGTCGCGGGTGAGGTTCGTGTAGACGCCGGCGTCCCACACGATCACCGCGCCACTGCCGTACTGCGCATCGCGGTGCACACCTTCGTACGACGCGTACTCGAGATCGTGGTCCGACGTGAACACCGCGAGCCGCTTCACGATCGGATCCAGCGACGGCCCGCGCGGAACCGCCCACGACTTCAACACCCCGTCCACCTCGAGCCGCACGTCGTAATGCAGCCGCCGCGCATCGTGTAGTTGAACGACGAAGATCGGCTTGGACATCGGGCTCCCTGACGAATTTTAGTTACCGCTAACGGTCTGTCATGTCGCGGTTGTACGCTTGCGACTGGTTGGGAAACCGGCCCCACAAACTTCCTCCATCATCCGCCCCTGTCCCTAAGCAGGTGCCCATGTCCGTAGCCTCTTCGACGGCGCGGCCGATCGCCGTCCAGATCCGCATCGGCGGACGCTGGATCGCGGGCCAGGAGCTGGGTCGCCGGACCGGGACGGCCGGGACCGACGAGGTTCTCGTCAGTCACCACGGCCATCTCGTCTGGATCGACCAGAGTTCCGTGCGCGAGTCCCGAAGCTGAATCCCCTTACAGGTAAGGCTTTTCAGCAAAGAGTTTTCGCAACCAGGTTACCGATCTCGACCGCCGACCCTGACCCGGTCGGGTCGTACAGCGTCCTGGTCAGCGCGAACGTGACCCCTGACCGCGTGTCCGCCCAGGCCACGCTCCCACCCATGCCCGGCCATCCGAACGACGCCGGGCTCTCCGCCGCGGTCGACCCCAGCCGGCCGATCGCGTAGCCGAGCGCCATCGTCGCCGGGTTGCCGAGCAGTTCGTCCTGTGCGACCAGCGCCGGTCCGGTGATCACCGGGACCGCTTCCGGCCGGACCAGCCGGACCCCGTCCACCTCGCCGATCAATCCGGCGTACAGCTTGGCGATTCCACGAGCATTGAGGATTCCGCTCGACGGATCCTCGATCGCGAGCTGCTCAGGCCGGTTCAGTACGGCGGCCCGCGGCTGCATCGCCCGCGGTACGACCTGCTCGAACATTCCGGCCAGCGTCGCGAACGTCTCCTCGGCGCCCTCAGGCTCCACGAGTTCGGCGAGCCGATGCCGCTGATCCACAGGCAGCGCGAAGAATACGTTTTCCTGCAGGCCGAGCGGGGTCACGATGTCCCGCAGTACATCGGAGATCGTCCGGCCCGTCGCGCGCCGGACGATCTCCCCGACGAGCAGGCCGAAGGTCTCCGCGTGGTACGTCATCTTCGTGCCCGGTTCCCACCAGGGCTTCGCCGCGGCCAGGCGCTCTGCTTGTTCGGGGAGCGTTTTCCGGGTTGTGCCGGGCGGTAGCGCAGGCAGGCCGACGGAATGCGTCAGCACGTGCCGCAGCGTCGCCCTTTCCTTCCCGCGCGCGCCGAACTCGGGCCAGACCTCGACGATCGGCCGGTCGTAGTCGAGTACGCCCCGATCCACCAGCACGTTGGCGACCGTCGCGGACGCACCCTTGCCAGTGGAGGCGGCGAAGTACAGCGTCTCCGAAGTCACGCCGTCGCCGGCCACCGCGTCCACGACGAGCTCGCCGTGCCGATACACCGCGACCTGCAGCCCGAGCTCCCTCTCCACCAGCTCGTCGACCCGCCGCTGCACCACATCCTGAAGCTCCATACAGCTACGTCGGCGCTACGGCGAGATGTTCGACATCACCTGAGGCATGAACAGGCAGCTTGGCACGATCTGCAGCTCGACAGGATGTGTCGAGTGAACAGGTAGTGCACCTGAGCGCGAACGCACCCGCGCGTACACCGTCCCACCGGTGCACTACCTGTCGAGCGTGCCCATCCCACCGCCACCAGCACCCAGCCGCTCGGTTTCCGTCCACAGCTCACTGCCATGCCGCCACCAACCCGACCACCCAGCGGGCTCCCCCGGCCGGTCAGCCTCGTGCCAGCCCGCCTGCAGATGACCACTAGCGGGTTATGTCGCCGCTGGCCTGCTGTTTCCCGCCATCGGACACATAACCCGCCAGCCGGCACCACACCCACCCACCCGTCCGACAGGAGAACGGATATCCCCTGGTGTTGTGGGTTCTCCCCTCTAGTACCAACGGAGAAGCCACAACACCGCCGGATATCCCCTCGTGTGCGGGGGCTCGTCGCCCCGGTCGAGGCCGGTGGGACGGACCGGGCGGCGCAAGCGGGGTGCGGTGGTGCGGGCGGGCGGGTGGTGCGGGCGGGCGGTGGTGCGGGCGGTGGTGCGTGCGGGCGGGCGGTGGTGCGGGCGGTGGTGCGTGCGGGCGGGCGGTGGTGCGGGCGGTGGTGCGGGTGGTCGTGTGGGTGGTCGTGTGGGTGGTGGTCAGACGTAGTTGTGGGCGAATTGGATTGTGCGGGCTTGCTCTGCGGCTGTTCCGACTGGGCAGATCAGGAACTCTGTCGTGCCGGCGTCGGCGAATCGCTGGAGTTCCTTCGCCACCGTTTCCTCGTCGCCGAGGACTGCGGTGTCCTCCGGGCCTGCTTTGCCGCCGCGGTCCAGGACGGCGCGGTACGCCGGCATGTCGCCGGCTGCTCCGAACTGGTCGTGGATCCAGCGCCGCGTCG
Organism: Kribbella sp. NPDC055110; assembly: GCF_053607525.1. Classification (NCBI taxonomy): domain Bacteria; kingdom Bacillati; phylum Actinomycetota; class Actinomycetes; order Propionibacteriales; family Kribbellaceae; genus Kribbella; species Kribbella sp. NPDC055110. The sequence continues at coordinate 119,427 of NZ_JBSGTS010000007.1, forward strand.
TGTCCGGGTTGTCCGTGACCGCGACGCAGACGCCCGCGATCACCTGTGGCTCGGGCCGTCCGGCTGCGGTTGCGGCGCGGTCGATCGTGGGGCGGATGAAGTTCTCGATCACCTCGGGACCCGCCCAGCTGGTCGTTGTACCGGCGGTCAGTTCGCCGGCCGTCTTCAGCATCCGCGGACCGAGCGCGGCCAGGATGAGTTCGGGCGTCTCGGCGCCGGCGATGGCGACCTGCCCGCGGGCGGTCAGCCGTTCGCCCACGTAGTCGGTGGGCTCACCAGCGAGCAGTGGGCCGAGCGCCTCGACGTATTCGCGGACGTACGCCGCCGGGCGGTCCATCGACAGGCCGAGCATGCCCTCGACCATGTGCGGATGGCTCGAGCCGACCCCGAGCGTCAACCGGTTGCCGGTCAGTACCTGAACGCTGAGGGCCTGCGCAGCGAGCGCCAGCGGATGCCGCGGGTACACGGGCACGACGCCGACGGCGTACTCGATGGTCGAGGTGTACGGCGCGACGCCCGCGATCAGCGTCAGCGCGTCCCAGCCGAGCCGCTGACTGAACCAGATCCGGTCGATGCCGGCGTCTTCGGCGGCCTTCGCGGCGGCGCCGATCTCGTCGATGGTCTGGCCTTCTTCGTCGATCCACAGTCCGATCCTCATGTCCACCAGTCAACGGGTCCGGAGGCCGCCGACCCAGACGCAGTTACGCTGTGCAGCGATAAGGGATCGTGATCGCCGGAGGTGTCCGATGGAGCTGCGGCAACTGCGGTACTTCGTGACCGTGGCCGAGGAACTGCACTTCGGTCGCGCGGCCGAGCGGCTGAACATCGTGCAACCGGCCGTCAGCCAGCAGGTCGCCCGGCTCGAACGCGAACTCGGTCTGCAGCTCCTCGACCGGTCCTCGCGGCACGTCCGGCTGACCGGCGACGGGGAGCGGATGCTGCGCGAGGCGCGCGCAGTCCTGTCCGCTGCGGATCGGGCCGGTGAGGTCGCCGCGGAGCTTGCTTCCGGGCGTTCCGGCGTACTGCGGATCGGCACGGCGCCGGGGCTCCGGGACCGGTTGGAGCGTGGGCTTGCTGCGTTGCGAGCGCAGACGCCGGATCTCGACCTCAGACTCACTTCGGGCTCTACTGCCGAATATCTCGCGGCGTTGCGGGCCGGCGAGCTGGACTTCGCGTTCGTCCGCGGTGAGGTGGTTGCCGCCGACCTGCGGGTGATCGAGCTCTGGCGCGATCCGCTGTCTGTGCTGGTGCCGGCGTCGTACCGTCGCGACGACGGCGTCAAACTGATCGACCTCGCGGACCTGCCGCTCCGGCTGCCGTCCGACCAGTGGTTGCGGGATGAGCTGACCGCCGCCTGTCGGGCCGCTGGTTTCGAGCCGAAGATGGGCCGGCCGGCGGACGATCTCGAGGCCGCGATCGTCGAGATGGCGACCGGATCGCCTGCCTGGACAGTCGTCTACGGCACGGCGTGTGAGGCCGCCGAGGGTGCGCTCTGGATGGGGCCGTTCGCGTCGCCGCTGAGCGCACCGGGGCAGTTGGTCGTCGGACCGGGGCCGACCGCCGAGTGCGTCGACGTACTGGTGGCCGCATTTGCATGAGGACCTCCGGCGGGCCCTGACAGCTCCGCCGGAGGCCGGGTGTTGATTACTCAACAAGCACCGGATCGTACGTGGGAAATCGCGTTCCGAGGAGGGTCCGTCTCATAATGCGCCGATCAGGCGTTTGATGGCTCCCGGTGAACGGTCGCTGACAGCGCGGGATTAAAGTTGGTAGTTGCAACCAAATAGTCAGGTCGGGTGAGGGCATCGCCGGCCGCTTCCGCCTCGGAGCAGCACACCCCGCTGCTCCGGTCGTCGCGTTCCCGCAGTACGAAACGGAAGCTGATGTCTGCCACCAAGGCCTCGCCGGCCACACCTGCCGCCGGCTCCACACCGACCCGGTACCGCTCGCGGTACGCCGACGACGACCCCGCCCCGCCCGCGCCGCCGTCGGCCGGCCCACCTGCCGGCCCACCTGCCGGCCCACCTGCCGGCCCACCTGCCGGCTCAGCTGCCGGCGACCCGGAGCTCTCGCACCGCGAGATCCTGGAGATCCTCGCCGGGCTGCTCGCCGCGCTGTTCACCGCGGTCCTGAGCTCGACGATCGTCAGCAACGCGCTGCCGACGATCATCGCGGACCTCGAAGGGACCCAGACGCAGTACACGTGGGTGGTCACCGCCAGCCTGCTCGCGATGACCGTGTCCACGCCGGTCTGGGGCAAGCTGTCCGACCTGATGAGCAAGAAGCTGCTCGTGCAGCTCGCGATCATCATGTTCGTGACCGGCTCCGTGCTGGCCGGCGCCTCGCAGAATGTGCCGTTCCTGATCGGTGCGCGGGTCGTGCAGGGGATCGCGATGGGCGGGCTGATGGCGCTCGCGCAAGCGATCATCGGGGCCGCGATCCCACCCCGGTCGCGCGGTCGGTACTCGGGCTACATGGGTGCCGTGATGGCGCTCGCGACCGTCAGCGGTCCGCTGGTCGGCGGGGTCATCGTCGACACCTCGTGGCTCGGGTGGCGCTGGTGCTTCTACGTGTGCGTGCCGCTCGCCGTACTGTCGTTGATCGTCCTGCAGCGGTTCCTGCACCTGCCGGTGGTGAAGCGCAAGGTCAAGATGGACTACCTCGGCGCGCTGCTGATCGCGGGCGCGGCCAGCCTGCCGCTGATCTGGGTCTCGTTCGCGGGCGAGCACTTCCCGTGGTGGTCGTGGCAGACCGGTGCCTATCTCGGCGGTACGGCGGTACTCGCGATCCTGGCCGTGGTGGTCGAGACGCACGCGACCGAGCCGCTCGTGCCGATGCGCGTCGTCCGGGAACGTACGACGGCGCTGGCGATCCTCGCGAGCGTGGCGGTCGGGATGGGGATGTTCGGGAGCGCGGTGTTCCTGGGGCAGTACTTCCAGGTCGCCCGCGGGTACAGCGCGACCGAGGCCGGGTTGCTGACTATCCCGATGATGCTCGGGTCGTTCTTCGGATCGGTCGGGTCGGGGCAGTTGATCACCCGGTTCGGGAAGTGGAAGCGGTACCTGGTGATCGGCGCGTTGTTCCTGACCGCGGGGCTCGGGCTGCTCGGGACGATCGACCACACGTCGCCGTACTGGTATGTCGGCCTCGGGATGCTTGCCATGGGCATCGGGATGGGCATGACGATGCAGAACCTGGTGCTCGCGGTGCAGAACACCGTGGACGTCAGCGAGGTCGGGGCCGCTAGCGCGTCAGTCACGTTCTTCCGGAGCCTGGGTGGTGCGGTTGGTGTGTCGGTGCTGGGGGCGATCCTGGCTACGCGGGTTACTGATTTGATTACCGAGCATCTGCGTGAGCTCGGTCCTGGAGCCGCGGCTGCGGCGCAGGGCGGGTCGGGGAGTTTGCTGGACGTGAACTCGCTGCCGGGGCCGGTCCAGGAGATCGTGCGGCACGCGTACGGCGACGCAACCGGCCGAATCTTCGTGATCGCGGCGGGGGCTGCTGCGGTGAGCTTCCTCGCGGTCCTGTTCATCCGCGAAGTCCCCCTCCGCCAAACCGTCGCCATACGCACCTCAACCGAAGGCACAGGCGATGGCGCGAGCGAAGGCGTGGCCGGCGCGACTGGTGTCGGCGGAGCGGGCAACGGTGCGACTGGTGCGGGCGCAGTTGGTGGTGTCGCGGGTGACGGCGTGGGCGGGGATGGCGCGGGTGGTGGGGTTGCTGACGGTGCGGGTGGCTTGCGTGGTCCGGCGTACCGGGAGACGGTGGACGATCCGGCTGAGCGGGCTGCGGTGGTTGCGCTTGATGTGATTACCTCGGCGGAGCGTACGGCGCGTGAACGCGAGCGGGAGGCCAGCGAACGGGTTCAGGCCGCCGCGAACACGATCCGGCAGATGCGGACCGACGTCGCGGACCTGTTCACCCGCGTGGACCAACAGATCGCCGACCTCGAGGGCACCCTCCCGGACGCGATCCCGCAGCCGGCCGCGGCGATCCTCGACGCCCACCGTCCCGCAGGCGAACTGGTCGACGAACTCCGCCGGTACGAACTCAGCGTCCTCAGCGCCAGCCAACGCACCGCCGATCACCTCCGCGAAACCGCCCGCACCGAAGCCGACCACCTCCGCGGCACCGCGCGCGCCGAAGCCGACCACCTCCGGGGAACGGCCCAGGCCGAGGCCGACCAGCTCCTGTCCGAGGCCCGCGCCGAGGAACACGAAATCCGCACCCGCATCACCGAACTGGAAGCCGTAGAACACCGCCTCCTGGCCGCAGTCCGCGACAACCTCTCCAACACCCCACCTCCACTTGCCCACGAACCCGACTCATCCACCCAGGCGCCGGCGCAGGAAACTGCCCCACCCAGCCACGCACCGGCGTACGAAACGGCCCGGCCCACTCACCCCACCAGCCCGTCCGCGCATCAAACCCACCCACCGACCCACGGACCGGCAAGTCACGAGGCGGCGTCCTCCGGCAACGGCTATCCCGAGGAACTCCACAACCGCCAACCCTTCGGCTGATCCGCAGGTCGGGTTGTTGCCGAGTCGTGGAGAACGGTTCCGGCCGCACTCGGCGAGTCGTGGGAATCGGTTGTCCCAGGCAGCCCATATCCACGACTCGGCGAGCGAGCACCCGGTAGGGGGTGGGGGTGTCGGTGGGGGGTGGCATGCTTCGGGTAGGGACGTGGTGAGGAGTGGCGTGGGGTTGTGGGACGTGGAGCAGGTGGTGGGACTGGCGCCTGATCCTGCGTCCGCGAAGGCTGGGCAGGGGCTGGCTCGGGGGGAGAAGTGGTCGGCCGCCGGCGCGACCGATCGTGCGGTCTGGGGTTTGTGCCAGGGCAGCGGCAAGCAGCCGTACCAAACGGCCGTGGATCTCGGCGGTCCGGCGTACAAGTGCTCCTGTCCGTCGCGGAAGTTTCCGTGCAAGCACGCGCTCGGGTTGCTGTTGTTGCTGGCGAAGGACGAGATACCGCCGGCGGACGAGCCGGACTGGGTGAAGACCTGGGTCGACCAACGAGCCGAGCGAGCCGACCGGCCGGAGCGGAAGCCGGGCGAGGTCGCGGACCCGGTTGCGGCGCAGCAGCGGGCGGCCCGGCGCGCGGATCGGGTGTCGGCGGGGCTGGCCGAGTTGGCCGGTTGGCTGGACGATCAGGTGCGCCAGGGACTCGGCGGATTCGATCAGCGCGCGTATACCGAGCTGAGCCGCCTAGCCGCGCGGATGGTCGACGCGCAGGCGCCGGGCGTGGCAGGTGCGGTACGTCGGGCGGCGGGTGTCGTCGGCCGTGGTCACGGTTGGCCGGGCGAACTGCTGGAAGAGCTGTCCCTCGTCCACCTGGTCGTAGCGGCGCACGGTCGTCTCGCGGAGCTCCCGCCGTCGCTCGCCGACACGGTGCAGAGCCGGATCGGCTGGACGACCGAAACGGCGCGTGTCCGTCTCGAGGGCGAGAAGGTCGAGGACGACTGGCTCGTACTGGGCCGCGTGATCGAGCCGGACGAGCATCTCACCGTACGCCGCGTATGGTTGCGTGGGGCAACGACTGGACGGATCGGGCTGATCCTCACGTTCGCAGCCGCCGGGCGCCCGTTGGACCCGCTTCCGGCTCGTCCTGGTGAGTACGTCCCCGGGGCGCTCTCGTTCTATCCAGGCGCTCTCCCGATGCGCGCTCTCCTCACGCAAACCGATCCGCGCCTGCCCGCACCGCGCCCCGCCGGTCTCACGGTCCGCAGGGCGTCGGCGTCGTACGTCGAATCGCTCGCCGCCGACCCGTGGAACGAGCGCTGGCCGCTGGTGCTACAGGACGTACGACCCGCGCGGCACGGTGACGGCTGGGCGCTCGTCGACGAGGCCGGCGACGGACTCGAGATCCTGCCGGGCTGGGATGCGTTGAAGCTGCTAGCGGTATCCGCAGGCGATCCGATTACCGTGGCCGGTGAGTGGAACCGCGCCGGCCTCCGCCCGATGACCTGTTGGCACGCCGACCGGCCGGTGATCCTGTGAACGGCGATCGGTGGGTGCGGAAGTGAAGGGCTGGGACGGGCTGGTCAGTTCGGCGTTGCTCGGCACCGACCGGCGGCCGCCGCACTTCGACGAGCTGCCCGAGCACATCCAGGTGCGCCTCGGCGACGGCAACCTGCTCGATGCTGCCGCGCTGGCGACCGTGTACAGGCGGGCCGGACGCAAGCCGCTGCACGATCTCGAACCGCTTGCAGCTGCGCCGGGCGAGGATCGGCCGTTGCCGCGGGCAAACGCGGTGCGGCGGTTGGCCGCGATGCTGGGCGGGTTCCAGACGTCCGCGCTGGGTGAGTGGTTGCGTACGGCGGACGCGCACGGTTGGGGTGTTCCGCCCGAGCACCTGCCGGCGTTGGCGGACTTCGCGCGCAATCGTGCGGAGTACCGTCCGCTCGTCATCACCGCCGCCGGTCGTCGTGCGCGCTGGCTCGCGGATCTCAATCCCGAGTGGCGATTCCTGCACGCGGCGGTTGCTGAGAGCAACGATCCGGAGTTGTGGACGCACGGCAACGCGATCCAGCGACGTACCTGGTTGCGCGCCGCCCGCACCCAAGATCCCGCCGCCGCACGGGACGCGCTCAAAGAGGTCTGGCCGAGCGAGTCCGCCGCGACCCGGGCGGATTTTCTCGGACTCCTGCAGGACAACCTCGGGCCGGCGGACGAGGAGTTCCTCGAGTCCGCGCTCGACGACCGCTCCCGTGAGGTACGGCGGGTGGCCGCGCGGCTGCTTGCGCGGTTGCCGGGAGCGCAGTACGGCGTACGGATGACGGAACGTCTGCACGCGCACCTTCTGCCCAGCCAAGGTGTGCTCGCCGTCGACCTTCCGCGCAGCCTCACGCAGTCGATGGAGCGTGACGGGATCGACTCGCAGAACCCCGAAGGCGTCGGCAAACGCGCGTGGTGGTTCCACCAGATCCTCGCCAACACGCCCTTGCAGGCAATGGATATCACCTGGCTCCAGACGCCCGTCGAGGGCTGCGCCGCCGAGGTGCTGCAGTCCGCCTGGACCGAGGCCGCCATCCGCGAGAGCTCAGTCGAGTGGTCCCGCGCGATCCTGCAAGCCGGATCGAATACCGGCAGTCGGGGTCCGGCCGAGCTGTTGCGGTTGTTGCCCGCCGAGGAGTGGGCGAGCGCCGTCGACGTACTGCGGAAGAACGTCGACGTCGCCGAGTTGGTCGGTGGATTGCCCGTGCCGTGGCCCGCTCCGCTCGCGAGCATGATCCTCGACCAACTCGCCAAGGTCGGCACCAACCGCGCCTGGGCGCGCCTCGCCAGCATCGCGGCCCGCGCCGCGCCGCCCGACGTACTCGACCACCCGATCACCCGCGAACCCACCGGCGAGGAAGACACCTGGCGCCGCCGCCTCGTCGAAACCCTGACCTTCCGCCGCGAAATGTACGAGGAGCTCACATGAAAGTACTGATGCCACGCCTCCGGCGCGGCGGGTCATGGGGCTGTGGCTCCTGGCCTTCCCTCGTCGCTCCAGTCGCTCCGCTCCCTACGCTCCTCAGTCCAGGCCAGGAGGCCCCATGACCACTGAAGTACTGCGCCCGCACGCGGAGGTCGAGTACGCCGACGAGTTGCAGGCGTTGCGCGCGACGGACGACAAGCCGCGGCCGCCTGCTTGGCTGATGTCGCCGAGTGCCGTGGTCACGTATCTACTCGGTGGGCAGGCGGGGGACACCGAGATCTCACCGAAGTACGTCGGCCCGCGCCGGCTGGTCGAGGTCGCGGTCGCCACCCTCGCGACGGATCGGGCGCTGTTGCTGCTCGGCGTACCGGGTACGGCGAAGACGTGGGTCAGCGAGCACCTCGCGGCGGCGATCAGCGGCGACTCGACGCTGCTAGTGCAAGGTACGGCGGGCACCGCGGAGGAAGCGATCCGCTACGGCTGGAACTACGCCCAGTTGATTGCCCAGGGCCCCAGTGAGGCGGCGCTCGTGCCGAGCCCGGTGCAGCGCGCGATGACCGGAGCGAAGATCGCCCGGATCGAGGAGCTGACCCGGATGCCGTCCGACGTCCAGGACGCGCTGATCACGATCCTGTCCGAGAAGACGCTGCCGATCGCCGAACTGGCCACGGAAGTCCAGGCCCGTAAGGGATTCAACGTCATTGCCACCGCCAACGATCGCGACAAGGGCATCAACGAACTCTCCAGCGCACTGCGCCGGCGCTTCAACACCGTCGTACTGCCGCTGCCCGATTCCGCCGAGGACGAGGTGGAGATCGTTTCGCGCCGGGTGTCGCAGCTCGGCTCGGCGCTCGAGCTACCGCAGCCGGATGACGCGCTCGACGAGATCCGCCGCGTGGTCACGATCTTTCGCGAGCTCCGGTCGGGCCGAACCGAGGACGGCCGTACGGCGGTCAAGTCGCCGTCCGGCACGCTCTCCACCGCGGAGGCGATCAGCGTCGTCACCGGCGGTCTCGCGCTCGCGGCCCACTTCGGTGACGGCGTACTGCGTCCGACGGACGTGGCCGGCGGCATCCTCGGCGCGGTCGTCAAGGATCCGTCCGCGGACCGCGTCGTCTGGTCGGAGTACCTCGAAACCGTGGTCCGCGAACGCGACGACTGGGCGCCGTTCTACCGGGCCTGCCGAGAGATCTCCGGATGACCGTTCACCTGCTCGGGATCCGGCATCACGGGCCGGGGTCGGCGCGGGCGGTGGCGACCGCGCTGGCCGAGCTGCGTCCTGATGTCGTCCTGATCGAGGGGCCGCCGGAGGCCGACAAGATCGTCGAGCTGGCTGCGTCGGAGGAGATGGAGCCGCCGGTCGCGCTGCTCGCGTACGCGGTGGATGACTCGACGCGGGCGGCGTTCTGGCCGTTCGCGGTGTTCAGCCCGGAGTGGCAGGCGGTCCGGTACGGGTTGGCCGCCGGGGTGCCGGTGCGGTTCTGCGATCTCCCGGCGGCACAGCAGTTCGGCTCCGCGGGCGGGCGGTCGGTGTCGATGGATCCACTCAAGATGCTGGCCGAGGCGGGCGGGTACGACGATCCCGAGCGCTGGTGGGACGACGTGATCGAGTCGCGGCGCGGTGGTGCCGAACCGTTCACGGTGATCGCCGACGCGATGCGAGAGCTACGGCGCGGTGAGGAAGCGACCGGACGCGAGGCGCAACGCGAGGCCTATATGCGCACGGTTCTGCGGAAGGCGATTCGTGAAGGATTCGAGCGGATCGCGGTCGTCTGCGGTGCCTGGCACGTGCCTGCTCTGGAGCTACCGTTGCCTCCGGCAACACATGATGCACGGATCCTGAAGGGTCTGCCGAAGCGGAAGGTCGCGTGTACGTGGGTGCCGTGGACGCACGGCCGGCTGGCCGCGGCAAGCGGGTACGGCGCCGGCATCACGTCACCTGGCTGGTACCACCACCTGTTCACCGCGCCCGACCAGATCACGACCCGTTGGCTCTCCAAGGTGGCGCAAGTACTGCGCAACGAGGATCTGCCGGTGTCCAGCGCGCACGTGATCGAGGCGGTCCGGCTCGCGGACACGCTGGCAGCGTTGCGTGAACGTCCGCTCGCCGGGTTGAGTGAGGTGACCGAGGCGACGCGGGCGGTGCTCTGCGGCGGGAACGACGTACTGCTGGATCTCGTGACGCGCGAAGCGGTGGTCGGTGAGCTGCTCGGTTCGGTGCCGGGGGAGACGCCGCAGGCGCCGGTGGCGGCGGATCTGGCGGCACAGGCGCGGCGGTTGCGGATGAAGCGGGATGCGACCGAGCGGGTGATCGAGCTCGACCTGCGGAAATCGAACGACCTGGAGAAGTCCAGACTCCTGCACCGGCTGCGGATTCTCGGCGTTCATTGGGGTGTGCCGGCCGCCGACGAGCGGCGGGCGCAGGGCACGTTCCGGGAGATGTGGCGGATGGCGTGGGATCCCGGACTGGAGGTCGAGCTGGTGGCCGCAGGCGCCCACGGTACGACGGTGCTCGGCGCCGCGACGTCCGTGATGCTGAAGTCCGCGGACTCCCCGACGCTCGCCGATGTCACGGCTGCGTTGGAGAAATCGCTCCTCGCCGACCTCGCTGAGGCGCTACCGCCGCTGCTCCAAGGAATCGACACCCGCGCGGCCGCCGACGCCGACGTCGGGCATCTGATGGCGGCACTGCCCGCGCTCGCACGAGCCTCGCGGTACGGCGACGTACGCGGGACCGACACGGCCGGCCTGGCCGCGGTCGCGGGGCGGATGGTGTCGCGCGTGTGTGCTGGTCTCGCGCGCACCGTTCACGGACTGGATCCGGATGCGGCGGCCGCCGTACAGGAATTGATCGACGGGGTGCAAGACGCGACGGTTCTGCTGGCCGAGAATGTGCGGTCGGAATGGCTGAATACGCTGCAGGGGTTGAGCGATCGGGCCTCGGTGCCGCCGTTGATCCGGGGGCGGTTGACGCGGTTGATGCTGGACACGTCGCGGTTGCCGGATCACGAGGTTGCGTTGCGGCTGGGGCGGTCGCTGTCACCTGGTACGGCGACGGCGGACGCGGCCGGGTACGTCGAGGGGTTCCTGGCCGGTGGCGGATTGTTGCTGGTGCACGACGAGCGGTTGCTGGCGATGGTGGACGGGTGGCTGGCGGCGATCCCGGATGATGCGTTCGTCGAGGTCCTGCCATTGCTGCGGCGTACATTCGGGACGTTTGCGGCACCGGAGCGCCGCTCGATCGGCGCGCGAGCCCGGGTGCTGAGCGATCCGGCGTCCGTGGTTGTTGCTGACGACAACGATCTGGATGCCGAGCTGGCGGCGACCGCGTTGCCGGTGGTCGCGCAGTTGTTGGGGGTCTCATGACGGATGAGCGTTTGCGCCGCTGGCGTTTGGTCCTTGGCGGTGCGGCCGAGGAGGAGACCGGTACGACGTTGTCGGCCGAGGACCGGTCCGTCGATGCGGCGTTGGCCGCGTTGTACGACGCCGCGGAGGGAGAGTCGGGTACGCAACGGTCGGCCGGGTTGGGTGCTTCGGCGCCTCGGGTGGCGCGGTGGTTGGGCGACATCCGGCAGTACTTCCCGAGCACCGTCGTACAGGTGATGCAGCGGGACGCGGTCGAGCGGCTCGGGATCACGCGGATGCTGATGGAGCCGGAGTTGCTGGGGGCGGTCGAGCCCGACGTACATCTGGTGTCCACGTTGCTCGCGCTCAACGAGGTCATGCCGGAGGAGACCAAGCAGACCGCGCGGGACGTGGTCGGCCGGGTGGTGGCCGAGCTCGAGGCGCGGCTCGCCGAGCGGACACGGGCGGCGGTGACCGGAGCGCTTGATCGGGCCGGGCGGACGGCGCGGCCGCGGCATTCGGACATCGACTGGGACCGGACGATCCGGGCGAACCTCAAGCACTTCTCGCCGGCGCTCGGGACGATCGTGCCGGACCGGCTGGTCGGGTACGCGCGGCGGAACCACAGTGTGCAGCGGGACATCGTGCTGGCGATCGACCAGTCGGGATCGATGGCTGAGTCTGTCGTCTACGCGTCGCTGTTCGGTGCGGTGCTCGGGTCGATCCGGACGTTGCGCACCTCGCTGGTCGTGTTCGACACCGCGGTTGTTGATCTGACCGATCAGCTCGAGGATCCGGTCGACGTACTGTTCGGGACGCAACTGGGCGGTGGGACCGACATCAACCGGGCGCTCGCGTACTGCGAGGAGCTGATCACGATGCCGGCCGAGACCGTGCTCGTGCTGATCTCGGATCTCTACGAGGGCGGGGTCCGGGAAGAGATGTTGCGCCGGGCGCGTTCCTTGGTGGAGTCCGGCGTACAAGTGATTGCTCTGCTGGCGCTCGCGGACTCGGGCACACCGTCATACGACGCCGAGAACGCGGCCGCGCTCGCCGACCTCGGCGTACCGACCTTCGCCTGCACCCCGGACAAGTTCCCCGACCTCATGGCCGCCGCCATCCGCCACGAAGACATCACCGGCTGGGCAGCAACCAACCTAACCTGAACCGCATGGAGATCAGCGGCATTCGGCCGGACGAGTACGAGCGGGCGGCGGAGTTGTGGGAGGCGTCGGTTCGGGCTACCCATTTGTTCGTCACCGAGGCGGATCTCGACGTGTTCCGGCCGTTGGTACGGGCGTCGTTTCCGGAGATCGCGCAGCTGGCCGGCTTGCGCGGTGACGACGGGCTGCTGATCGGGTTCATCGGGGTGGCGGACGGGAACGTCGAGATGCTGTTCCTCGATCCGGCGTACCGCGGGCGCGGCGGCGGGAGCCTGCTGCTGCAGCACGCGTTCACGCATTTCGCCGCCACGTGGGTCGACGTCAACGAGCAGAACCCGGCCGCGGTCGGCTTCTACGAGCACCACGGGTTCCGGTTCGAGTCACGCAGTACGCACGACTCGACGGGCAAGCCGTACCCGATCCTGCACATGCGGCTCTAGCCCGCGATCTCCAGGATGTCGATCGGGGTGTACGGGTCGGCCTCGGCGAAGCGGAGGGCCCACTGGACGGCCTCCTCCTTCGTGTCGACGCGGATGATCGAAACCCCCGCGACGAGCTCCTTGGTCTCGGCGAACGGCCCGTCGATCACCCGCGGCTGCCCCGGCGCCGGGAACGTCACCCGGGCGCCGCGCGAACTCGGCATCAGGCCCTCGCCGAGCACCAGCACCCCGGCCTGACGCATCTCCTCGAGCACGGCGTCCGCCCGCTCGAGAATCTCCGGATCCGGCGGATTCCCGGCCTCCAGGCTGTCATTGGTCTTGTGCAGCAACATGTACCTCATAACGCTGACCTTAATGCGGTCCAGAACGCTTGCGGACTCTTCCCTCGGTGTGTGCGGGCGCGGGACCATGCGGGGATGGGTGAGATCGCGGAGCGGTACCGGCGGCGGGCCGAGGCTTTCGAGCAGAAGGTCGCGGCGGTGCGTCCCGATCAGTGGGGGAACCAGTCACCGTGCGCGAAGTGGACCGCGCGGGACGTGGTCGAGCACGTCGTCACGATGCACGCGGTGATGCTGACGCCGGTCGCGCGCAAGCTCGAGCCGGCGGACGACCCGCTGACCGCGTTCCAGGAGGCACGGGCCGCGGTCGAGGACGTACTCGACGACCCGGTCGCCGCGCTGTCCGAGAGCGACACCCCGGCCGGGCGGCTGACGACCGAGCAGCACATCGACCAGGTGGTGTCCGACGATCTCGTCCTGCACGGCTGGGATCTGGCGCGCGCGACCGATCAGGACGAGACGATGGACCCGGTCGACGTCGAGCGGCTCTGGGCGACCGCGGTGGCGATTCCGCCGGAGCTGATGTTGAAGTACCGGACGCCCGGCGCCTTCGGCGAGGGCATCGAGGTGTACGGCGCCGAAGTACCGGTAGAGCCTGATGCGCCGCTGCAGGACCGCTTACTCGGGTTGCTCGGCCGCGAGCCGTGACAGGCTGCTCGGCGCGTAGTAGCTGCTCGGGTCGTCACAGAGCGGCGCCTGGCTCAACTCCCGCGGATCACGCATGAGGAGCGCGTGACCCTTGGCGATCGCCGGGTCCAGGTACTCGTGCCCCGGGAGGTCCGCCACGGCCGTACGGCAGCCGAGCGCCATGCCTTCGAACAGCGCGGTGGTCGAGACGCCGACCTGGTACGTCGCGGTCGCGAGCAGATCGAGCGTACTGCCGCCGGTGGAGAGCTTTACGCCCGACGGAATCGTGTAGTCCTCGGGGCGCTCGCTGGGGTGCAGGCGGAAGAGAACCTCTAGGTCCGGGTATTCGACGGCGACCGCCCCCGCGACCTTCACCAGCTCGCTCCCGACAGTGCCCTGCGACAGGAAGACCACCCGGTGCGGGTCTTTCGGGCCGGGCGGCGGCAGGAACGGGGCGCCCATCACCTCGGTCCGCATCACGGCGGGGAGGTCCGCGACGTCGGTCCAGTACGACCCGAAGCACCACAGCTCGTCCGGCTGATCCGCGACCACGGGCCGGTCCGGGTAGCTGTACCCGAGGTGGAACGGGCTGATCGCGCCGTGCTGCAGCTCGACGACCCGGATCCCGAGATCGCGGGCGGCGCCAACGATGTGCTGGTGGAAGTACGCGACGACCAGGTAGACCGTCTTGATCCGGTGCTTCCTGAGGAGCGCGCGGTACAGGGCGCGGAGCCGGAGGTGCTTCGGGACCTCACGGGCCAGCAGCGCGCCGATCGGGATCCGGACACCGGTCAGTTTCTCCAGCGCGGCCGCGATCCCGCGGTCGTCGACGGTACGGCGATGGAGCGCACCGGCGGCCGACGTGAAGAAGTCCAGGTTCTTGCTGCCCGGAAGCGGGGATCCGTTGATCCCGGAGTCCAGGATCAGGGCGCGGTCGCCGAGCGCGACACGCAGCTCGTCGGTGTAAATCTCGACACCGTTCGGTTTCCGCGGATGCGGTACGACGAGGGCGTCGTACGCGCCGGGGAACGGGGTGCGCGTGACGATCCCCGCCACGTGTTTCCCGACCAGGGCGGCCTTGTCGTACGGCGTACGACGTACCGGATGGGGCGCGCCGTGGATGCCGGTGCGGCGGGTCAGCTCATGAAAGACGCGCATCCGGATGATCGGCCAGGGATGGGCTCCCCGGATCTGCCACCCGAGCAGCTCCAGGTCCCGTTCCACCGTCCAGATCGCCCGGCACAGCTCCGCCACCGTCGGCCGAACCGTGCCGTTCCCGGTACTCGTCATGGTTGATCCCTACTATCCCGGCGAGACTCCCGACGCCCGAGAAGAACCGGCGGACTGCCTTCAGCAGGTGCGTCTTCCGGCCGAGCAGCAGCCCGGCGAGGGCGAACCCGATCGCCGAGATCACCCGGGCCGAAGCATAGGCCAGCACCAGGACGTAGCTGACCGCGCCCGGGCGGATCAGCAGGCGGCTGATCGTGTCACCGCTGCCGGAGCGGAACGCCCGCCGTACCAGCCAGCGCAGCGTCGTGCGGCCGACAGGCACCTCCTCGGCGATGCAGGCCTCCTCGCACCAGACGATCCGGAACCCGGCGCGGTGCACGCGGAGGAAGAAGTGCAGATCGCTGGAGCCGGTGTACCGGAACGCGGGGTGGAATCCCGGGGTGACCGCGTGGTAGACGCGGCGGCTGACCAGCGTGTTGTTCGTGTATGCCTTGCGGAGCTCCTCGCCGGTGGTGTGCCGGCCGGTGGAGTCGTGTACGTCGCTGTAGGCGTTCCACGGCGGCGCGCCGGGCGGGAGATTGCCCTTCACCGGGCCCGTCACCACGTCAGCGCCGGTCGACTCCCACGCCTTGAGCAGCGTCGTCAGCCAGCCGGGCGGGGCGACCTCGTCGTCGTCCACGAAGATCAGCGCGTCGTCGTTCCAGCACAGCTCGACGGAGCGCTCCCGCGCGAAGGGGATGCCCGGCTCCGGTTCCACGACCGACTCGATCGGGTACGGCGTACCGTCCCCGAACTCCTCCAGCACCCGCGCCGCCGCCCCCTCCGCGTCGTTGTCCACCACGACGATCCGGATCGCGTACTCCCCGCCCGAGGGCAGCTCCTGAGCCTGCAAACTCGTCAACAACCCCCGCAACAGAGCAGGTCGCCTGAAGGTAATCACCGCGATGGCGACACTCGTGCTCATGCCGCCCGAGACTATCGGTCCCCACCCACAACCGCCCATCCAACGCGTGTGACATTCCCAGCCCACGCCCCCCGCGCCGCCCCCCGCGCCGCCCCCCGCGTCGCCCCCGCGCCCACCGCCCGGCCGCCGCCGTGCCCCCGCCCCGCCGAGATACCGGAACAAGCCCCAGGGACTGGGAACAAGCAATTGCCCATCCCCACCCCCCGAGGGTTGTTCCCAGTCCGGCCGACGGAGCGTAGTTTCGGGCGGGTTGTAACGCTGAGGGGTGATCCAGCGATTTAAGGCGAGGACCGAAAGTGGTCGGTTCACTCATCTTGGGGGTCCCTGTTGTCCCGTCCCACTCAATTGCTGCGCCTGGTCGTGCCCGCGGCGCTCGTCGCGGCCGGTCTGGTCGCGCTGTCCGGCTCGTCCGGTACCGCCGCGACCTCCGCCGGGCCGAACGTTCCGCACGCGAAGTTCCGTCCTAGCGCTGCTAGCGGTCCCGCGTACGACGCGAAGTCCGTGATCGTGAAGTTCAAGCCGAAGGCGACGACCTCTGCCCGGAAGGCCGCGCTGGCGAAGGTCAAGGGCACGCCCGACGTGTCCGTGACCTCCGACGTGGTCACCGTCACCGGTGACACCCCGGCGCCCGAGCTGCTGAAGAAGGTCAAGGCCGATCCGTCGGTTGAGCTTGCCTCGCTCAACTACATCCGGCAGAAGTCCGCCACACCGAACGACTGGCTCTACACGAACTACCAGAAGTACCTGTCGACCGTCCGCGTCAACAGTGCCTGGGACCTCTCGAAGAGCGCCGGCGACCAGACGATCGGTGTCCTCGACACCGGTGTCGACGCCGGCCACCCGGACCTGGTCGGGCACCTGCTGCCGGGCTACAACACGTTCAACACCGCGCTGGCGCCGAACGACGGCGACGGCCACGGTACGTCGGTGACCGGCATCATCGCGGCCGGTACCAGCAACGGGATCGGCATCGCCGGTGTCGCCTGGAACGCGAAGGTCCGCCCGGTCAAGGTGCTCAACGACCGCGGCGAGGGCGACGACTCGAACCTGATCAACGGCATCAACTGGGCGGTCAAGAACCACGTCCGGGTGATCAACATGTCGCTCGGCGGCGAGGGTGACAACCCGGTCCTGCACCAAGCGATCCAGAACGCGGTCACCGCCGGCGTCGTACTGGTCGCCGCGGCCGGCAACACCGGCTCCTCGGACCTGCACTACCCGGGCGCGTACCCGGAGGTCCTGTCGGTCGGCGCCACCACTCCGGCCGGCGTACTGACCAGCTTCAGCACCTGGGGTGACTCGGTCGACATCGCCGCCCCGGGCACCGACATCACGAGCACCGCGCCCCGCGCGAAGACCCCGGCCGGCTACGAGCCGTACCTGCTCGGCCTCGGCGGTACGTCGTTCTCGTCCCCGATCGTCGCCGGTGTCGCAGCCCTGGTCCGCAACAAGTGGCCGACGCTCACGCCGGCCCAGGTGATGGCGCGGCTGAAGGCGACCGCCCGCGACGCGGGCCCGCGCGGCAACGACCCGTACTACGGCGCCGGCATCCTGGACGCCTACCAGGCCCTCGGCGGCAAATGGACCACGGACTTCCCGCAGGGCACCGCGGACACGAACGACCAGCCCGCCCGCGCGACCGAGCTGACCGCCGGCGTCCCGATCTCCTCGACGATCGGCGTCGAGGGCGACGTCGACTGGTACAAGGTGCAGTCGGACGCGCTCCACCAGGCGCGCATCGAGGTCACCGGCCCGATGTTCGACTCGGGCGCCTACGCGCAGAACTTCGGCCCGGTGGTCTCGGCGTACGACGGGACACTCAAGCCGCTCGCCTTCGTGCAGAACCCGGAGCCCCCGGTGGACGCCGACGGGTACGAGATCCCGCAGCCGCTGACCGCATCGACGTACGTCAACGTCCCGGCCGGGACGACGTACGTCGCGGTCCGGAACGCCAACGGCTCCCGGGACAGCCGCCCGTACACCGTGAAGCTCACCAACGCGTCCGGCACCGTCGGCGCCGCGCCGATCGACCCGTACCCGATCCTGGATGCCTTGCCCGTGGATCTGTCCACCATCCAGAGCACCGAGATCCAGCCGGTTGTCACCTTCGCCCCGGACGTCACCGCGGAAAGCGTCGTCAGCGGCCTGAAGCTGCTGAACGGCAAGACCGGTGCGGTGGTTCCGGCCGGAGTGACCTACGACTCGTCGTCGCACCAGGCGATCCTCACCCCGCAGGCCTCGTTGCTTGAGGCAACGCCGTACAAGATCTCGGCGTCCGGCGTGGTGGGGACCTCGGGTGACCCGGTGCCGCCGTTCACCACGGTCTTCAGCACCCCGGACCTGGTACCGCAGAAGCTGGCCACGTTCACGGGCAGTGGCGCGTACCTGGCCGCGAGCCTCGCCTGGGACATCCCGCCGACGACGGACTTCGGTGAGGTGATCGTACGGCGGAACGTTGGGAGCAAGGCGCCGACGCCGAGCACCGGCACGCTCGTGTACGCGGGCGGCGGGACCTCGGTGAAGAACACCGGCCTCGCGCAAGGTACGACGTACACGTATGCCGCCTGGGTCGTCGACCGAGGCGGTAACTACAGCCCGATCGCGGTCAAGCAGCTGTTCGGGATGAAGTCGGGGATCGGTGTGACGTCGACGCTGATCAACTACGGCGGGGCGATCACGATCAAGGGCAGTACGCTGCGGATCGACAACCTGGCGTACGCCGGGTTGCCGGTGAACGTGTACGTGCGGCCGAAGAACTCATCGAAGTTCACCCTGCTCGCGGCGCTCAAGACGTCGCCGACCGGGACGCTGTCGGTGACGCACAAGCCGCTCGTGTCGTCGGTCTACATGCTGACGTTCCCGGGCAACGCGACCCTGATGGGCACCCGCACCGTCGACGTGACCGTCCAGGTCAAGCCGACGATCTCCGCTGCCCTGTCGCCCGCATCGATCCGCCTCGGCGGAACGACCGCCTTCACCGGGTACGTCGCCCCGGCGCACTACGGGCAGTCGGTCTACCTGCAGCAGTACGGCAGCAAGGTGTGGAAGTCGATCGCCTCCGTGAAACTCAGCACCTCCGGCAAGTACGCCTTCGGCATCAAGCCGGCCGTCCGCGGCCAGATCGCCTACCGCGTCTACTTCCCGGGCGACGCCGACCACGCCCCGGCGTACTCGGTGAACAAGATCGTCACCGTCAGCTGAGGGTTGGGGAGGGCTCTGTGCCGATTCGGGTACAGAACCCTCCCCAACTTCACCTGTACCTGTGGGTACAGTGGGGTGGGTGGAGACGGTCGAGCGGTTGATCCGCAGTACGCAGGAGCTGTTGTGGGAGCGGGGGTACGTCGGAACCTCGCCCAAGGCGATCCAACGCGCTGCGGATGCGGGCCAGGGGAGCATGTATCACCACTTCACCGGCAAGGCGGAGTTGGCGAAGGCCGCGATAGAGCGCTCGGGCGCCGAGTTGCGGGCGGCTGCTGAGGTGCAGCTGGCCGGCGAGGGTACGCCGGCGGAGCGGATCAGCGGATACCTCGGGCGCGAGCGGGACGTGCTGCGCGGGTGCCAGGTCGGACGGTTGGCTGCGGACCCGGACGTCGTTGCGGATCCAGAGTTGCGGGCACCGATCGCGGAGACATTCGAGTGGCTACGTGCACGGTTGGCCGAGGTGGTTGCTGAGGGCAAGCGTACGGGCGACTTTCCCGAGTCCCTCGACCCGGAGCGGACCGCCGCGACGATCGCCGCCGTACTGCAGGGTGGGTATGTGCTCGCCCGCGCGGCCGGATCCACCGAACCGTTCGAGCTCGCCGTCCGAGGACTCGTCGACTTGCTAGGAGCGAAATGAAGATCGGTGCGGTGTTCCCGCAGCTCGAGATCGGCGCGGACCCGAACACGGTGCGCGACTGGGCGACGACTGTGGAGGACGCCGGGTACAGTCACGTGCTCGCCTACGACCACGTGCTCGGCGCCGATCCTTCGAACCGTCCCGGCTGGACCGGGTACACCGACAAGTCCTTGTTTCACGAGGTTTTCGTGCTGTTCGGCTACCTGGCTGCGATCACCACGGAGCTCGAGCTCGTCACCGGCGTACTCGTCCTGCCGCAGCGCCAGACCGCGTTGGTGGCGAAGCAGGCGGCCGAGGTCGACGTACTGAGCGGCGGCCGGCTCCGCCTCGGCGTCGGCATCGGCTGGAACCACGTCGAGTACGACGCTCTCGGCGTACCGTTCGAGAAGCGTGGCGCGCGGTTGACCCAGCAGGTCGAACTGCTGCGCAGGCTGTGGGCGGATCCCGTCATCTCGTACGACGGCACGTTCGACCGGGTCGAGGAGGCCGGGCTGAATCCGCTGCCTGGTAAGGAGATCCCGATCTGGTTCGGCGGCACCGCGGATGCCGTACTACGTCGTACCGGGCGGATCGGCGACGGCTGGATGCCGCAATCGGCACCGGACGAGAAGGCCCGCCAGCAGATCGCGATGATCCGCGAGGCCGCGGAAGCAGCCGGCCGCGACCCACAGTCCATCGGCATCGAAGCGAGGCTGACGCTGGGCGCCGTACCCGAACAGGACTGGCGCTCCTTCGCCGACGCCTGGCGAGCCCTCGGCGCAACCCACCTCTGCATCAACACCATGAACCTGGGCCTCTCCCATCCGGACGAACATGCTCGCGTCCTCCGCGACGTACTGCCGAGGCTCGGCTGAAGGTACCGTCTGGGTAGACCACTACTCACGAGGGAGCCCTTCAGTGTCTGTTGATGTCACCGGCCCGATGAACGCGCGGTACGACGAGATCCTCACCGAGCGGGCGCTCGGGCTGATCGAGACGCTGCATCGTGCGTACGACGGGCGGCGGCGGGAGCTGCTCGAGCGGCGCAAGGAGCGGGTCGCGGAGATCGCGGCCGGGGCGTCGCTGGGGTTCCTGGCGGACACGAAGGACGTGCGGGACGACCCGGAGTGGCGGGTCGCGCCCGCTGCTCCGGGGCTGGTCGACCGGCGGGTGGAGATCACCGGGCCGACCGACCGGAAGATGACGATCAACGCGCTGAACTCGGGCGCCAGGGTGTGGCTGGCCGACCAGGAGGACGCGAACACGCCGACCTGGGAAAACGTTGTCGGCGGCCAGCTGAACCTCCTCGACGCGATCACCCGGCGCATCGACTTCAGCACCGACACGAAGAGCTACGCGCTGAAACCGGACGAGGAGCTGGCGACCATCGTCGTACGGCCCCGGGGCTGGCACCTGCCGGAGAAGCACATCCTCGTCGACGGTGAGGAGACGTCCGGCTCGCTGGTCGACTTCGCGCTGTACTTCGCGGCGGCCGCACAGCTGCAGCTCGGTCGCGGCCAGGGACCGTACTTCTACCTGCCGAAGATGGAGTCGCACCTCGAGGCACGGCTGTGGAACGACGTGTTCTTGACTGCCCAGGAAACGCTCGGTATCCCGAGAGGAACGATCCGCGCGACCGTGCTGATCGAGACCTACCCGGCCGCGTTCGAGATGGAGGAGATCCTGTACGAGCTGCGCGAGCACTCGGCCGGGCTGAACGCGGGGCGCTGGGACTACATGTTCAGCGTGATCAAGACGCACCGGACCCGTGGCAAGGACTTCCAGCTGCCGGACAGGAACAGCGTGACGATGACAGTGCCGTTCATGCGCGCGTACACCGAGCTGCTGGTGCGGACCTGCCACAAGCGCGGCGCGCACGCGATCGGCGGGATGGCGGCGTTCATCCCGAGCAAGGACCCGGCGGTGAACGAGCAGGCGTTCGCGAAGGTCGAGGCCGACAAGACCCGCGAGGCCGGCGACGGCTTCGACGGTTCGTGGGTCGCGCACCCGGGAATGGTCGAGACCGCCCGTAAGGTCTTCGACGCGGTCCTCGGCGAGCGTCCCAACCAGGTCGACAAGCTCCGCGAGGACGTCTCGGTGACCGCTGAGCAACTGCTGGACGTGGCCGCCACGCCAGGCTCCATCACCGAACAAGGACTTCGCAGCAACGTGAGCGTCGCGATCCAGTACCTGGCCGCCTGGCTCGACGGCACCGGCGCCGTCGGCATCTTCAACCTGATGGAGGACGCGGCGACCGCCGAGATCTCCCGGTCGCAAATCTGGCAGTGGCGCCGCAACGAGGTCACGCTCGATTCCGGGGATACGGTCACCACCGAATTGGTCGAGCGGATCGCCGACGAGGAGATCGCCAAACTCGGTACGCCGGAGCGCTACGACGCCGCTCGCGCCCTGTTCCTGGAGGTCGCCCTCGCCGACGAGTACGTCGACTTCCTGACGCTCCCGGCGTACGAACGCTTCAGCTGACCTAGCGTGCGCCGGGAGTTGTCGGCTGCCGCCGACGGGCTGTCTGCGCCGGCTCCGGAGGAGGTTGCGGCTGCGTTCGGGCCGCCATCGCCAACAACCTGCGAGCCCTCCCCGGCAAGCTCGACCACCTCCGACAGCTCACGTCCAGCACGTGATCAAGGGCCGGGTTGGGGAGGATTTCTTCCCGTTTTGGGTGGACGATCCTCCCCAGATGACGGTTTTAGCGGCTAGCGCGGTGTGCCGTCGGCGGGTTGGGAGTGTGTGGAGACACCGGCTGGGGGCTGCGGACAGGAAATACCGGGTGCCTGCTCTCCACGGCCTGTCTCGTGGGTCGGCACACCGTCGGGTTAACGGGGTGGGTCGACGTTGACCGTTGGGATGCCGCCGCCTGCGCGGGCGATTATTGCCAGGGACGGGTCGGCGGTCGGGTTGCTTTCGCGGTGGACGGTGAAGGCCGGCACGTGCACGAAGTCGCCGGCGACCGCGTCGAGGTACTCGTCGGAGCCCTCGAACTCGAGCCGCAGTACCCCTGACACGATGTAAAGGCTGCTCTCGTTGCGGTCGTGGTGGTGCCAGCCGGAGATCGCGCCGGGCTGCGTGACGACCTGGCCGGCCCACAGGATCGGCAGTTCGAAGGCTCGCATCCGGAGCATGCCGGTCGTCGGGTCGGCGGCGACCAGATCACCGGCTTTGATCACACGGACTGGCTCACTCATGGCAATCAGTCTGCCCCGCGCGGGCCGCCCCGGCCATCGGGGGCGGCGCGTAAGGTTCGGCTATGGCGAGGATTGTGTTCCGGATCCGGATGATGAGCGGCGACCACCTGGATGTCATCTACGAGGAGTCCGGGGTGGCGGACGACGTGACTGTCCAGCATGCCGTCACAGCTCTCGCGGGTGACAACGGACTGCTGCGGTGCAGACATGGCGACCGGGACATGGTGCTGTACGCCCGCGGAGTCGCCGCCGTCGAGATCGCACCACTAGGCGCTGTCCTGTAACGCCGGATGCCCTGGCCTAGGTCAGGGCATCCGGCAGGTTCAGCGTTTCGGGTAGGCCGTGTCGACTTCCACCTCGACGAGCCAGCCGCCGACCGGGAGGTTCTCGATCTCCAGGGCGAAACGCGACGGGCGGGCCTTGTTGACCACGAACGGTTTCGCGGGCGCCGCCGTACCGAGGGGGACCGGGACGTAGGCGCCGGTGGTGAGGTCGGTGTTCGCGAAGTACTGGCGGTACGCGCGATTCCATCCGGCGAAGTCGGCGACCGTCGCGCCGGCCGGGTTCTGCAGGAAGACCCGCATCGTGTAGACGTCGGCGTAGGACAGTCCGGCGGCCGCGAGGTTCTCGCCGATCCGCCGGAGTGCGTTGATCCCTTGGGCCTCGGTGATGGTGACGCCCGCGGGCAGCGTCCCGCCCGGGAAGATCGCGGTGTCGATGTACGCCGCCTCGGAACCGGCCGGTGCGCCGGTGTTGAGTGCTGACGGACCGATCCCGCTGGTTTTGTAGATGGGGGTGTTGGCGCCGATCCCGACGCCGGTCGCGATCATCGGATTGGACTGTCCTGCGGGCAGGGCGGGTACGACGGTGCCAGGCTTCGGTGGCTTCGGGCCGTCCCACCAACCCAGAGCAGTACCAGCTCCCGCACTGAAGGAGACGACGACCGCGACCACACCGACGAGGACACGTGATCGCTTCATCGGCTCGCCACCCGGCTGTGCAGGGCGGTCACGGCCGCGCGGGCGGACACCATCGCACCGTGCTGCCAGGCGATGGCGTGCGACAGGTGGTCGCCGGCGAAGTAGATGTTGCCGGTGGCATCGAGCAGCCGGGCGTAGATCCCGTCGGTCTGCGACGGCCAGCTGACCCAGGACGCCTCGGAGTACTTGGTGCCCATCCAGTTCACCGAGAACGACGCCTTCACGTCCTTCGTGTAGACGTCACCGTGCATCTTGGCGCCTTGCATCAGCGCGCGCTGCAGCCGGGCCGGCGGCGTCAGAGCGCCGTACGCGTTGGCGTTGGCGCCGGTGTTGTAGTAGCCGATCACGGTGCCGCGCTCGCCGTGGAAGTTGTACGACGGGTACCAGGTGTTCACCGTGTCGAGGTTGCTGTTGGTGATGCCGCCGTAGATCCGGTGGTCCTCCTCCCACCAGCGGCGGCCGTACTCGATGCCGATCTTGCCCGCGTTCGTCGGCCGGGCGTACTTCAGTGCCTCGACGATCGGCGCGGGCAGGTTGGACGGGACCTTCGCGGCCAGGTGCGGTGGCAGCGTGCAGATCGCGTAGTCCGCGGTGATCATTCTGGTTCGCGACCCGGTCTTGTAGGTGACCTGCACACCGTTGCCGGTGTTGCTCAGCCCGGTCACCTCGGCGCCGTACTGGATCTTGTCCTTGCCGACGGCCCGCTCGAACGCGTACGGGATCCGGTCCATCCCGCCGACGGGCTGGAACATCATCACCGCCTGGTCCCAGCCGAACTCGAACGAGAAGTAGTTCCCGACACCACTGGCGAAGACGTCGCTCAGCGCGTACGGCGCGGCCGTCGTACCGCCTTCCATCCCGGCGCCCGGCTCGACCGTGTAGCCGCGCCGCCCGTCGGTCCCGGTGTAGGCGAACCCGGAGGCCTTGTTCCCGATCGAGCCGAAGCTGGTCAGGAACCCGATCAGCGCCTCCTTGTCGGCCGCCGTCAGTTGGCTGTCGAGCGCGCCCTGATCGGCGGCCGTGGCGAGCAGTTCGGCGACGTACCCGTACACGTCCGCCTTGGCGGTGCGGTGGCGGATCGGCTTGTTCGACAGGCTCGTGGTGCCTTCGCGGTAGAGGTACGCGTCCGCGTTCTGGTTGACGAACGGCTCGATCGCGACGCCGAGCTCGCGGCAGTAGTCGAGCGTGACGTGATGCTGGGGCAGTCGTGCCGGGCCGGCGTTCATGTACTGACCGGACGAGAACGTCGCGCGCTGCGTGTTTCCGGCCAGATCGGTCTCGACGGTGCCGCCGCGAACGGTCCAGTTGCGGCCGCCCGGGCGTTGCCGCGCCTCGAGGAGGGTGACCTTGTAGCCGGCCTTCAGGAGTTCGTACGCCGACGTGAGGCCGGCGATCCCGGCGCCGAGGATGACGACGTGCTTGGCGCCTCGGCCGTTGAGATCGGCCCGCGACGGAGCGGCGTACGCGGGAGTTTCGGCGACGCCCGTGAGGCCGAGCGCCGACATGCTGGAGTAGAGCACCCCCGCCCCACCGGTGATTCCGACCTGCTGCAGGAATTGACGACGAGTCTGCGCCATACCTTCTCCTCACTGGGCAACTGGGTAGCTGACCAGAAAGGTAAGGACATGGTGTTTTGACCGCGTGTCATGACCGTAACGAGGAGACGCTCGTACTGCCAGGTATGTTTCGGGTTAACGAACCTGTTGGAGCACGGCCTTCGCCGCGCCCGCGATCTCCGTGTAGACGCCGGGCTTGCCGGGTTGGGCGCAGCCCTGACCCCAGGAGACGACGCCGAGCAGCCGGCCGTTCAGGACGAGCGGGCCGCCGGAGTCGCCCTGGCAGGCGTCGGTGCCACCCGCGAGGTAGCCGGCGCAGACGTTGGTCGCGGCGGCGTACCCGTTGGAGACGTAGCTCTTGACGGCCAGGCAGGCCTTGTCGCCGAGGTCCGGTACGGCGGCCTTCTGGAGGGTCTCGTCCGGACCGGTGTCCTGCGTGTCACCCCACCCGTAGACAGTCGGTACGGCGCCCGTCCGGTCCGCTCGCGCACGGGTCTCCAGCGGCAGTACCGGTACGCCGGTGAACGGCTTCGCCAACGTCAGCACCGCAACGTCGTACCGGTGGTCCTTGTTGTTGTAGCCCGGGTGGACCCATGCCTTGCTGATCGCCGACACCCGCCCGGCCGACTGGTCCTCGAGGTCCGCCCGCCCCTGCACCGCGTAGTACGTCGACACCGGCTCGTCGATGCAGTGTGCGGCGGTCACGATCTTGTTCGGCGCCACCAGGGCGGCTCCGCAGTACCGGCCGCTCGAGGACATGGACTGCGTGTTGTTCAACGCGATGGCCCACGGCGCCTCGGTCGGGCTCGCCACCGTCCCACCGACGATCACCGGCTTCGCGCCGGCCGTGACAACCAGGAGTACCCCGACAAGTAGTGCAGCCCGCTTCAACATTCCATAACCCTACGTGGGACGACTGTCACAGTAGGTTAGCGGACCTCGGGCCCTACGGGTGCCTGGAGGCTGCCGTAGCGCTCCATGCGTTGCCAGCGGAGCCTGGTGCCGGCCAATGCGGTGAAGACCGACTGGATGACCACGAGGTACATCAGCTGCCGGTAGACGAACTGCTGCAACGGCAACGTCCACAGCGGTCCGGCCCGCTCCCCGTCCAGCCGGAAGGCGTAGAAGCCCATGGCCACCTGCAGTACGACGAAGCCGGCCCAGACCGACAGCACGCGGACCGGGTTGAGGAAAATCAGGCCGTAGATCGCGAACACGTCCACAACAGGTGCCAGCAGCGGCAGCAGTACCTGGAAGAGCATGAGGTACGTCAGACCGCGACGGCCGAACTTCCCGGCCCGACCGCCCTGCACCATCGCCCCGCGGTGCTTCCACATCGCCTGGAGCGTCCCGTAGCACCAGCGGTACCGCTGCCGCCACAGTGCGCCCAGCGACGCCGGCGCCTCGGTCCATGCCACCGCACTCTCCTCGTAGACCACCCGCCACCCGTCCCGGCACAGCGCCATCGTCAGGTCGGTGTCCTCGGCCAGCGTCACGTCACTCAGTCCACCGATCCGCTCCAGCGCCGTACGACGGAACGCGCCGACGGCACCGGGCACAGTCGGCATGCACTCGGCGAGGTCGAACAACCGGCGGTCCAGGTTGAACCCGATCACGTACTCGATGTGCTGCCAGCGACCGAGCAGACCGCGCCGGTTGCCCACCTTTGCGTTGCCGGACACCGCCCCGACAGCGGGGTGCCCGAACGGCTGGATGAGCTTGCGGACGGCGTCCTGCTCGAACACTGTGTCGCCGTCGACCATCACGATCAGCTCGAACCGCGCCGCGCGCAGCCCGGTGTTCAGCGCGATCGGCTTGCCCGAGTTGGCCTGCCGGATCACGCGGACCCCGGGGATGTGCAGTGCCTCGACAAGGTCCGCCGTACCGTCCGTCGACCCGTCGTCGACGACGATCACCTCCAGCGGATGGTCCGAGGCGACGAGCGAGCGGATCGCGGCCTCGATACCGGCACTCTCGTTGTACGCCGGAACGATGACGCTGACCGGTTCCGTCACCGGGGGCCCGTAGCTCCAGTCACGCATCTTCACGTGCCGTCGGGCCGCGATGACCGTGGTGATCGCGCGCAGCACGCTCAGCGCGCCGGCGGCGTACAGCAGCCAGCCGATCAGGGCCATTACGGCGTCGCTGATCCGCATCGCCCAGATCACCGCGAGACCGCGGCCGCGGTCCAGCACACTCGCCTTGCGCGTGGGGTCCGGTAGGCCGACCGAGTCGCTGACGGTGGCGAACCGGAAGCCACGGGCCTTCAGCCGGGGGAGGAGTTTGCTCAACGCCTCGAGGGTCTGACTGCGGTCGCCGCCGGCGTCGTGCATCAGCAGCACCTGGCCGGCTGAGCTGCGCGGCATCGAGTTGGCAATCACCTGGTCGGTCCCGGGCCTACGCCAGTCCTCACTGTCCTGGCTGGTCAGAACAGCCAGGTAGCCGGCCTCCCGGGTCTGCTGGAGTGCTTTCCAGTCGCGGTCGGTCAGCGCGCTCGGCTCGCTCGAGTACGGCGGCCGGAGCAGCGTCGTACTGACACCTGTGGCACCAGCGAGGATCAGTTGGCTCTGCTTGAGCTCCAGCGAGCGTCGCCAGGAGGAGGCGGTCGACAGGTTCGCGTGCGTGAAGCTGTGCACCGCGATCTGGTGACCTTCTGCCACGATCCGGCGGGCCAGGTCGGGGTGCGCGGCGACCGCCGTACCGACGACGAAGAACGTGGCGTGCACCTGCTGTTCCCGCAGCAGGTCCAGGACTCTCGGGGTCCAGACGGGATCCGGACCGTCGTCGAAGGTCAGCGCGATCGTGCGGGCCTTCGGTGACACGGACCGGGGAGTGCCGTCGCCGGCGTCGATGACCGGTCCGCCGGTGACGATCTGCCGCGGCACCGATCCGGTTCCGCCGGTCGGCTGGACCGCGCCGTCGGGCGCCGTACCGAACATGTGGTGCGTGTAGCCGTTCAGCAACAGCATGCTGGCCAGACAGACCAGCAACATGGTCAGCACGATCCAATGCGTGCGAAGCGGGACCTGCTTGGCCCGCCGCGCCGGGGCTCTGCTCACGGGGTCGGCGTCTTGGTCTTACCGGGCGGAGCGGTTGGCTTGTTGCCGTGCGTCGTGGTCGTGGTCGTCGGCGTCGGTGTGGGGGTGGCCGTCGGCGAGTTCGTCCGGCCCGGCGGTGTGGTCGTGGTGGTCGTCGGTACGACGGTCGGCGGCGGCACCGGCGTCACCGGCGGGATGCCGGTCGGCACGGTGGTCGGACCTGAGGTCGGGCCGGCAGTCGGTACGCCGGTGGGGGTCGTCGACGGACTCTGCGGGGTGGAGCTTTCGCTCGGCCCGTCACCCGGCGTACCGGAAGTGTTCGTCGGCCGGGCCGACTCGATCGCGATCTCGGCCGGCGGGGCGGTCGGCCGGTGCTTGGTTTTGGCCGCCTCGGGGAGCGGGATGAGCGGGGTATCCATCCGCGGCCCGCCGAGAAGACTACTGACCATGAGGATGATGTAACCGACAGTAGGTACCGCGAGGAAGATGCCGGATCTTCGGATGGTGCGGCGGCGACGGCCGGTCGCATCCAGGAAAACCGGCCGCCGGGGGGAATGCGGTTTCACAAGGGCGAGAGCTTAGCCGAATCGAGTGAAAATTGGGACGTTCCAAGACTTGCAACAAGCTGCAAGCCCTTGCCCGGTGAATTCTCGAAACCGAAACACCAGGCGGTGCGGTGGCTGGGGTCCGGGGTGGCTACTGTCGTCAGGTGCAGAAATGGCCTGGTCGTTCTTACCCTCTCGGCGCCACGTTCGACGGCGCCGGGACGAACTTCGCGGTGTTCTCGGAGGTTGCCGATCGAGTGGACCTGTCGCTGGTCGGTGACGACGGCACCGAGCAGTTGGTGCAGCTGACCGAGGTGGACGGGTTCGTCTGGCATGCGTACCTGCCGGGAGTGCAGCCGGGACAGCGCTACGGCTTCCGGGTGCACGGGCCCTACAACCCGGACGAAGGCGACCGGTGCAACCCGTCCAAGCTGCTCCTGGACCCGTACGCGAAGGCTGTCGACGGGCAGATCGACGGTGACGAGTCGCTGTTCAGCTACCGGTTCGCGAAGCCGGACGAGCTGAACACCATGGACAACCGCGAGCACACGATGCTCTCGGTGGTCACCAACCCGTTCTTCGACTGGAGCAACGACCGCCCGCCGGGCCACGCGTACCACGAGACCGTGATCTACGAGGCGCACGTCAAGGGCCTCACCAAGACCCATCCGGGGCTGCCGGAGAACATCCGCGGCACGTACGCCGGTATCGGGCACCCGGCGATCATCGAGCACCTCAAGGAGCTCGGAGTGTCCGCGATCGAGCTGATGCCGGTGCACCAGTTCGCCCAGGACGGCCACCTGCAGGAGCTCGGCCTGTCGAACTACTGGGGTTACAACACGATCGGCTTCTTCGCGCCGCACAACGCCTACTCGTCGACCGGTACCCGCGGCGAGCAGGTGACCGAGTTCAAGGCGATGGTGAAGGCGCTGCACGAGGCGGACATCGAGGTGATCCTCGACGTCGTCTACAACCACACCGCCGAGGGGAACGAGTTCGGTCCGACCCTGTCGTTCAAGGGCATCGACAACGCGGCGTACTACCGCCTGGTCGACCAGGACAAGTCGCACTACTACGACACCACCGGCACCGGCAACAGCCTGCTGATGCGGCACCCGCACGTGCTGCAGCTGATCATGGACTCGCTGCGCTACTGGGTCACCGAGATGCACGTCGACGGCTTCCGCTTCGACCTCGCGGCGACGCTGGCCCGCCAGTTCCACGAGGTCGACCGGCTGTCGGCGTTCTTCGACCTGGTCCAGCAGGACCCGGTGGTGAGCCAGGTGAAGCTGATCGCCGAGCCGTGGGACGTGGGCGACGGCGGGTACCAGGTGGGCAACTTCCCGCCGCTATGGACGGAGTGGAACGGTAAGTTCCGCGACACCGTGCGGGACTTCTGGCGGGGTGAGCAGTACACCTTGGCCGAGTTCGCCTCCCGGCTGACCGGCTCGTCGGACCTGTACCAGGACGACAGCCGCCGGCCGCTCGCGAGCATCAACTTCGTCACCGCCCACGACGGCTTCACGCTGCGCGACCTCGTGTCCTACAACGAGAAGCACAACGAGGCGAACGGCGAGGGCGGCAAGGACGGCGAGAGCCACAACCGCTCCTGGAACTGCGGTGTCGAGGGCGCGACGGACGACCCCGAAGTACTGCGATTGCGCGCCAGGCAGCAGCGCAACTTCCTCACCACGCTGCTGATCTCGCAGGGCGTGCCGATGATCGCGCACGGCGACGAGCTCGGCCGGACGCAGAGCGGCAACAACAACGTCTACTGCCAGGACAACGAGATCGCCTGGGTGGACTGGGCGCTCGGAGAGCCGCAGAAGCACCTGCTCGAGTTCACCCGGTCCGTGGTGCGCCTGCGCAACAACCACCCGGTGCTGCGGCGCCGCCGCTTCTTCCACGGCGACACCGGCATCGACGGACTCGGTGACCTGGTCTGGTTCGCGCCGAAGGGCGCCGAGATGCAGAACGGCGACTGGCAGCAGAACGACGCCCGGGCGATCGCGGTCTTCCTGAACGGCGACGCGATCTCCGAGCCGGATCTCCGCGGCGAGCCCGTGGTCGACGACTCGTTCCTGATCCTGCTGAACAGCAACTACGAACCGGTCGACTTCCTCCTGCCACCAGAGGAGTACGGCGAGAACTGGACGGTCGTCGTCGACACGACGAGTGCCACCGGTGCCGGAACCGACGAACCACACGCTGCGGGGACCACGGTCCCGCTGGAGGCCCGCAGCACGCTGGTCCTGACCCGCCCGAGGCAGGCTGCCGGATGAGGGCGGTCCCGGAGGCCACCTACAGGTTCCAGCTCCGCGCTGAGTTCGGCTTCGACGCCGCCGCCGCGGTAGTGCCGTACCTGGCCGGCCTCGGGATCTCCCACGCGTACCTCTCGCCGATCCTCCAGGCCGCACCCGGTTCCACCCATGGGTACGACGTGGTGGACCACAGCCGGCTGTCCCAGCCGATGGGCGGCCGTCCCGCGTTCGAGCGGTTGTCCGCACAGCTCACCGAGCACCGCATGGGTGCTGTCGCGGACGTCGTACCGAACCATGTCGCCGTACCGACGCCGGAGAGTCTGAACAAGGCGCTGTGGTCGGTGCTGCGGCTCGGGCCTGGTTCGCAGTACGCGGACTGGTTCGACGTCGACTGGGGTGCAGGGAACCAGCCGTTGCTGATGGCGGTGCTGGGGCAGCGGATCGGGAAGGTGCTGGCGGACGGCGAGTTGTCGGTCGACGGCGACGTACTGCGGTACTACGACCACGAGTACCCGCTGCGGCCGGGGACCGAGGAGCTGCCGATCCAGGAGCTCGTCACCGAGCAGTGGTACCGCCTCGCGCACTGGCGAGTCGCTGACGAGGAGCTGAACTACAGGCGGTTCTTCGACGTCGACACGCTCGCCGCAGTACGTCAGGAGACGCAGGAGGTCTTTGACGCGACGCATCAGCTCCTGCTCGCGCTGCTGCACGAGGGCAAGCTCAACGGCTACCGGATCGACCACCCAGACGGTCTCGCGGACCCGCGTGGCTACCTGCGCCGGCTGGCCGAGCGCACCGGTGGCGCGTGGGTCGTGGTGGAGAAGATCCTGGAAGGCGACGAGCAGCTGCCACGCGACTGGCCCTGTGCCGGCACCACCGGGTACGACGCCCTGCTGCGCGTCGGGGGCCTGTTCGTGGACCCGGCCGGCGCTGCACCGCTTGCAGCACTCCACTCGGAGCTCACCGGTGCACCAGCCGACTTCGGGCCGGTGGTGGAGGAGGCGAAGCGCGAGATCGTCCAGCACGGGCAGTACGCCGAGGTGCATCGACTGGTCGAGTTGCTGGCCCGCATCTGCCAGGACGACGTACGACTGCGTGACCACACCAGGCGGGCGTTCCACGAGGTCATAGCCGAGTTGCTCGTCCATTTCGATGTCTACCGCGCGTACGTCGTACCAGGTGAAGAAGCGCCCGCTACTGCGGTTGCGGCGATGGAGCGTGCAGCCGAGAAGGCACGGGCCAATCTCGACGAGGACCGGCAGGAAACGCTGGACGTAGTACTGCACCTCCTGCTGGGACGTGAGACGAACACGATCGACGAGCAGGCGCGGGCCGAGCTGATCGTGCGCTTCCAGCAGACCTGTGGGCCGGTGATGGCCAAGGGCGTCGAGGACACCGCGTTCTACCGCTGGCTGCGGCTCACGTCGCTCAACGAGGTCGGTGGGGACCCGGAGCACTTCGGTGTCACGCCGGAGGAGTTCCACGCGTACGCCTCCCAGCTGAACCGGGACTGGCCCAAGACGATGACCACGCTGTCGACTCACGACACCAAGCGCTCCGAGGACGTCCGCGCGCGTCTCGGCGTACTGTCCGAGCAGCCGGCCGCCTGGTCGGAGGCGGTACGTGAGTGGCGCAGGCTCTCGGAAGACCACCGGAGCCCGTTGCTGGACGGCGCCACGGAGTACCTGTTCTGGCAGACGCTCTTCGGCACCTGGTACGACGGACCGCTCGCTGAGGACCGTCTACAGGCCTACCTGCTCAAGGCGATCCGCGAAGCCAAGCGGCACACTTCGTGGACGTCACCGGATGATGAGTACGAGCAGACCGTTGCAGCCTTCGCGACCGCGGTCCTGCACGACAAGACCGTGCTCGACTCGGTACGCCGCTTTGCGGACGAGCAGACCGACTACGTGCGCGCAGCCACGCTCGGACAGAAGCTGGTGCAGCTGACAATGCCCGGCGTACCGGATGTGTATCAGGGGACCGAACTGGTCGATCTGTCCCTCGTGGACCCCGACAACCGACGTCCCGTGGACTACGAGCAGCGCATCGATCGGCTGCAGCGTCTGGACGACGGCGGCAAGCCGGAGGACCTGTCCGACGAGAAGCTGCTCGTCACGTCGCGGGCGCTCCGCCTCCGCCGCCAGTACCCGGAAGCCTTTGCCGGCAGCTACACGCCGCTCCCGACGTCAAACGGACATGCGGTTGCATTCGCTCGTGGAGACGCAGTCATCACCGTGGCGACCAGACTGCCGGCCGCACTGCAGCGTCTGGGCGGCTGGGGTGAGAGCACGGTCGTGCTGCCTGCAGGCCAGTGGAAGAACGTGCTGACCGGCCGGGACGTCGGTAGCGGCGCTGCACGGATCGTCGACCTGCTGACTGACCTGCCGGTTGCCCTGCTGGTCA
This sequence comes from Kribbella sp. NPDC055110, assembly GCF_053607525.1. Lineage (NCBI taxonomy): Bacteria > Bacillati > Actinomycetota > Actinomycetes > Propionibacteriales > Kribbellaceae > Kribbella > Kribbella sp. NPDC055110. The sequence continues at coordinate 152,760 of NZ_JBSGTS010000007.1, forward strand.
GGAGCTGACAGTCATGCACACGTTCCGTGTCTGGGTACCCGAGGCGACCAACGTCGACCTGGTACTGCGGGACGGTGTACTGCCGATGCGGTCCGTCGACAACGGCTGGTGGGAGCGCCAGGTGATCGAGGCGCACCACGGCACCGACTACGCGTACTCCGTCGACGGGAGCGACCCGCTACCCGATCCACGCAGCCCCTGGCAGCCGGACGGCGTGCACGGGTTCAGCCGGGTCTTCGACGCGGACCGCATCGACTGGAACGACGACAGCTGGACAGGTCGCGACGTACGCGGTGCTGTCTTCTACGAGCTCCACCTGGGCACGTTCACGTTGGAAGGCACGCTGGACGCGGCCGCCGAGCACCTGGACTACCTGGCCGTGCTCGGCGTAGAGGTGGTCTCACTGCTGCCGGTCGCCGCGTTCCCCGGCGTACACGGCTGGGGGTACGACGGCGTGGACCTCTACGCCGTCCACGAGCCGTACGGCGGCCCGGAAGCACTGCAGCGGTTCGTGGACCGGTGTCACGACGCCGGGCTGGCCGTCTGTCTCGACGTCGTCTACAACCACCTGGGCCCGAGCGGGAACTACCTGGCGAGCTTCGGTCGGTACTTCACCACTCGCCACACCACTCCTTGGGGTCCCGCGGTCAACCTCGACGACACGGGCAGTACCGAGGTACGACGGTGGATCTGCGACAACGCACTGCGCTGGTTCCGCGATTTCCACATCGACGTACTGCGTCTGGACGCCGTCCACGCGCTGGTCGACGACAGCCCGACCCACCTCCTCCAGCAGCTGTCGACGGAGACCGCCGCGTTGTCCAAGGAAGTGGGACGGCCGCTGGGGCTGGTGGCCGAGTCCGATCTCAACGACCCCCGCACCGTCGAGCCGGTGTCGCAAGGCGGGATGGGCATGACCGCGCAGTGGAGCGACGACTTCCACCACGCACTGCACGCGCTGCTGACCGGCGAGCGCTTCGGGTACTACGTGGACTTCGGGGATCCGGCTGTGTTCGCGAAAACGTTGACGCGGGTGTTCCTGCACGACGGGACGTACTCGACGTTCCGCGGCAAGTACTGGGGCCGGCCGGTCGATCCACGCAAGCAGCGTGGTGACGAGTTCCTCGTGTACACGTCGAATCACGACCAGATCGGCAACCGGGCGCTGGGTGACCGCCCGGCGCTGACGCCGGGGCAGCTCGCGATCGGCGCCGCGCTGGTGATGACCTCGCCGTACACGCCGATGCTGTTCATGGGCGAGGAATGGGGTGCGTCGACGCCCTGGCGGTTCTTCACCGATTTCACCGAGCCGGCGCTGGCCGACGCGGTGCGGACCGGCCGGCGGCGGGAGTTCGCGGAGTTCGGCTGGGACGCGGACGAGATCCCGGACCCGCAGGACCCGCAGACTTGGCGGAGCTCGGTGCTCGACTGGTCCGAGCTGGACGAGACGCCGCATCGCGACGTACTCGCCTGGTACCGGCACCTGCTGACGTTCCGGGCCCGGATGCCGGAGCTGCGCGACGACCGGCTCGAGTCCGTCGGGATCGCGTTCGACCCGGCCGGGGCCTGGCTGGTGGTGACCCGCGGCAGCCTGCAGGTGGTCGCGAACCTGACCGCGTCCGAGGCGGTGGTACCGGTCGACGCGGTCCCGGAGTACCTGGTGATGTCGTTCGCCGGGGCCGAGCTGATCGCCGACGGTGTCTTGTTGCCCGCTCACGGCGTCGCGATCCTCGCGGTCTGAGAGTTTCTTCACAAACAGCACGTTTGTGGGTCAATCCAACACAAGACGGCGTTCGAGCGTGTTGATCCGTGGTGATTTCCGGAATCGCTTGCTGCGGGGGCTCCGGTGACGGACTGTTGATGAGCCAGCAGGGGACGGGGGGTTTGACGGGAGGACCGGATGACAGTCGGAGGCGTCGACACCTACTACGATTACGAAGAGAAGCAGTGGAAGAGCCGGAAACTGGGTGGCGGCCCGATCCGCCGCGGCCCCGTCTGCCCGGCCCCACGCACTCCGGACCACGCGGTGCACGACACCCGCTCCGAGCACCGTCGCGACCACGACGTACCCAAACACACTCTCAACTGAACCCACCCGGTGGCAGGGCCCGCCAGACCAGGTCACCGCTCAACTCCAGCGGCCGTCGCACCAAACCCCGACGGCCGCTGTGGCCTGCCCTGTTCAGCCGGCGGCGGTGATGACGTCGGCGGCCAGGAGGGCGCGGAGTTCGTCCATCGACGGGCGGCGGCCGAGGGCGCGGAGGCGTTGGGACTGGGCTTTGCGCATGCCTTCCACCAGGCGGCGGGCCTCGCGGGCGTTGCCGAAGTTCGGGCCGTCGGCGATCCGGTCGAAGTACGACGTCAGCGGCACGCCGGCTGCCGGGTCGAGGAGATAGTCGCCGCCGGCAACCATCCGGTCGGTGATCAGCAGCAGCTCCTCGGCGCTGTAGTTCTCGAACTCGATCGTCTTCGAGAACCGGGACGCCAGGCCGGGGTTGGCGGCCAGGAAGTCGTTCATCTCGGCGGTGTACCCGGCGACGATGATCGCGATCTCGTCGCGGTGGTCCTCCATCAGCTTCACCAGCGCGTCGATCGCCTCCTGCCCGAAGTCGCCGTTCCCGGCCGCGCGGGACAGCGTGTACGCCTCGTCGATGAACAGCACGCCGCCGAGCGCCTTCTCGAAGACCAGCGCGGTCTTCTCCGCGGTGTGCCCGATGTACTGACCGACGAGGTCCCGCCGCGACACCTCGATGAACCCGCCGTCCGGCAGTACGCCGAGCGCCTTCAGCAGCTTCCCGTACAACCGCGCGACGGTGGTCTTTCCGGTCCCCGGCGCACCGGCGAAGATCAGGTGGTGGCTGACCGCGCCGATCGACAGCCCGGCGGAGCTCCGCCACTCGTTGACCTGGATCTCGTCGACCAACGCCCGTACCTCGGCCTTCACGCCGGGCAGCCCGACCATCGTGTCGAGTTCGCCGAGTAGATCGTCGACCGGGCCGTTCTCGGCCGACGCCGTGCTCTGCTCGATCACCTCGACGGTGCTGCCTGCCGCGATCGACAGCGCGGGCTCCGCGGTGTTCGTCGCCCGCAGCCCCTCGACCGCCCCGCCGCAGCCGGGCGCGAACGTGATCGCCGGCCCACGAGTGTCGTGAACGACAGGACGGCGGACCGTCGGCGTACTGCCGTGCGCGACGCCGATGCCTTCGGTCCCGGTCCGGCCGATCTCGACGTCGACGAGTTCCGGCCGGCTGTACTGGTAGATGTATACGCCGCGTCCGCCGCAGCCCGTGATCGTGCAGCCGCGGATCAGCGGATCGGCGCCCAGGGCAACGACTATGCCGTCGCCGGAGATGTCCCGGACGGTCGTGTCCAGGATCTGCCCGCCGGCGCCCTCGACGACGATTCCGGTCTCCGCGCCGCGCACCGTGCAGTGGTCGATGATGAAAGAGGTCGAAGCGTGCACGCTGACCGCCGGCCGCGTCCGCCCGACGACGGTGCACCGCGTGAGCGTCAGCGCCGTACGGTCGGCCGAGACCGCGATCCCGTCCGTCGCGCGGATCTCCAGTCCACGCAGGGTCAGAGTGCCGTCGACGGCGCGGATCGTCGGCCAGTCGGCGCCTGATCCGTCCAGTACGACGTCCGCGCCGTCCTCGGCCTGCAGCGTCACCGAGCGCCCGGTGAGCTCGAGCGTCTCGGCGTACGTCCCGGCCGCGATCGCGACTGCGGACCCGTCCGGCGCATCGAGAAGCGCGGCGCCAACGGTCTGATAGGCGCCGGGACGGTCGGCGGCGACGGACAGGATCCTCATGACGCGCGCTCGAGGAGCCAGCCGCGGTCGGCAGCCTTGACGCCGGCCTGGAAACGGCTGCGGGCGCCGAGGCGGTTCATGATCTGCGCGACCATCCGGCGTACCGTCCGGACCGAGATGTCGAGGTGCGCCGCGGCCACCTCGTCGGTTGCGCCGAGCGCCAGCAGCCGCAGCATCTCCTGCTCACGCAGCGACAGGTCGGCCTCGTCGGGCAGGTCGCTGTCGGCGAGCGGTACGGCGTCCGGCCAGATCCGCTCGAACAACTCCAGAGCGGTCACCACCACGCTGGTCAGCCGCAGTACCGCGATGCTGCCGTTGGTGGAGTCGGCGGGCAGTACGGCGACCGAACCGTCGATCACGATCGCGTTCATCGGCACAAGCGGGATCGTTCGTACGGCGACACCGGAGAGCGACAACGCCCCGAGGTGCCGGCCGACGGTCGGCGTGGTGCGCGCGTGGTCGGGGAAGATCGCCCGGTAGCGCACCCCGTGCTTGACCTCGCGCGGCCCGAACGTCGGACCGGCCAGGGTGCTCATGGTCATCACCTCGTCCTCGGCGGACGCGAGCAACTCCGCAAGCCCACCGTGGGCGGGAATCTGCTGAAAGCCAGAGGGGCGGTTGAGCATGGTTACGGTCATGAGAGAGGGACCCCCAGAGGTAGCGTGGCGGCGACGCCGGCGGCGTGCCGCCCGTCGAGGCGTTCGGGCTCGACCCCGAAGGAGCGGGCCAGCGTGGTCAGGACGGAGAACGCCGTGTCGAGCGTGGCCGGATGGGATGCGGCCAGGCGGAGTACGACGTCGTGGCGGGCGGAAGTCGAGTGGGCGGAGCTGGAGGTGGCGGTGACAGCGATCGTTTGCGCGGCACCGGTTCCGGTTCCGAGCATCGTGCCGATCAACGCCTGAGTAGTTGCTGCAGGCAAGGACGCGGATCCGGCCAGTCGCACGGACAGCTGCCGGACCGGACCGCACGACCACGAGGTCCAGCGTTCGTGAAGTTGTCCGCGGCCGGCGTTCGCATGGGCCAGCGCGCCGAGGGACGCGAGTACGTCGGACTCGTCGAGCGGCATGTTCTCGATCTGCTCGCGGTCGAACCGCCGGACCAGTCGACGGACCGTGTTGGCGAGCACCTGCCGCAGCTGCTCGTCGGTGGCGATGTCCGGCGTCCGCTCGGCCGCGACCGCGATCCACGCCCGCGGCGGCTGGTTCTGCTTCACCCCGGTGTGCAGGATCAGCTGTACGCCGATGGCGACCGGCTGCTCGTCCGACGCCTCCGCGAGCTGCCCCAGTTGCGGCAGCAGCCGGTACTGCGTGTCCGGACCGAGCCGCAGCGCGACACTCGCACCGGCAGGTCGACTCAGAACGCCGTACGGCTGCTCGCGGACGACCACCTGATCGGTCGAGGTCCGGCCGTGGAACGTACTGACCAGCCGGACCGCGATGTCCTCGCCGAGGTCGTGCTTGCGTCGCCGTACCAGGAACACCAGCAGGACGCCCGCCCAGCGGTACAGCCAGAGGCCGCGGATGCGGACGGCTGTGAGCAGGACCAGTGACACAGCGGCGACCGAGGTCAGGATCAGTACGGTCCGGGACGCGGTGGTGGCCGCGCCGACCGCCACCACAGCCAGCTGCCAGCAGATGATCTGGCCGACGTGGACTGCCCGGTCCGGTAGCTCGACGGTGTCGGCGACCGGCGCCGGAGCGGGCGGCTCGGCGGCCAGGTGCAGCTTCTGTTCGGACGGCTTCACCGAGCCGACCGACGCGATCAGGGTGCGCGTCGGCGGCTGCTGCACCCTGGGCTGAGCTAGCGGCGTCCCGACCGCGGTCGCCTGCGGGAGGGTCGTGGTGGTCGCGGCGTACTCGGCCTGGCCCTCCTGCTGAGGTGCCGCGCCGTACGCAGCGGACTTCATGCGACCAGCTCCGCTTTGGGTCCGGCGACGACCAGGAGTTGGCCGGTGTGATCGCGGACGATCGGGTGGAGTTCGAAGCGTCCCGGTGCCGGCTCGGTGACCAGGTTGAGGTCCATCAGCTGATCGATCATCAGTTCGGCGTCGGACTGGCTGGTGCCGGCGAGCCGGGCCGCCTGGCGCAGATCGAAGCGCGGCGTCATCCCGATCAGCCGGTACAGCCGCTGGACCGGGCCGGGGAGCGCGTCGTACGCGGCGTCGAAACGGGCCAGGACCTCGCCCAGCGCCTGGCACCGCGCCGCCTGATCCTCGAGGCGGGCGGCCATCCGCGCGACGGTCCACGGCTGCCGGTTGCGCAGTCGCTCGACCAGGTGCCGGATCGCGCCCGGGTGTCCGCCGCAGCAGCTCAGGATCTGTTCGAGGTCGGTGAGTTTCGCAGCCTCGTCCGGCCTCAGTACGTCGAGTGTGAGCGCCGCCGTACGGTCGAGATCGGCGAGCCGGCGGCGGCTGATCACCAGCACCAGCGCGCGCGGGTCGTTCGGCAGCAGGTGCCGGATCTGGTCGGCGTGCTCGACGTTGTCCAGGATCAGCAGTCCGGTTGCCGACGGCAACGACGTGGGGCGGTTCAGGTCGACGTACTGCTGGGTCTCGAAACCGGACGCGGCGGCGACCTCGAGCGCGAACGTGGTCTTGCCGATGCCTGGCATCCCATCGATCGTGACCACGCCGGTGGCGCCGCGCAGGGCGCGCAGTTCGGGACCGCGGCCGACGAAGGTGCGGACCCGCGGCGGCAGATTCGAGCTGACCGGCGGGACCGCGGGAGACTCCTCGCTGAGGATCTGCTGGTGCAGCGCGGTCAGCTCGGCGCCCGGCTCGATCCCCAGGTCGCGGACCAGCGCGGTCCGGGCCCGCTGGTACGCCGCCAGCGCGTCGTGCCGTCGCCCGACCTGGCGGTACGCCGCCATCAACCGGGCCCACGCCAGCTCCCGGAGCGGCTCCTCCTCGGTCAGCGCCCGCAGTACGGCGATCGCCTCGGCGGGCCGCTCCAGCAGCAATTGTGCGTCCGCCAGGTCCTCGCGGAGTGCCCGATGCAGCTCGGTCAGCCGGTCCACCGCCGACGTGGCATCGGCCGTCAAACCGTCGTACGGCGCACCGCGCCACAGGCTCAGTGCGCGCTGGACGACCGTGACCGCCTTCGCCGCAGCCCTGTCCCTGAGCAGTTCGCGCGCCTCGTCGCACAGGGCGGCGGCGACATCGGCGTCGAGCTCACCGGGCAGGACGCGCACCCGGTACGCGCCCGGGCGGCTCTCGATTCGCTCCTCGGGAAGCGAGCGGCGGAGCTGCCAGACGTACGTCTTCAGGTTGTTCTGTGCCGAGGCCGGCACGTCCCGGCCGGCCCAGACCGCGTCCACGAGCTGCTCGGTGCTGACCCAGGCGTTGCGGTGCAGCAGGAGCAGGGTCAGCACGGTCGCCGGCTTGCCGCCGCAGAGGTCCAGCGGGTGTCCGTCGGGCCCGTCGACCTCGAGCGGGCCCAGCACCCGGAAGCTCAACCGGTCTGGTGTGTGCGCTGCGTGACCGTTCATGACACATACGATCCGGGGAGACGATGACATTTCGATGACACACGAGACGGTGCTGATTGAGGTGGGCCGTGCGCGTACTGGTGGTTGAGGACGACAGGGAGCTGCAGGTGGCCGTCCCGGCGGCGCTCCGCTCCGCCAATCTTGCGGTCGATCTGGCCGTCGACCTGGACGACGCCGACGAGAAGCTGTTCGTGAACTCCTACGACTGCGCCGTGTTCGACCGGATGTTCGAGATCGACGGCCGCAAGGTCGACTCGCTCGCCTACGTCAGCCGCCGCCGGAAGGAGGGCTGGACACTCCCGGTACTGTTCCTGACCGGACGGGACACGCTGGCCGACCGGGTGGACGGGTTCGAGCACGGTGGCGACGACTACCTGGTCAAGCCGTTCGCGGTCGAGGAGCTCATCGTCCGGGTGCTCAGCCTGGTCCGGAGGGGCCCGACCATCCGCCCGCCGATCATCAGGTACGCCGACGTGGAGCTCGACACCGCCCGGCGTACCGTGCACCGGGCCGGCGTGCTGGTGACCCTGCGAGGCAAGGAGTTCTGCGTGCTGGAATACCTGATGTCGCGGCCCGAGCAGCTGGTCACCCGGGCCGAGCTGATCGACCACTGCTGGGACGGCGACGGCCCGATGTCGAACGTCGTCGACGTGACGATCACCCGGCTGCGGAACCGGCTACGCGGCGGTCCGGATCTGGTCCAGGCCGTGCGCGGCCAGGGGTACCGGCTGCACAACCCCGGTGGTGCCGGATGAGTCAGCGCGGGATGCGCGGCACGTCGGCCGATCGCCTGCGGCGGCTGCGCTGGTGGCTGACCGTGCTGTTCACCGCCACGAACACCGTCGCGCTGATCGTGCTGGCGCCGGTCATCCTCGTCCTGGACGCGCAACGCGGTGCCGATCAGCTCGACCACGACCTGAGCGTGGTGACACAGCCCGTGCTGCGGTTGATCGACGAGAACCACGGTGCGCTGGTCACCGCGCGGATCCCGCCGGACCCGCTGGCGTCGGACTGTCCTCAGTTCGCCGTCATGGCAGGGCAGAAGTCAGGGTTCGATCCGTACTTCAGCACGCGGGACTGCGTACAGATCGATCATCAGATCCTCGCGGACCTCGCCGTTCAGGCCGTGCAGAACGGCGGTCCGCTGACCGCCGACAAGGAGGCGGTGAACGGGCACCAGGTGCACATCGCGGTGCAGCCGTTCAAGGACTCCAACGACCGGTACTTCGGCGCCGTACTCGCCTGGCAGGACACCCATGACCAGAGCGAGCAGCACCAGCAGCTCACGATCGCGGTGCTGGTCGTCTGCACGATCCTGATCGGCGCGGCCGCGCTCATCGGCTACTGGCTGTCCGGTCGCGCGATCCGGCCCGCGATGGCCGCCCTCGAGCAGCAGGAGACGCTGCTCGCCGAGACCGCTCATGACTTGCGTACGCCGGTTGCCGCACTGCGCGCTCTCGCCGAGACAGCGGCGCGGGATCCCGAACAGCGCGCGGAACTGCTGCCGCGGACCGTCCGGTTGGCCGGGCGGATGGGCGACATCATCGACGGACTCCTGGTCCGCGCGCGGCTCGCGGCGGGCGTGGAGCACCTTGCGATGCAGCCGGTCTGGCTCGACCAGCTGGTCGCCGGCGTGGTCGAGGACATGCCGGCCGGGGACGCCCGGTTCTCGCTGGTGACCGCGCCGACCATGGTGCGTGCCGACCCGACCCTGCTGCAGCGGGCGATCGGCAACGTGCTGGGCAACGCGATGCGGCACGGCCGGGCGCCCGGCGCGGACCAGGCGATCATCACGGTGACGGTCGCCGACGGCCGGGTCACGGTTGCCGACCAGGGCCCGGGGATCGATCCCACCGTCGGCGCGGACCTGTTCGAGCCGTACACGACCGGCAGCTCCTCGACCGGCCTCGGCCTGTCGATCGTGCGCTGGGTGGTGCTCGCCCACGGCGGCGACCTGAAGGTCTACAACGCGGACGAAGGCGGCGCGATCTTCCAGATCCAGCTGCCTACCGTCCAGTAGTAGACCGGTTCTGTACGGCGGATGGACCAGGGCTGAGTATGGTCACTCAGTGCAGTCCGGCGTACACCACGGGAGACATCTATGAGCGCGACGATTCCGCCCGGCGAGGCGTATCGGTTGGTGGCGGACAACCTGGGGAAGGTCATCCACGGGAAGCCCGAGGTGATCCGGCTGGCGCTGACCGCGCTGTTCGCCGAGGGGCATCTGCTGATCGAGGACGTACCGGGGCTCGGCAAGACCACGCTGGCCCGGTGCATCGCGCGCAGCATCGACGCGAGCTGGAACCGGATCCAGTTCACACCGGACCTGCTGCCCGGCGACATCACCGGCGTGATGGTGTACCACCAGGGCACCGAGGCGTTCGAGTTCCACCCGGGCGGCATCTTCGCCAACGTGGTGGTCGCCGACGAGATCAACCGGGGTACGCCGAAGACGCAGTCCGCGCTGCTCGAGGTGATGGCCGAACGCCGCGTCACGGTCGACTCGAACACCCGCGCCGTACCGGACCCGTTCCTGGTCATCGGCACCCAGAACCCGATCGAGATGGAGGGCACGTACCGGTTGCCCGAGGCGCAGCTCGACCGGTTCCTGATGCGGATCGAGATCGGCTACCCCGACCATGACGCCGAGGTCCGGATCGTGCTCGGCGACACCGGCCGGATCGGCCCCGACTCGCTCAGCCCGGTCATCGACGTACCGGCGCTGCGGAACGCGATCGCCGCCGTCCGGTCCGTCCACGTGGACCCCGCGATCAGTTCGTACGCCGTGAAACTGGCTGCCGCGACCCGCGAGCACACCGCGGTCCGGTACGGCGCCAGCCCGCGCGGCAGCATCGCCCTGGTCCGCGCGGCCCGGGCCTTCGCGGCCACCGACGGCCGGGCGTTCACGACGCCCGACGACGTCAAGCAGGTCGCGCATCCGGTGCTCGCGCACCGGTTGGTGCTGACACCGGACGCGGAACTGAGCCAACGGCCGCCGTCGTCCGTGGTCGACGAGGTGCTGTCCGCCGTACCGGCGCCGACGGCCGGCGCGACCGCGAGCTGACATGCGGCATCGGATCGGGGGCAAGGTCAAGGAGTTCCTGCGGCAGGAGGCGTGGCGCTCGCGGGCGGCGCTCGCCGCCGTGGTGACGGTCTGCGTGGTGGCCACCACGCTCGCCGTGACCGGCGCGGGCGCGGACACCAGCGGGTTGAAGTTCCTGCAGACCGGCCATCTGATCTACAACAGCACGCTCGGCAGCGTCTTCCACATCGACGGCGGGACGAAGGCCGTCGACGGGCAACTCCCGTTCCCGGGTCTCGGCCCGGGCGTCCGGACTGTGCAGACCGACAAGCAGGGGTTCATGCTGGCGCGCGGCAGCATCATCGAGTTCGGCAAGTCCGATCTGGTGGTCGAGGACCCGATCAAGGCGCCGTCCGAGGAGCAGCCGACCGCGCTCGAGGCGCCGGGCGCGGCGTACGCCGTGTACCGCGAGGCCGGCGCGATCGCCCGGCTCAGCGAGGATCCGGTGACGTTGCCCGGCAGCGGCTCGCTCGGTCCGCCGGTGACCACCGCCGACGGAACGTTGTGGGTGCACCGGCTGACCAGCCGCGAACTCTGCCGGCTGCCGATCAAGGCGGACCGGTTGACGTGCCCGGCCGAGGTGCCGAGCGGTCACACCGGCGCACTCACTGTCGTGTCGGACCAGGTCGTGTTCGTCGACACCACAGCACGCGAACTGCGCGCGGTCGACGCCGACGGCTTCGGCCGCAGGGTGCCGATCCCGGATGTCGCGATGACGCCGGCGGCGATGGTCGCGCCGTACGACGTGAACGGCCGGATCGCGATCGTCGAACCGACGAGCAACGAACTGCACCTCGTCGACGCCGCGCCCGTGATCGGCGACCAGCAGGCGGCGGCGCCGGTGGCCCGGAAGCTGCCGGCCGGCAAGTACTCGCAGATCGCGTCCAGCGGACACGGTCTGGCACTCATTGACGCCACCAACGACACGCTGGTGACCTTGGGTGCCGACGGCAAGGAAAAGTCCGTCCAGCGGATCCCGCCGCCGACGAGCAAGGCCGAGCCGGACCCGAAGGACGAGCCGACGCTGTTCCGCGGCGCGGACAAGCGGCTGTACGTCGACAGCGTGACCGGCGAGCACTCGATGGTCGTCGACGACGACGGCGAGGTCACCGAGGTGGAGGCGGTCGGCCCGGCCCGGAAACCGGAGAAATCCCAGCCGCCGAAGGCCGAGGAGACCACCACTCCACCCTCGACCCCACCCTCGACGCCGCCGCCGACCGAGGAGACGCAGAAACCGCCGCCACCGCAGAACACCCAGGGGTCGGACGGCGACAAGCGCACGCCGCAGCGGACCGAACCGCCGACCGAGAAGCCGCAACGCAAGACCACGCCGCCGCCGTCGAAGCCGACGACCAGACCGACGACCACGAAGCCGACGACCACCAAGCCGACGCCGCCGCCGAGCAAGCCGACGACGCCGAAACCCAAGCCGAAGCCGCCGCCGGTGAAGGCGAGCCCGGCCGCCGCTCCGCCCGGGTTGAAGGCGACGCCGGGCGACAACGAGGTGACGCTGGGCTGGCGGCGCCCGAACCTGAACGGCGGGACGTTCGTCAGCTACAGCGTCAGCCAGGACAGCGATCCGGAGTCGACATCGTCGACCAGTTACACCTGGGGCGGGTTGACGAACGGTACGGCGTACACGTTCGAGGTCCGTGCGGTGACGCGCGGATCCAACGGTGAGCTGCTGATCGGGGTGGCCGCGAGGGTCACCGCGACGCCGGGTTCGGGACGGTTCTCGATCACGTACGGGCCACAGGTCACCAAGTTCACCGACTCGAACTGCCCGGAAGGCACCGAGCAGGACTGTCACTACATGGTCCTGCACGCCAGGGGATTCGAGCCGAACACCGACTACACGTTCCGTGCGTATTCGAACGGCACGCAGATCCATGACACGTACACGCTGACCACCGACGACAACGGCGACCTGGATCAGGAGAAGTTCCACAACTCCCGGGTCGGCGAAACGGTCTACGTGACGGCGACAGGTCCCGGAGGGCCGTACAAGTCCAACTCGTTCACGTGGCCGCCCGGATGAGGCTCACGGGACGCGGGGTCGCCGTACTACTCGGGTCGATCGCCGCCTACGCACTGGGCGAAGTGGCTGGGTACTCCGTCTTTCGCGCACTGGCCGGGATCGGTCTCGGGGCGTTGATCGCCGCGACCGTACTGACGGTGCGGCAACCGCAGGTGACTGTGCAGCGAGTGCTGTCGCCGGACCGGGTCGTGCGCGGCCGTCCGGCGCTGGCGACGTTGCGCGTGCGGAACGAGGGCACGCGTTGGCAGGCCGCGTTCGCCGCGCACGACTCGGCGGGTGACGAGCGGCAGGAGGTCAAGATCCGGCGGCTCGGTCCGGGCAGCGAGGCGACGTACCGGTATGAGCTGCCGACCTTGCGGCGCGGGAAGATCGCCGTCGGCCCGCTGACGCTCGAACGGCGCGACCCGCTCGGCCTGGCCCGCAACAGCAAGGCGACCGGCGAGGTCGCGACGTTGTGGGTGCACCCGAAGCGGCATCCGACCAAGACCGTGGTCGCCGGCCGGCCGCGGCACCATCACGTCGGCCGGACCGCGGACGACTCGCTGCGCGGATCGGCCGACCTGCGCGACGTTCGCCCGTACGTCGTCGGCGACGAGGTCCGCCACCTGCATTGGAAGGCGACCGCTCGCACCGGGCAGCTGATGGTTCGCGACTACGCCGATCCGGATCAGCCGCGGCTCACGGTGCTGCTCGACACCCGGCGCGGACCGTTGTCCGAGGCAACTTTTGAAGAGGCGACCGAGGTCGCGGCGTCGATCCTGTTCGCGGCGTCGACGGCCGGCCACCGCTGCCGGTTGGTGACCACGGCCGGAGCCGATCTCGCTGCTCCCGGCGGCGCCGTCGCGTCCCGGATGTTCCTCGACGAGCTGTGCGTGGTGGACCAGCGGGACGACAAGTCCGGCCTGGTGCCGCTCGTGCTGACCACCGGAATGTCCGCGGGTGGCGCGATCGTCGTCGTCACCGGTGCACGCGGATCGGCCGCGGACTTCGCGCCGCTGCTCCGGCGGTACTCGTCGGTGACGGTGATCGGCCTAGGCGAGGCGCAGGGCGTCGCACCGATCCTCAGCGCCCAGGTCGTCCTCGGCGGCTCGGCCCAGGAAGCGTTGCAACAGTGGACAGGAGTCCTGCGATGAGCCGCCGGCAGACGATCGCGGTGCTCGCCTCCGTGCTGATCGGCGGGCTGTGCTTCGGGCCGGTGTTCGGGCTGCGCAACCTCTGGCTGCCGGTGGGATCGGTGTGTCTCGTCACCTTCGTCGTCACGGAGATCTGCAGGCAGCGGCTCGCGGCGTGGCGGCCGATCCTGATCGTGCTCGGCGGTCTGCTCGCCGTTGCCGAAACGGTGCTGCGGGCAACTACTGTGGCGGGACTGCCCACGGCGGCGTCGATCCGGGCGCTCGGGAACGGGTTGACAGGCTGGCGGTTGACCCTGGAGTCGACCTGGCCGGCGCGGCCGGATCCGGAGCTCGTGGTGTTCGTGCCGCTGCTGACGTTGATCGCCTGCCTGCTCGCGGTCGAGCTGCTCGACCGCGCGCCGCCGCTGGTCGCGTTGATCCCCGGACTCGGTGTCGTCGGTGCGAGCCAGTTGTACATCGCGGCGGACGGGTGGGGCGCCGTACTGATCGCCGCTGCGCTCGGGCTGATCGTCGTCGCGCTGCTCATCCCGGACAATTTGGAGGTACGGCGGATCGCGCCATGGCTCGCGACCGCGGTCGTGACGATCGCCGCGATCGTGTGCGGGATCATCGTGAGCACGATCGATCCAGTCGGGCGTACGCCGTACTCCTTGCAGAAGGTGCAGTCCGCGACGGCTCCCGGCGTTCGGCAGACGAGTCCGCTGGACGAGCTCGCGAGCCGGTTGAGCGCGCGGGAGCGCGACGAGGTGGTGTTCAAGTACACGGCCTCGAAGCCGGTCGATCGGTGGCGGCAGGTCGCGCTCGACGACTTCGACGGCGCGAACTGGACGACCGACCACCCGTTCCTGCGGATGGGGTCCGAGGTGGGTTCCGACGTCACTGTGCCGACGTCGCTCGAGTCGGCGAACGTGCAGCTCGAGGACCTGGACGGGCCGTGGTTGCCGAGCCAGTTGCTGCCGGCAACGGTCAGCGGCGTGACGGATCCGCAGGTGGAGCCGATCGGCGGGACGCTGATGTCGTCCGGACGGCCGGACGACTACAAGCTGACCTGGCGGAAGCCGGACATCGATGCGCAGTACCTGCTGAACGCGGGGATCGACGGGGACGCGTCCGGCGGGTTCGAGCTCCCCGCGGTACCGCCGGAGATCGCGTCGATCGATCCGTTGCAAGGGAAACGGGCGACGTTCGCGACGGCGATCGCGCTGGAGAAGTACCTGCGGCAGAACTACACGGTGGCGGTCGGCGACGTCCTGCCGACCGGGTACGGGTGGCCGCAGCTGAAGAGCTTCCTCCTCGACGAGAAGCCGGGCGGGGCGCAGGCAGAGACGAAACAGCCCGGAACGAGCGCGCAGTTCGCGGCGGCGTACGTCGTACTCGCGCGGCTGAACGGGATCCCGGCGCGGCTGGTGGTCGGGTTCCGCGCGCCCGCGAAGCCGGAGGCGGACGGGTACTACACGGTGCGGAACTCGGACGCGTTCGCCTGGCCCGAGGTGGCGGTCGACGGCCTCGGCTGGTGGCCGCTGGATCCGGCCGAGGATGCGGCCACCGGCAAGACCACGGTCGCCGGGTCGATCGACGACATCACCAGCCAGGCGCGGGCCGCCGTACCGCCGGTGGAGAAGATCAAGGACCCGGAGGTTCCGCCGCAGACGGATCGGGGCGACGACACGGGCAGGCCCGTCCTACCGCCGATTTCGCCGACGGCCGTGTTCTCGGTGTCGGTGGGGTTGTTGCTGCTGTGGCTGGTCGGCGTACCGCTGGTGAAGCTCGTCCGGTCGGCGCGACGCCGACGGCGGGGCGGGAGCGCGGCGGTGGTCGGGGCCTGGGCCGAGGCGCGGGACCGGTTGCGCGCGCACGGCGTACCGGTGACTGCCGGTATGACGGTGCGGGACCTCGCCGATGCGGCGAAGGAGTTGCCGGGGACCGCGGGTGGGCTGACGCGGGTCGCGCAGGCGGTCGACCGTGCGTTGTGGTCCGGGGGAGCGACGACGCCGGACGTGCAGAACGACGCGTGGGCGGGTGTTCGCGAACTGCAGAAGGCGCTGCGCGGACGGCCGTGGATCGACAGGTTCCAGGCGTCCCTCGAACTGCGAACGCTGTTCACTCGCTAGCGTCGGCGAGACTTGCCGGGGCCGGAAGCGAGGTAGTTTCCGGGTCGCATAGAGTGACATCTGTCTCGACAAGGAAGGATTCCGCGCGATGGCCGATGCAGACGAGCACGTGACGGAGAACTCGCCGTTCCCGGGCTTCGACACGACCAAGCCGAGTATCGCCCGGACGTACGACTACCTGCTCGGGGGCAAGGACAACTTCGCCGTCGACCGCGCGTTCGGGGACCGGTTCATCAACGAACTCCCCGGATCCCGCGTGATCGCGTACGACAACCGCGGTGCGCTGATCCGCGCGGTCCGCGAGATCGTCACGAAGACGCCGGTCCGGCAGTTCATCGACCTCGGCAGCGGCCTGCCGACCGCGGACAACGTCCACCAGGTCGCCCAGCGGTACGCACCGGACGCGAAGGTCGTGTACGTCGACAACGACCCGATCGTGCTCGCCCACGGCCGCGCGCTGCTCGCCGAGAACGACAACACCACGGTCATCCAGGCCGACCTCCGCGAGCCGAAGGCGATCATCGAGCACCCCGACACCGTGCGGCTGATCGACTTCGGCGAGCCCGTCGGCGTCATCTTCAGCGCCACCCTGCACCACGTGAACGACGACGAGGACCCGGCCGGCATCGTCCGCTTCTGGAAGGACCGGATCGCCTCCGGCAGCCACGTCTTCATCAGCCACTTCCGCAGCGAGAACGACCCCCGCAGCCAAGAGCTCGAGCAGGTCCTCCAAGGCTCCCTGGGCCGCGGCCGCTGGCGCACCGACGACCAGATCCTCGCCCTGTTCGGCGACGGCTTCACCGTCCTGGACCCCGGCATCGTCCCCGCCACCGAATGGCGCAACGAAAACGCCCCCGACGACCTGACCGACTACCAACACCTAATAGCCGCAGTCCTAGCAGTAAAGGACTGACCCGTCGCCGGAGCGCCGCCTGACGCCCGAGCAGCTGACGAGTTACCTCAACCGACGCGAGTACGCGGTAGTCGGCACCACCAGACCGAGCCGTAAGCACGCCCGCCAGGTGGGTCAGGTGCCGGATTTCCAGAAGAATTTGTTGGAGGTGTAGGTGCCTTCGGGGCCTTGGACTGTTACCCAGGTGAGTTGGCCGACGGCGCTGCAGGGGAACTGGTCCGGGACGAGGAGTTGGCCCTGGGCGTCGGTCTTGGTGCTGTAGCCGGGGTTGAAGTTGCCCCACCCGGATGTGTACGGCTTGATGTTGTACGTCGTACTCGGCGTCAGGTTCTCGATCCGGACCTGGACGAACGCGCATTCCGGGTGCCGGCAGTCGTTGCCGTACGTCGTACCGTTGCCCCGCGATGCCACCACCCGCTTGGTGGGCTGGTCCTTGCCGACCGAGGTCGCGCGCAGGCTGGTGTACTTGCCCACCACCTCCTGCCCGTCCGACGCCTTGGTGATCGCGCGGACGAAGAAGTTGGAGTACTTCCCGTCGGTCAGCCCACTGATCGTCGCGGACATGGTGGTCGACTTCACCCGGACCGGCGCGGTGCTGGACCCGATCGAAACCTCGTACCGCAGGAAGGTCCCGTCGCCCATCGTCGGCTGCATCCAGCCGAGCGTCAGCGACCCGCTCGTACCGTCGGTCTGCACCAGGAGCTCCCGCGGTGACTCGGCCGGGTTCCACTTCAGCTCGACCTGGTTCGACTTCACGGCGGGCCCGTTGCCCGCGCTGTTCACCGCGTAGATCGTGAAGGAGTACGGCGTTTTCGTCTTCAGGCTCGGGATCAGCGCCGACCGCGTCGACCCGCTGACCGTCGTCGTTCCACCGGTCCAGCTCAGTGTGTACGCCGTGATTGTCGCGCCATGTGCCGCAGCCGCGCCCCAGCTGACGACCGCACCGCCGTCGATGATCCGGGCTGCCACGTTCAGCGCGGCACCGGGCCGGCCCGGCTTAGCAGCCGGGGGCTTCGGCGGTGTCGGCGGTGTGGTCTTGCGGGTCGGCGGCGGCGTCTTCGTCTTGCCGGGATCCGGTTTGTCCGGCGTGTGTTCGGTGCCCGGCCGATTCGTCGGCGTGGTCCGCCGCGGCGTCTCCGGCTTGTGCGTGCTTGGGGGAGTGCTCGGAGGAATACTCGGGGGCGTGGTCTTCGGCTTGGCCGGCGGGAGAGTCGGCTTGGCGGTGTTCCCGGGTTTCGTCGGCACGGTGGTCGGCTTGCCGCCGCTCTCGCTGGTGCCGATGTCCACGGATTCGGTCTCGCCGTCGCGGTCGACCACGACGACGCGGTCGCCGATCCCGTTCTCGACGTACACCCGGGAGTCGTCGCCGCGGTACAGGTTCGCCTCGGGCTTCGCACCCCCGCCCGCCGGCCGGCTCGGGAGCTTGGCCTCGCCAACCTGACGGCCGTCGCGGCCGAGCGTGATCAGGTTGGAGTTCTTCCTGTCCAGCAAGGCGATCCCGGCACCGGAGGAGGCGACCTTGTCGAAGTTCCCCTTGGGGAGCGGCGTGCTGATCGGCGCCTCGGGCTTGTCCGGGTGTGCGATGTCGACGAGGTGCAGCCGGTTGTGGTCCCGGTCGACGATCGCCAGCCGACCGTCGACGTCGTTGCCCGCGACCAGCGCGTTGTCGGGTACGTCGATGTCGCCCAGGTCAGGCCCAGTGTCCATCCCGCCCGCGTTCAGCGTGTACACCTGCCGAGCGGTGAGGTCGACGAACACCGCGTCCGACCCGACCGCGGTCAGCGCGCCCTTGTGTCCCTTGGGAGCCGTTGCGGGACAGGACATCCGGTCCGCGGTCATCGGCAGCCGGCACAGCTCGCCGTCGCCGACCTGATGCACCCACAGCGTCCCGTCCGACGTCACAACCGGATCGCCGAGCGGGCCGCCCGGGAACACGATCGTCTCCTTGTCGCCGAACCGCACCACCCGCCCGCTCTGCTGGTACACGGCGAACGCCGCACCGGCCGCCTCGAGCCCGATCGGCTGCTCGTTCGTCGCCGGCGGCTGCACCGGGTCCAGGACCGTCAGGTCGGACTTGCCGAACTGGTCGATCCGCGATCGGGACAGTACGTACCCCTGCTTGTCGGTCTGGACGACCTGCGCACCCGGCGTCGCGGTCTTCAGCTCGGTGTCCGCGTCCACCTTGCCGGTCGCGCCGTCCAGGTGGAAGATCCGTCCGACCACGCTGTTGTAGACCCAGTGACCGGACTGCGTGAACTTCACGCCGCTGTCCGGGGAGCCGGCGCCGGTCAGCACGACCACGCTCATCAACCCGACGCAACCGGCCACCACCGCTGCCAGCGTGGCCTCGGAGCGGCCACGCCTGCGGAGCAGTTCGGTGAGCCGCCTGGGGCGGAAGGGGATCGGCCTCACGCGCTCAGACTAGGCGATCGAGGTCCAGAACCGGTCCACAGTCCGTCCAGCGTCAACCGCTGCAGGTCGCACCGCGGATGGCCCTCGGCTCACTCTCGAACTTGTCCACGCCGTCGGTGCCCTGCACAAGGAAGCAGTACTTCAGTCCGCTGCTGACCTGCACGGTCAGCGTCGTCTGCTTGCCCCGGAGCGTTGTCTGCGGCTGTTTGGCACCCTGCTCCGCCACGATCACGGCGTACGTCAGCTCCCGCGGGTACGACCAGGTCAGGACGACCGAAGTGCCCTTGTCCACAGGCGGATTCAGCTTGATCGTGGCCTGTTTCGCGGGCGTCGGCGTCGGCGTACTGACAGCAGGCGGTGGCGCGGCCACCCGATCGGCCGGGTCGTCGCCGCCCGGCCGGAACACCACCGGTACGACGGCCACCAGCGCGACCGCCGCGCCCGCACCGATCAGCAGCGGTTTCCGGGATTTTCCGGGCGCACCAGATGTGGCCGGCTTCTGCTGTGCGGGCGCCTTCTTCTTCGGCGCCTCGACGACGGCCAGCGGAACGCTCCGACCCGCAGCCAGTTCGTCGCGGAAATCGTCGAAATCCAGCTCGTCCTCCGGCTCCGCTCCCGCCCCGGCCAGCAACGCCTCGAACTCGCCGACCACGGTCGCCGCCTCCGGACGGGCGTCCGGATCCTTCGCCATCATCCGCTGCAGCAGCGCCGATAACGCCGGCGGCACATCCCGGCCGGTCACCTCCGCGGGCGGTTCCCGCAGAACACGCAGTACGACGCCGTCCGGGGACTCACCCGGCCGCGCCGGAAACGGTGGCCGTCCGGTCAGAGCCAGATACAGTACGGCGCCCAGCCCGTAGACGTCGGCCGCCTCGGACAGCTCGCCTTCCCGCAGTACCTCGGGAGCCGTGTACGCCGCATCGCCCATCAGGTCACGCGGAAACCGCAGCCGCAGCGCCAGCCCGAAGTCCGAGAGCGCCGGCTGCCCGCTGGATCGCTCGAGCACGTTCGCCGGCGTCACCCCGCCGTGGACCAGTCCGGCATCGTGCGCCTCGGCCAACACGGAGCTGAGGATCTGCCCGAGGACGATGACGTCCCCGATCGGCAGGGCACCGTTCGCGACGAGGTCCGGCAAGACCTGCGGGCAGAACTCCATCCGCAGCCCGGTCCGTCCGTCGGGCAGGTCGTCCAGCGACTCCACCCGGACGATCGACGGCGCCGACCGCAACCCGGCCAGCTTCGCCTGCTCGACCTCGATCGCGTTGTAGGTCCGCCGATCGAGCGGCTGTGGGTACACCTTCAACGCGACCGTCCGCCCGCCGGGAGGCGCCAGCAGGTACACCGTGGCCACCGGCCCGGTGGCACGCGGCACCAGCGCATCGGGTGAGATCTCAGCCATCAGGGTCATCTTGTCATCCCGCAACGTCCAGGTACGCGCATCCGCGTGCCACCAGGAACCTCAGGTCGCCGAGGATCTCGGCGAGGGCGGCGTCCGGATCGGGCCGGCCGGACGGCTCCGCGGTGACCGTCGCGCGGACCTCGCAGCTGTGCCACAACGTCGGCGCCACCGAACCCCATTGCCACAACTCGTAGCAGTCCGGGTCCAGGATCGCGGCGGTCCCGAGACCGGGAATCCCCACCGCATGCCCTTCCAGTCGGTCCGGTGCGTTGCCGAGGCCAACGAACATGATGTCCAGCCGGTGCCGTTGCGCGAACAGCCGTCCTTCGTCAACAACCGCAATCAGTCCCGCGTCGGCCAGGCGCTCGACGTACGCCGCCGGCTCCGTGATCCCGGCCCGCTGCGCATGGACGACCACATCGTCGACGGTCCACGCGCCCTTGCCGACCTCCGGCACTCCGTGGGCCAGCACCCAGACCGCGAACGCGTCCGCATCGAGCCGGTGCTGACTCCATCCGACCCGGACGACCTGCTCCTGCTCGCGAACGCCGTTGTAATGCCCGATCGGGAAAACCGGCGCGGTCATCGGAGCCTCCGACGGTCGAAGTACGCCGCGCGCACGCAGAGCAGACCGTGGATCTGCCCGAGTACGCCGGTCAGCACGTTCCGCGGATCGGTCTCCTCCGGCGCCGTCACCCCTGCCTGCACAGCGACCTTGGCCGCATCGTGGCAGCCGCTCCACAGCTCCGGTGCGAGCTGCGCCCACATCAGAACGTCGTACACGGCGACCGAGACCTGCGCGACCGGCTGGTTCAGGAGCCCGACGGTCTGCATCCACGGCTGATCCGGATCCGCCCCGAGTCCCTGCAGCAACGGGAAAAGCTGATGGGCCGAGGCGAACTCGACCGCATCGTCCGCTTCCGGATCGACCGCCACCAGGAGCCCGTCGCGAAGGAACCGCTCGACCACCTGCTCTGCCTTCAGCCCGAGGTTGACGGCACGCTCGGTCAGCGAAGACCGCGTCGGCCGGTCCTGGTCGTCGACGCCGTGCGCCAGCAGCCAGACCGCGAACTCGTGGTCCGGCAACTCGGCGACCTCGACGCCCACCCGGACCTGCTGCCGTCGCTCGTCCGCCCCCGAATACACCACTCCCACGTCATGTCCCACCGGGATCAGCAGCTCTCGATCAGTCGTCACGGTGCCTCCACATCCGCCGGTACGAACAGCACGCTAAGGCGGCCCGACGTACGGCGGTTGTGGACGGCAGGAACCTGTCGCGCCCGCGCCCGACCGCCTGATCGCCAAGACAGTTGGGTACATGAACATCACAGGTCTGGTCCGGGTGACAGTCGTGGCTCCCCAGCGGCGCCTCGACCTGGCCTTACCCGAACAAGCAGCAATAGCCGAGGTCCTTCCCGGTCTCCTGACCAAGTCCGGTGAACACCTCGCCGACCAGGGCGCTCCGGACGGCGGGTGGGTCCTGCGTCGCAGCGACGGCATGGAGCTGAACCTCGGCCGGACGCTCGGTTCGCACCGGATCCGGGACGGCGAGATCCTGCATCTGGTGTCGCGCGGTCTCGACTGGCCGGAGCTGGAGTACGACGACCTGGTCGACGCGGTCGCGTCCGGCGCAGGCAAACTCGGCGTACCGTGGACCGCCCGTCACACCCGGATCGCCGGCCTGACCGGCGCCGCGCTCGCCCTGCTGGTGGTGATGGCCGTGGTGCTCCGGCGCGGCGCGCCCTGGGCCGACGCCGCCAGCTGGTTGCTTCTCACCTCGGCGTTGCTGGTCGCCGCCGGGGTCGCGCTGGCCCGCGTGGTCGGAGACTCCGGCGCAGGCGCGCTGCTCGGCGGTCTCGCACTCCCGTTCGCGGCGATCGGAGGCGGCCTGTTGTTCGCGGGTACGTCGACGTGGCCCGCGATCGGCGCACCCCAGATGCTGTCGGCCGGTACGGCGTTGATGCTCGCCGGAGTCGCCTGCTACCTGGGGATCGTGGACAGCGGCTCGTTGTTCGCGGCGGCCATGAGCACCGGCCTGCTCGGCCTCATCGCTGGCTGGATCGGTACGGCGGATTCACTCGACGGACCCGACGTCGCCGCAATCGTCGGCGCCGCGACGTTCGCGTTCTCGCCGCTGCTCGGTCCGCTCGCGCTCCGGCTCGGCCGGCTCCCGATGCCGATCCTGCCGCGCACGACCGCCGACCTGGTCCGCGACGATCCACAGCCACCACGACGGCACGTGTACGGCGCGGTCGTCCGCGCCGACGGGTTGCTCACCGGCATGCTGACCGGCGTCGCGATCGCGGTCTCGGTGTGCCTGGTGCTGCTGACCACGGACCGCAGTACGCCGGCCACCGTGCTGACCGGACTGCTCACGCTCGGATGCTTGCTGCGGGCAAGGATCTACCCGGTGGTGAAGCACCGCCTGATGCTGCTCACCACGGCGTTGACGGGGATCGCCTGCCTGGTACTCGGTCCGCTGAGCGCCTCGGCCGCAGACCCGGCCGCGCTGATCGTCCCGCTGATGGTCATGCTGGCCGCGATCACGATCTTCTGCGGCCTCCGGTACAGCGCCAAGCTCCCGAGCCCATACCTGAGCAGGTACGCCGAGATCCTCGAAGTACTCGTCACGCTGGCGCTGATCCCGCTCGCCTGCTCGGTGCTCGGTCTGTACGCCGTGGTCCGGGGCTGGGGAGGCTGAGATGGCGACGAGGAAGGACCAACTGCAGTCGCACCAGTTCTCGGTGCAGCGGATGGTGTCAGCGCTCGTCACCCGGGAGACCGACCCGGAGCAGCCGCCGTTCAAACGAGCCACGTCCGCGGCGTTCGGCGGAGTCGCGATCATGATCGTCGCGCTGGCCGCCGTCGGCGTGTACGGGATGGTCGTCCCGGGAGGCAACAAGGCCTGGAGCAAGGGCGACAGCGTCATCGTCGAGAAGGAGACCGGCACCCGGTACGTGTACATCGACGGACACCTGCACCCGGTCGCCAACTACGTCTCCGCACTGCTTGCACTAGGCAAGAAAGGCGAGACGCGGCGGGTGTCGCAACGGTCGCTGACCGGGATACCGCGGGGTCCTCGGATCGGGATTCCGGATGCGCCGGACGCGTTGCCGCCGGCAAACAAACTGCTGACCGGTGGGTGGACGTTGTGCTCGCAGCCGGCCCGCGACCAGGCCGGAACGCGGACCAATGAGTCGGTGCTGATGATCGGGCAGCGGCCGGACGCCGGTACGGCGATGACCGAGGACGCGATGCCCGTCCGGGTGATCGAGACCGGTGACGAGTACCTCCTCAGCGAGGGCTACCGGCATCGGATCGCCAAGAGTGACGTCGCCACAGTCGCGGTCGCGCTGCATTCGCAGCCGGTCACGCAGGTAGGTGCAGCGTTCGTGGCGGCGCTTCCCGACGGTCAGCCGATCGCCCCGCTGCGGCCGGCAGGTATCGGTACGCCGACGACCGTCGTACCGGGTCGGCCGAAGACGTTGGTGGGGCAGCTCTTCGTCGTGCAGACGTCGGCGGGCAGGCAGTACTACCTGGCAACGCAGAAGGCGTTGCTGCCGATCAGTGACGTGCAGTACGACATCCAGCGCGCGTACGCTCCGCTCAAGGCGGCGTACGGCGGTAAGTCGCCGACGGCGATCGAGCTCAACCTGATGGCAGTCAGCGAGGCCGAACTGCCCGCGGTCAGCACCGAGGAAGGTGCGGTGCCGCGCACTTGGCCGCGCTTCGTCGGTCCACGAGACGGCATCGGCACGGTCTGCGCCGCGTTCACCCCGGGCCAGTCGCTCCCCACGATCTTGATCGACCCGGCGATGCCGCTGCCGGATGCGATGACCGCGACCACCAAACGCACCCGGCGCGACACGGTTCTCGCCGACCGGATCCTGATCGCTCCCGGTACGGCGGCGGTTGTCGAGGCGCGCCCCTCGGAACAGGCTCCGGCCGGCACGATCTCCGTCGTCACGGACATGGGACGCGCCTACCCGCTGTCCGACCCGAAGCTCGTCGAGACCCTCGGCTACGGCGGCGCACAACCGGTCCCGATCCCAGCCTCCCTAGTGGCCCGCATTCCCCAGGGCCCCGGCCTCGATCCCACCGCAGCCATCCAACCCGTTCCCTGACCTACCTGCGATCTCCGGAAACTTTTCGTCACCAGGTGACGTTTTTGTTCCGGAAAGGCGCGGTGCGGCCCCGGGTACAGCTCGAAAGCCCGGCTCGAGATCGGATATCTCGGGCCGGGCTTTCGTTCGTGATCGGTGCTCAGTTGGACGGGCGGCGTTCCTGGTGCGGGGCCGCCTTGGCGTCGGTTGCCTCCACCTTCCAGAGGTCCTCGTCGAGGAACTGGAGTGTGTTGGCGGCCTCGGTCTTCTCCTTACGCCTTCGGGTGTTCACCGGTACGGCGGGAAACGCGCCAGGCAGATCCTTGCCCTCCCGGCCACGCAGCCCGGCCGGGACGCCTGGGGTGTCGCCCTGCTGCCGGTCCCGCCGGCGGTTCGCCCGCCCGGCGAGCACGCCGTTGCCGGGCTTCCCGGCCCGGTTGCTGCCGGCACCTGCCGCGCCGGCCATCGGCGGCATCATCGGCGGCATGCCGCCGCCACCCTGGCCGCTCGCAGCGCCGGTGCCACCGGCGAGCCCGGCGGGGGCGGCCGGCGCCCGCCCGCCGGACAGCGGACCCTGCGACGACGCGGTCTCGGCGACCGCACCCGGCCTGGAGCCAACACCCTTCTGGTGCCCGCCCCCGACACCGCCGGCACCCGGCAGACCGCCGCCACCGACCCCACCGCCGGGAACCTTGCCGACACCACCACCGGCACCGGCAGCGCCCCCGGTGAACCCGCCCGGCACCGCACCGACCGGCAGCGTGTTGATCGGGGATGTGACCGGAGCGTTGGCCACCGGCACGTTCGGCAGCATCGGCTCCCTCGGGAACAACGCCGTCGATCCCGCAGGCATCCCGGCCAACCCGGTACCACCGCCCGGCACCTCCGGAATCGATCCCGCACCGGTGCCACCCGCCTCACCGGCACCGTCCATCCCGCCCGCGCCCGCGCCGGCGTCCTGCGCCCCGCCGCCTTGGTCGGCCGGTCCCGCCTGTTGGCCGCCGGGATCGGCGGCTGCCGGGTCGGCACCCGTGGGTCCGCCCGGTGAGCCCGGCGCGGACGGGGTGTTGCCCGGGGTGTTCGCGCTGGGACTGCCGTTCCTGCTGCCGGGACCGTCCCACTTCAACCTCTGCGCGTTGGAAGTCAGGGTCGCGCCTGTGCTGCTGTACTGCCCCGCGAGCGCGGTCATCGCGTCGCCGGCCGCCTGCAACGGGATCCTCGCCTGGTTCGCCCAGGCCGCCTCGTTGAAGTCCCCGGGCGCCACCATGGTCTTCGCGGCGTTGTACTCGCGCACAACCTTGTTGAGTGCCTCCGTTTGCGTCGCAACGGTCGTCGCTGTCGTCCTGATCTGCCCCGCCAACTCGTTGAGCAGACCCTGCGCCGGAGTCATGGCGCCGTACGACGTCGAGAGCGATGCCTCGGTGGTTGCCCGGTTCTGCTTGAAGATCTCCGAGTCCTCACTGTGCCAGTCCTGCAGCAGGGTCTCGGTGACCGAGTGGAGCTCCAGATGCGCGGTGTTGACGGCATCCGCGGACGAGTTCCACATCATTCCCGCCGTCTCCAGCGGGCCGCTGAGTTCCGCGTCCGTCTGCATCATCACGGAGAGCGTGGTCATCAGGTCGACGCAGGCCTGGACCGTCTGCGCACCGCCGATCTTGCCGGTCACTTCGCTGATGGACGAAGCGCCGAGGGCATCCTTTGCCATCAGTGGCCTCCTGCCGGGGCGGGGTTGGGACGTGGATGGTCGAGCTGGTAGACGATCGCGTGCCCGGGGTCGAAGTCCTTGTTCGGCGTGACGTTGCCGTCCTGCGGCTTCAGCAGCTTGTTCAGACGCTGGGTGGTCACGTCGGCGTTCCGATCGAGGGCGCCGCCGATCTCGGTGATCGCGGACTGGTAGCCCTGCAGGCCGTCCGCGGTGTTCGACATGTACTGGACCAGCTTGTCGCGAGCAGCGCGCTCGACCTTCATGAAGGCCGTGCTCTCGGCCGTTCCACCGCCGGCGGCCGGGGATGCCGAGTTCTGTCCGGCCTCCCGCATCTTCGTCGAGAAGTCGTCGGTCACGTCGGCCAGGCCGCCGCTAGCCGTGTGGAACGCCTCGGTTCTGGCGTCTAGGTCCGCCATCAGTCCTCCTTGGTCGGTGGGTGGGTCAGTTGGATCAGTTGGTTGGTGCCTTGGCGGGTGACCAGCCAGCCGCGGCCGGGTGGCATCGGCTGGGCTCGGAGACCGCCGAGGAGGGGACCCTCCTCGCGGCTGCCGGACATCAGCAGGCCTGGTGAGCCCACGTCGCGCATCCGGGCCAGGACGGGCTCGAACAGCCCGCGCATGGCGCCGCCGGTCCGGCGGGCCACGTAGATCCGCAGACCGAGGTCAGCGGCTTGGGGGATGAACGGCACCAGCGGCATCAGCGGATGGTTCTCCGCGGAGGCCACCAGGTCGTAGTCGTCGATCAGGACGAACAGCTCGGGCCCTTCCCACCAGCTGCGGTCACGCAACTGCTGGGCGGTGACCTCGGGACCGGGCAGCCGTTCCTGCAGCACGTTGGCCAAGCCGTTGACGAGCTGGGCTGTGACCGCGTGATTCGTGCCGTACCCCAGCAGGTGGTCACTCTCGACGTCACCCAGCAGACTGCGCCGGTGGTCGACGACCAGAAGCCGTGCCTGCTCAGGGGTATAGGTCTCCCGGATCCGGTGCGCCATCGTGCGCAGGAAGCCCGACTTTCCGGAGCCGGTGTCGCCGAGGAGGATGAACGTCGGGTCGGCGTTCGGGTCGAGCAGCACCGCCTCCAGGCTGCGCTCCGCGACGCCGACAGCCAGTCCGTGTTCGCGGGAGCTGGCGCCGTCGTTGGTCGCGTACGGCACGTCACCGGGCAGCAGCTTGATCTCCGGCGCCGGCTTGCCCGGCCAAGCTTCCTTGACGGCGGCGACGAGTTCGCGCAGCCCGACGGCGAACCGATCCGCGCTGTCGGTGAGTCGTGGTGCCGCGGTCAGGAAGTGGTGCCGGCTCGTCGTGACACCGCGCCCGGGTGCATGCTCCGGGACCAGTGCTGCCGCTCGACGGTCGACCAGCGAGTCGATCGGGTCGCCCAGTCGCAGTTCGAGTTTCGTGCCGCACAGGTCACGGACGTTGGTTCGTACGTCGAACCAGCGCGCGGCGCTGATGATCAGGTGCACGCCGTACGCGAGACCGCGGGTGGCCAGGTCGCCGATCGCCTGCTCGAGATCCTCGAAGTCGTTGCGGATCGTCCCCCATCCGTCGATCACCAGGAAAACGTCGCCGTACGCATAGTCGGCGGCCTCGCCCCGCCGGCGCCGTTCGCGGTACGTCGCCATGCTGTCGATACCGTCCTGCGCGAAGCGTTTCTCTCGCTCGGCGACGATGCCGAGCAGTTCGATGACGGTCCGGCGTACGGCGTTGGTGTCCTGACGGCCCGCGGTGGTTCCGACGTGCGGCAGATCGCGCAGGCTGGACAGCATTCCGCCGCCGAAGTCGAGGCAGTAGAACTGCACTTCCTCGGGGGTGTGCGTCAGGGCGAGACCGGCGACGATGCCGGCCAGCGCGGTGCTCTTCCCGGTGTGCGGCGCACCCGCGACGGCGACGTGGCCGGCTCCGCCCGACAGGTCCAGCAGCAACGGGTCGCGGCGCTGGTCGAGCGGCCGGTCGACGACGCCGGCGACCGTCTGCAGCCGGCCCGGGACGAACGAGCTGCCGGGGATCGCGGTGAGCTGCGAAAGCAACTCGCCGAGCGCCGGCGGCTTGTCCAGCGGGGGCAGCCAGATCTGGCGAGCCGGGGTGCCGCGGCCTTCCAGGCGTTCGACGAGGATCTCGAGCAGCGTCTCGCCGCCGGACTCGTCGAAGACGCCGTCCGGGTCGTCGTCCTCCTCGACTTCCTCGGTCACCGCCGGGGCGACGTACCGGCTGGAGTAGTCGAGCAGTTCGACCGTGTTGTCCTGCAACGGCAGGCTGTCCGCGGTGGGCCGCCGGTGGATGCCGGACACGTACGCCGAGCGGAACCGGTCCATCTGTTCGGTGCCGACTTTCAGGAAGCCATGTCCCGGGGCACGCGGGAGCTTGAACGCGTCGCTGACGCCCAGCACTGTCCGGCTGTCGACCTCGGAGAAGGTCCGCAGACCGATCCGGAACGACAGATGTGTCTCCAGCCCCCGCAGTCGGCCTTCCTCCAGCCGCTGGCTCGCCAGCAGCAGGTGTACGCCGAGCGACCTGCCGACGCGCCCGATCTGCACGAACATGTCGATGAAGTCGGGACGGGCGGTCAGCAACTCGGAGAACTCGTCGCAGATCACCAGCAGGGTCGGAACCTCCTCGAGCGGTGCTCCGGCCGTGCGCGCCTTCTCGTAGTCGCGCAAGGACGCGAAGTTGCCGGCGGCCCGGAGCAGTTCCTGCCGGCGGAGCAGCTCACCGTTGATCGCGTCGGTCATCCGGTCGACCAGATGGAGTTCCTCGGCCAGGTTGGTGATCACCGCGCTGGTGTGCGGCAGCGCGTCGAGCCGGGTGAACGTCGCGCCGCCCTTGAAGTCGACGAGCGCGAAGTTCAGCGACCGCGGCGGGTGCGTGATGGCCAGCGCCAGTACCAGGGTCCGCAGCAGTTCGCTCTTGCCCGAACCGGTCGCACCGATCAGCAGCCCGTGTGGTCCCATACCCTCCTGGGCAGATTCCTTCAGGTCGAGTTCGATCGGCTGCCCATCGGCCCGCAGACCGAAGCGGACCCGGAGCCGCTCCCGCATCGGCCGGGGCAGCCAGGTGTCGTCGGGATCGAAGTCGAACGGATCACCCAGATCGAGCAGTTCGGCCAGACCGAGATCGGCGCTCAACGGCTGATCGCCCTGCGCGCCCGCGGTCAGCCGCAGCGGAGCCAGCTGCCGGGCAAGTCCTTCCACAGCAGCGATGTCGAGGCTGTCGGCCTGCCCGAGATGCTCCTCGCCTTCCATGGTCTCGGCCGTAATGGCGCCGTCGGTGGCGAGATCGAGGCTGATCGCGGTCGAGTCGATCGCTCGCGGTGGCGGCACGGTCAGGTCGAGTACCGTCACGCCTTCGAGTCCCGGGCCGACGAGCAGATGATCGGATCCGTCCACGTCGCCACCGGCTACGACAAGCACCAGGTGCGGGCCGTTGACCCGTCCGGCGACGTCCGGATCGAACCGCGGGCGATTGCTCACGACGTCGTCCAGCATCGCCTCGATCGCAGTGATCGATGCTGCGATCAGCCGGACCGGTCCGAGAGCGTCGCTGCGTTCCGGGTGCAGCGTGTGGGGAAGCCACTTGGCCCAGTCCCAGTTCTCGAGATCCTCCGGCGCGGCACAGATCGCGATCCGCAGGTTGTCCGGGGCCTGCAGCGTCACCAGTTGCGCGATCATCGCGCGGACCATCGCCCGGGACCGTTCCCGGTCACCCGGCAGGTAGATCCGGCTGAAACCCGTGATCGCGATGGCGAGCGGCAACCCCGGCACCGTGGAGTACGTCGCCACGAATCGTCGCAATGCCAGCGCCGACAGCGGTTCGAGGCGCTCGAGTGGCTGGGTGTCCGGTGGGACCACTGTGGTGGCGGGATTCTGCGAACCGACGCCGATCCGGGTCGCGCCGAAGTCGGCGTCGTCCTGACGGCGTTCCCACAGCCGGTAACTGCCGGCCAGCACCCAGAGCGACTCGGGGTGCGGATGCAGGTAGCCAAGGGCTTCCCGCTGCTGCTCGATCGACCTGCTGAGGCGCATCCGCTGCTGGGCCAGGTGCCGCAGATAGGTCCGCCGGGCCTGGCTCATCTCGGCCTTGCCGCCACCGGAACGGGCGAAGACCGCCATCACGACCATGCCCAGCATCGCCAGGCCGAAGAGTCCGAAGATCACGTAGCGCAGACTGCTGCTGATGCTCCCCGAGAACATCAGCATCATCGCGCCCATCATCGCGACCATTGGCAACACCATCAACATCTGCATCCATTGCCGGCCGCCCGGCTCCGGAACCTCAGGCGGTGCCTCGAGCAACAGTTCGCCGCTCGGGAGCTCCGGGGCGAGCCGCCGCATCGGACGCCGGACCAACATGGTCGCCATCGTCGAACCCCTTCCGTGAGGCCTGTCCCTGAGGATCCTCACGCGCCCGGACCGGTCCGTGGACGCCGATGGCAGGAACGTGCCGCCCGGACCGCCTGCTGCCGTCGGCTCCTTAGCTTGTGAGCGGAAGCACCAGACGAGAGAGGAGACAGTCATGGCCGGAGCCTTCATTCAGGGACTCACACCGGAGATGGCCCACCACGCCAACCAGACCGCGGCATTCGCCGAGGCGCTGGGGGACAACGTCCGCCGGTCGCAGGCGAACACCATGGATCTGGGCGGGTCGTTCCGCGGTGAGGCGTACCAGTCCAACGTGCAGGGGCACGAGAACTGGACCCAGGCCGCACAGCTCAAGGGCCAGAACCAGGCCGGCATCCAGTCCGACGGAACGATGCAGATCGCGAACATCTACGAACAGCTGAGCGCGAACGGCATGCAGTCGTTCGGCACGATCGGCATGCCCACGGCCTGATCGGACACCGACAGACAAGGAGTTACTGATGGCTGAGATCTTTCAGCAGTTCGGCGGCATGATGGACGCTGCACAGGTCTACCGGAACCTTGGTGAGGAGCGGATCACCGCCGCTCAGGACCAGCTGAGCTCTGTCAACGCACTCTCCTCGGGTGCGTGGTGCAGCGCGGATCACGACGACTACTTCGTCAACGCCCAGCTTCTCACCAACCAGGCGGACGCTCACGGTATGGACGCCAAGCATCGAGCCACCGTGATGGACTCGGTCGTGTCCGACGGTCAGTCCACGCTGGCTACCTGCCGCGGCATCGCGGCCAGCCTGTCGGTCTGACGGTCGCTGCGACAGTATCCAGCGGATGAGCCCCAGCCGGGTCCCCCCGGCTGGGGTTCACCTGTTTCGGCTCAGGCGTCGCGGTTGGGACGGGCGAACAGGAACTCCGGCGGCAGGTCCGCCTGCTCGCGCCGGGCGCTGTGGGCGATCGCCGATCGGCCGACAGCCCAACGACGACGGTGACCAGCGGTCATCAACCACGCCAGCAGCACAACGATCGCCATCGCGCCGCCGGCCAGTACGGCGGTGCTCCGCGCGACTACTCCGCGCGACTGCCACCAGGCCGCGAGCGCCAGTTCGTGCTCGTCGGGTGGCGGAACGTGTGCCGCCGGCAACTTCTTCGCCGCGCCGACGGCGAGCCCTTCGGTGACGGCTCGGTACGGGTCGACGATGCCGGCGCCGTACTCCAGGCTGCCTGTACCGCCGCGGGCCGGGTCGGCGGTAGCCAGCAATCGTTGGGCGACCTGCGCGGCGGTCAGCTTGGGCCACGCGGCCCGCACCAGAGCCGCCGTACCGGCGACGAACGGCGCGGCAAAACTCGTGCCGTCCTCGTAGGCGTGTCCGGCGACGCGGGTCGGTGCCAGAACCGAGCCGCCCGGCGCGACCAGGTCGACGTACGGACCGACCTGGGATGCGCTGACCCGTGCCCCGGAGTTGTCGATCGCGCCGACACCGATGACCCCCGGATAGGACGCCGGGTAGGACGGGAGCGGCCCGTCGTCCGAGCTTTGCCCGTTGCCGACCGCCGCGACCACGACGACATCGTGGGCGACCGCGTAAGCGATCGCCTTCCGGACCGGTGGCTGGTCGCGGAAACCGGCCACCGAAAGGTTGATCACCCGGGCCTTCGCGTCGACGGCGTACTTGATGCCGTTGGCAAGGATCTTCGGATCGATCTCCTCGGTGTTGCCGTTGGTGTCCGTCTCCCGCTCGCTGATCCGCACCGGCAGGATCCTGGCCCCCGGCGCAACGCCCTCGAACCCGATCCCGGGCCGGCCGTCGGCGGCGATGATGCCCGCGACCCCGGTCCCGTGCGAGATGCAGTCGTAGTTGCCGGGCAGCTTGCCCGGCACGTAGAAGTCGTGCCCGGGCAGAACCTTGCCAGGGCGGCGCAGTTGCGGATGGTCCGCGTCGACACCCGAGTCGATCACGGCGACCGTGACCCCGCTGCCTGTGCTGAACGGCCACGCACGCTGTGGCATCAGCAACTGTTGCGCCCACGGCAGTGCCTTCTGCACGGGATGGGCCGGCTCGGCATTGCGGCAGGCGCCCTTCGGAGGCACGGCGTACGCCGGTATTGCGGCTGCAGCCGGCCCGAGGGCCAGCGCACCGGCCACCGCGGCGGCCCCGAGTCGGATCTTCGCGTGGGATCTCACCCTCCGAGCCTCGGAGGTCTCCGGCGGGCGTAGTCCCGGATGGCCGGAAGAGGTCAACCGCCGAAGAGCGGCGCTTTCCGGCCACAGACTCTCGTTTCGTCCCCAGATCGAGGAGGCACCATGAGTTCCTTCGGCGCTGAGACCGGCAGCGCGCAGGGCAGGATCAGTCAGCTCGAGGAGCTGAACCGCGAGACCCGCCGGATCCGCACCACGATGGACGGCGCGACCGGCACCGCCGAGTCTCCCGACGGTCTGGTCGAGGCCACCGTCGGTGTGTACGGCGAGTTGGTCGGACTCGTCCTCGACGCCCGGGTCTACCGGACGCCGGACGCGGAGGTGCTGGCCGAGCAGATCCGGACAGTGATCAACGACGCGCACTCGAAGGCCCAGGACGCCGTCCGCGAGAAGCTGACGGACCTGTTCGCGGCGAACCTCGACGGCCCGGAGGACTTCGCGTTCGAGCCGTTCCTGCGGATGGCCGGCCGATCGACCGAGAACGGAGCCCGCTGATGGCCGGCGACCAGATCAGCCTGCACAGCGCCGGCGGAGATCTCAGCATGTTCCCGTCCGAGACGAATGCGGCGGCGCATGCCATCGGCGACGCCGGCCGCATCATCGGGGACACCTGGAAGGCGATCGGCCCCGCCCTGGCGGCCGACGAGGCCCTGGTCGGAACCGGGCTGGACGATCTCAGCGCCACGTTCCGGAACGACTACAACGCCAGGAAACCGCAATTGGAGAAGCTCGCGGCGGATGCCGAGGAGAACTTCACCAAGATGGGCACGAACGCGAACGAGATCGTGGCCAAGTACGTCGAGCTCCAGCGCGAGCAGGCCGACCGGTTGCGCAGGGTGTAAGTGATCCCCCCGCCCTCCGGTCCGCTGTGGGACTGGCTGCAGAAACTCGTCGACAGCACCCAGATCTTCCCCAACGTCGACGAGGACGCTGCCGACCGGATGGGCGCCAACTGGAAGACGGTCGAGAAGGCGATGGCCGACACCATCGCCGCGGCGCAGGCGGGGAACAACCGGATGCCGGCCGTCTGGGGAGACCAGAACGGACAGCTCTACCACGAGAACCTCCAGCAGGTGCTCGGCAACGAGGGGTACCAGGAGACGGTCCGCTCCTTCGACGAGATGTCGGTGCTGTGCACAACCTTCGCCACGAACGTGCGGCAGACCAAGGATCAGATCTACTCCGAGCTGATCATGAACGCGTTCTTCTTCGCCGCGACGTTCCTGCTACCGCCCGGGATCGGCGACCTGTTCCGCTGGCGACTGGCCGCTGTCCTGATCGAGCGCTTCTCCGGGCTGATCCGGGCGGCGGCGGATCTCACCCACACGGCCGCCGTCGGACTCAGCGCGCGGGCCCTGTCGCTGGTCGGCCACACCGCCTGGGAAGGCGTCGAGGAGGTCCTGACCGAACTCGTCGCACAGCAGCTCGACATCTGGAAGGGCGCGCGGAAAGGCATCGACTGGCAGCAGGTCGGCATCTCCGCTGTGGCGGGCGTCCTCGGTTCGCCGATGAGCATGGGTCTGAACGCGGCCGGGAAGGTCGGGCGGAGGATCGCCGGGCTTCCGGACGCGGGGCGGGTCGGGAGCCGGGTTCCGTATGTCTTGCAGGGCAGCGGCAATGCTTTTGTCACGAACGCGATCACATCGCCGCTTTCCAGCGAGCTGGCGAACTACTACGTCACGGGGAAAGCGCCGGACTTCGGCAAGGCGCTGTCCGACGGCTGGTTCCAGTCCGGGCTACTTGGGGCCAGCCGGGTGCACTCGGTCCACGCCGGCGACGCGCTGGGCCAGAACTTCTTCAACGGCGTACGCGACGCCCGCGGTATGGCGCCGTACGTCGACTCCACGCACGGCGGCGGGCCACCACATACCCCGACACCGGAGGCTGGGCCGAACCCGGGCAACAACACCACGCAGTCGCAGGCATCCGCGTCAAACACCCCCGGCGCAGCTCCGGCCGCCGGTGCCAGCTCGTCGGTTGCCGGCGGACATGCGGCGGCTTCGGGCGGTGCAACTGGTGGCTCCGGCTCGACAAGCAGCAGCGGACACCCCGCGTCGTCGCAGGACGTGCACGTCGACCGGCATACACAGTCCAACAAGACAGCAGCGCCGGACCAACAACACGACGAACAGCAACAGAACACCCAACAACAAGGCGGCGGGCAGCAGGACACCCAGCAGCAGGAGACCCAGCAACAGAACGCGCAGCAACAGGACGTCCAGCCTGGTGCGGGAGACTCAGGTCGTTTGTCGGGGGAGGGTCAGCACGCGCTGCATGGCGAGCAGCCTGGAGCGGCTCCTGCTGACGTGAACGGCGTGCAGGATGCGAGTGGATCGGCACTCCCGGTGGCGAGCGGACCGGTTGCGCCTGGGGCGACTCAGGTGACTGGTGCAGGATCGCAGCTCGCCAGTCAGGCGCCGACACATGCCATCGTCGGACAGCAGAGCAGCGTCCCGACCGCTCCACCCAACAACATCCAAGCAGGCCAGAAGGCGAATCCGGTCGAGACCGTCGACGAGCACGCGGAAACCGCCGTACCAGTTGCTCAGAGCAACAGTGCTGACATCACGCTGGCAGCCCAGCAGAACGACGTACCCGAGACTGCAGTTACCGCCACCGCGACCGGGGCAACCGCCGCGGCGACCGTGGATCTGGAGTCGAGCGTGGTGACGTCTGGGGGCGCGGCGCTGGCCGGGGAGGCGCAGGTTCAGGCGGCTGTGGTGACGGCGGAGGAGACCCAACAGTCGAACGACGCCCCGAAGCCGCTTCCGGCGCACACCACGTCGGAGGGACCGGGCCCTTCGGGGCAGTCGAACGACCCCGGCACGAACACCAGCGACACCGGGGACGCCGGCAACTCCGCCACCACCGAGACTGCTGAGGATCCCGGTGAGGTGCTTGCTCAGGTCGGTGACAACGTTGTGAGTCGAACGGCTGGGCCCGATGGGAAGCCTGCTGAGGTGCGGATCCAGTTCCGCGGGGCCAACCAGCACGGTACGCCGAGGGCGAAGCGGACCCACCCCTTCTCCTGGGTCGCCGGCAACGTACGGCACCGCGACATCGTGCCGCACGGAACGCAGTTCCAGATGTGGGCCTTCCACCTCATGCAGCAACAGCTCGCCGCGCTGGCCCGCGCCGGCCACAGTTTCGATCTGGTGTTCCGCGCCGTACAGAACCCCGAGACCGGAATCACCGAACTGCACGCCGAGATCACCCTGGTCGGTGCCGACGGCAACGTCGTACACGTTGCCCAGACGAACCTGGCCGAGGCAGCCGAGACCGTACGGCGCGGCGCCTTCGACCCCGGACATCCACCCGCGCCGCGGACCGCACCGGGAGACCTGGAGGTCGGCGAGTCCGCCACCTTCCGCCCGCGGGTGATCGACGTTCGTACGGCGACACCGCACGAGCAGCGGGTGGCCGAGGAGGTGGACCCGGCTGATCGTCCGCTCGTGCTGACGCGTGCTGTCAGTCCGCCGTTTGGTCCGCATGGCCCGGTTCGCATCAGTCCGACGGAGGGGCAGTCGGCGGAGCAGGCGGCGCTGGAGGCGTTCGTCGCGGCGCTCAATGAGCTTGGACCCGACGGCGCGTCGACACCTGCGGCGTTGGCGCTGCGGGCGCGCTACTACCAGACTCCCGACCGCGCGAAGGCGACCGGCGAGTTCACCGGAACGGTGAAACGGCGGTCCGAGCAGGACACCTTCGAGGCCACCACAGACGACGGGACCGTCGTGAAGGTCCAGGTTCCGGGGCTCAAGTATCTTGCTGAGAGCAACGAGTTCGGGGAGCTCGAGGTGGTGCCCGCGGTCCGGAAGGCCGGCCCGCCGACCGACGTACGGCTCGACGATCCGGTCCTCGGCCGGACCCCTGCACATCGCCGGGCGTACCAGGGCGAAGTCGACCTGTGGAACGCGAGCAAGGAGGCGCCGCCGCGGACCAAGCGGCCCAAGCAGCCGAGGAACGCGCCGGTCGACATCGACGAGACGCTGCAGGACGAGCTCCCGACACCACAGGACGCGGGTTGGAGGATGGGCGAGAGCTTCGCCGATCTGCTGCTCAGTTGGCTCGGTGCGCGGAACCCTGGCGTCGAAGAGGTGCACCGGGTGTTCGCCGACGAGTACGCCGGGTCGGGCCGGTTCGACAAGATCTTCGTCCGGCTCGAACGTGGTACCGGACGGATCCTCGGCTTCGCGGTCGGTGAGGCGAAGAGCGTCAACGGCGGGCTCGGGTTCCGGCGGGGCGCGAACGACCTGTCGTACCAGCAGGGACACCGGGAGTACATCCGCAGCATCCTCGTGGAGATGATTCGTCGCGGCGGGCCGACCGCGGTCCTCGACAACGAGCAGCGCGTCACGCCGGCGACGCCGCGGGAGCTCGGGCAGGGTCCGACCGCCGCGCCGGCCCAGCCGCGGACCGACGTACCGCTGGACAACGAGACCCAGTTGGCCGAGGAGATGCTGGCGGCGCTGGACGCCGGCGAAGTCGAGTTCTTCATGGTGAAACCGCTGCTGGAGAACGGGCGTACGGCGATCGGGATCACCATCACCGAGTTCGACCTCACGCCGGCGGGCGCCGCACCCGCAGCCGTCGACCACGAGGTGCACGACGACGATCATGTGCACCCGCCGCGGGGTGCGGCGCGGACCAATCAGGATGTGGCCGAGAACGGTGGTGGGCTGGAGCGTACGGCGGAGACGGTCGAGGAGGTCGCGGCGGCCGCCGGCGTGGACCTGACCGGGATCGACGTCGTGATCGTCACCGATCCGGCCGAGTACGCGGACCTCGATCGGGACAACGTGGGTGCGAGTGCGATGGAGCTGCCGGGCGGTGCGGTCCAGATCCGTCTGGGGCCGGCCAGCTTCGCCGATCGCGAGACCCTGGCCGCGACCCTCGCCCACGAGAAGACCCACGCCGACCAGTTCCGGGCGGGCCGGCCGGTCGACGAGAACAGCAGAGCCGAACTCGAACGCGAGGCGTACGCGAGCGAAGCGGCAGCAGTGGAAAGGATACGAGCAGATGATCGCGATCAGGTTCACGATCGAGGCGACGGTCGACCTGCCGAGCCGACCCGGCATCATGACGCCGGGCGAGCTCGGGAGCGGGGTGGTCCGGGCCGGCACGGTCCTCCGGATCGAGGGCACGGACCACAAGGTGACGGTACTGGGTGTGGAACTCCGCTGTACCGCCGCATCGGAGGCCAGCAGGATCCGGCTGATGATGGATCGCAAGGACGCCCAGATGCTCCGGCCGGGGACGGTTCTCGTCAGCCCGACCTGACTCCGACCCGGCCCGGCACGCCGAAGCCCGCACTCTCACAAACAACCCCGCGGGGGGAGCGGTTCCTGCCGGGGTGGTTGCTGGTGGGGAACGCGGCGGGGCAGGCGATCATGTCGCCCGTCGTACAGCAGGCCGCGAAGATCCAGGAGATCGTCCAACTGGCCGCCAACCGCTACCAGGTGACGACGAGCAACGGGCGGACCTTCGTCCTGCAGGTGCGGATCGGCCCGCTCGGGCCTACCACGGTGGCCCGGTACGTCGCCGTACCGAACACAACTGCCGCAGAGGTGACCCTGTCGGATCGGCTGGCCCTCGACGAGGTGCCGCAGGTACTGGCGCGCGTGCTCGCCGAGACCGCCGCCGCAACGACCGATCCGACTCCTGCCCAGCTGGCAGACGCCGAGGAGACCCCGGTACTCCGCCCCGACAGCGACCCGGCCCTCGACCCGCTGCTGAAGGCCGAGGACCACGGCGCGCTGGCCGAGGCCCGTGCGCTGGCCGCCGAGCACGAAGCGGTCGCCTCGGCGCCTCGAAGGCGCCGCATCAAGGGCCTGATGGCCGCCCTGATCGCGTCGATGAGCCTCGGCAACGAGCAGCCGAACGCGGAGCTCCGGCACACCCTCCTCGCCCGGGACGACAGCGCCATGGCCCAGCGGTTCGCGGACCGCCGATCGCCCAAGGACGACCGGGTGTCCGTGAGCGCGTACGTCGTGAAGTCGATCCGCGGATCGGTGCTCTCCGCCGTACTGATCGGGGCTTCGGGGTACGTCGCATCCGGCAGCATCATCACCGGCGTGGCGCTCTCGGTGCCGACGATCGTCAACTCGCTCGTCGGCGCGCTGACCGAACGCTGGCTCGACGGCC
Organism: Kribbella sp. NPDC055110; assembly: GCF_053607525.1. Taxonomy (NCBI): domain Bacteria; kingdom Bacillati; phylum Actinomycetota; class Actinomycetes; order Propionibacteriales; family Kribbellaceae; genus Kribbella; species Kribbella sp. NPDC055110. The sequence goes on from NZ_JBSGTS010000007.1 coordinate 191,642, forward strand.
GCAAGGAGACCGGCAGACAACCGGCGTACGACGCCGACCGCGCCGTTCGGGATCGTCAGTATCCGGGGATGCAGGGCATGCTCGACGGCGGCCCGGAGCAAGCCCCGGACCCGAACCAGAGGTTGCCGCGAGCAACCAAGCGGCGAAACTACCTGGTGCGGCACGCCGTACCGCTGCTCGCCGCGACCGGGACCGCAGGCGCGCTGACCGCTGTCGGCATCCCCGCGATGTCCGCGGTCATGGTCATCGGGATGTCCGCCGTGGCGAAATCGATCGCCGAGCGGCTGGTCGACATCAAGAAGTTCGACTTCCGCCTCGGCCGCGTGGACGCGACCATCCGGACCCAGCTCGCCGACCCCGCGTCCCTGCAGAACCAGCTGGTCGCACTGCTCGAGGACTACCGCTCGCAGCTCGCGGGTACGATGCCGAACGCGCTCCAGCAGGGCGTACCTGATACCTATGCATCACCCGGTACGCCGGGATTCGGCGTCCAGGCTGCCGCCCAGGCGATCGAGAACGTGACGGCCGCAGCCCGGCGGCTGCTCAGCCATCTCGCCGCGACGCAGAACCAGACGAATCCTGTTCAGGACAACGATCCTACGGAGTTCGCCAGGCATTTCGACCTGTTCGCGGAAGGGCTGATCAACGCGATCGGCCCGGCCGTCACCGGCCTGTTGCTGGGCGCCGTCGGCGACAAGATCTTCGTCAACCTCGAGGAGCGGGCGAGCGACGCCCAGAAGTCTTGGGACCAGACCGAGCGCGACGCGGTCCGAGGCCAGGCTTTGATCGACGTACTCACGGATCAGCTTCAGCAGGTCGACACCGCGATCCGGGAGCTGCAGCAGCTCGTCGCCGAGCATCGGCCGGGCGTCGACCTCGCCGACCGTACGGCGGATCGGGCGAACTTCCCCGTGGCGCCGGCTCGTCCGGAGGGCGCGCGGCCGCCCGGGCAGTCGAAGTACTGGGTGTATTTCCAGCAGGTCGCGTTCGCGGCGATCGGGGCCGCGGGCGGTGTCCTCGCTCTCGACCAGATCTTCGACCTCGACAACGTGAGCGTGATCGTCACGCTGGCGGGTGCGGTCGGCGGCGTGACCGGTACGCCGGTTGCGCGCATGCTGTTCCGTCGCGCCGAGCTCGAGCGGAAGGACGCGAACGCGGCCGACCTCGCGAAGCAGGCCGTCGACCAGCGCGAACTCACTCGGCAGGCGGCGATCGGGAAGTACCTGTTGGCGCAGCTCCTCGACCAGATTCAGCAGCTGCGCGACCAGTTCGTCAAGGCCGGGCAGGCGGTCGCGGAGGTGCGACCGGGCGACCCTGAGTACACCGATCGGATCCGGGCGGCAGCGGAGCGCGCGTACCTGGACAACCTGACGCCAGGTCGGACGGCCGAGGAACAGGACGCCCAGGCGGAGCGGATCGCGGCCCTTGCCCGGATCGAGCGCCTGGCGGCGGCGCTGGACTGGGCCGAGTCGACAACCGGTGCCGCGGCTGTTGACCACGCCGGAGTGGAGGCTGCTCGGGCGCGGCTTGCGCACGCGATCACCTTGTACGAAGGGATTGCGGACGAGGACGGTTCGAGCAAGACGTTCCCCGACCTGCGGCGGATGTCGCCGGACCGTGGGCGCCGCGTCACCGGCGGTCCGACCGACCAGGTCCGCGCCGGCGCCGGGCGAGCGCTCGGGCGGATGCTGGGCGAGCCCGCCGGTAAACCGCTGCTCGAACAACGGCTGGTCGCGCTGGAGGAGATCGTCCGGGCCGCCGACGCGGTGGACGCGCACACTGCGGCTGGTACGCCGGAGTCGCTCGCGTACGTCCAGCAACAACTGACCGACCACATCGCGGCGTACGACGAACTCCTCCGCCAAGCCAACCTCCCCGGCAACTTCCCACGCCCCGCGATCAGCCCAACCGGACCACCCGACACAGGTCCGTCCACCCCGCCGACCGCTCCGCGGCATCCCCTGACAACTCCACCCGACGCCGGTCCTGCGGTCCCGCAGGATCCTCCGACGACCCCGCGCGGACCGGTGGTTCTCGAGCGGGTTGGCGACAGCGTTCAGATCCCGGTCACGGAGACCGGCCTGGCGCAGTCGTTGCCCGGCGACCTGATCTCCGACCCGCAGGCCTCGGCCGCGCTGGAGGCTCGCTGGGCCGAGCTTGTGCGAGCCGGGTACCAGGTCGAGGTCACCGTGACGAAGGTTGCAGGCCGCCATGCGGTGGTTGATGCGTTGGAGTTGACGGTGGAGGTGACGGACCCGCACAGCACCGTGCCGACCGAGGCGCGGGACGTGTACGGGCCGGCCGACGTACGCGCGCTCGTCGACCAGATGATCACCGACCAGCAGTCCGCCGGCGGCCGTCACCGCCAAGCCGAGGATGGGTATCTCACGCCGGCCGCGTTCGATCCGGCCGGCGGTCCGGTCGCGGGCGAGGTCAGGCCGAACGACTCGACGAACCGCGCCAGTTGGAGTTTCGGTACGCCGGGCCTCGCCGACGAGGTCGTACTGGAGCTGCACGAAATCCTCCTGCCGGAGCGCCTCCCGAACCCCGGAGGGAAGTCCGAGGCGCTACCGCGGATCCCGCTCGACTGGGCGTTCGCACGCGATCGGGCCCGCGGGCTGATTCCGCCTGGGGTACAGATCTCGCGGCTTGAGTTCGCTGCGGTGGAGCAACGCGTTCAGCAGCTCATCGCGGACGGGCATGTTGTGAGCGTTCGGCTGCGGGTCCTGAGCGGTCGGCTGGTGGTCGATACTCACGTGCGAGAGGCGACTTCCGGGCGCAGCGCCGTACACGAGGATCTGTCGCTAGCCGAGCTGGTCGTTGCCCTGGACAGCCAGGTGTTGGTGATGCCGGTCGGGGTGGCTGAGGTCGCCGTACACGCAGCCGTCGCGAACCTGGACGCCGTCCACCTGCAGGACGGCAGCGTCCGCGTCACCACGACCGACGCGCGTCAGGCGGTGATCCCCGTAGAGGTGCTCGAGCGCATCACCGCCGACCTCGCGCAATCGAGTGCGACCCAGTCCGTCCTCGACGCCGAAGCAGTACGCCGGGTCGCGGAGCACCTCGGCGTGCCTGCGACCGCGCCCGCTGCGAAATCCCCCGCCGACATCCTGCGCGCCGCGGCCCACCGCGTCGCCGCCGCCGAAATCACCCGCCGAGCCCAGGAACTCGCCGGCGGACAGGACGTCGAAACGCCACACCAGCAGGAAGCCGGCGCCCAAGCCGATGGAGCGCCGGGTGGTTGGGCGGAGGGTGCGCGGGGGCGGCGGGGGTTTGCGCCTCGGGTTCGGGGGACTGGGTTTGTTGCGGATGGGCGGGAGGCGCATGAGGGGGCGTTGACTGTTGACCGGGTTCTGGCGGCTGTTGGCGGTGTGCTTGGGTCTGATCTTGGTGGGTCGAGTGTTGGGGATCCTGCTGTGGTGGGGCAGCTGGTTGTGGTTGCGGGAACTGATGGGACGCGGCACTTCCGGGTGACGGTCGGGTCGGTGCGGCGAGGGAAGGTTGCGTCGACCGAGGTGCGTGCGGGGACCGCGCAGGATCCGCATGTTGTCACGTTTGCGGCGGGGGTCGCCGACAGCCAGCTGGCTCGGGTTTGGGTGCACGAGCTGAGCCATACGCTTCAGGAACTGCGAGCGCCCGAAGGTGGACCGCTGCGTCGACTGTGGTCCCGCCTCACCGGCGCCGGGCCGAATGCCTGTGTCGATGCGCAGTTCAATGAGTTCCGCTATCTCCAACGGCAGTGGGCAATGGGCGATCGGCCGGAGCTTCGTCAGGACATCGAAGGCCTCGTGAACGCAATCCGCAAACGCGGCCACGTCCCGCCGACCCTTCCCTGGAACACACCGCTCCCACTGGACCCGCGCGCCGAACTCAAGGCCGCGATCACCCGTCAGCTCACCGGTCTCGACGAGACGATCGCCTCGCTCAACGCCTTGATCGCCAGCAAGCAAGCGGCCGCGAAGGAAGCGATCGAAGCGGCTCGCCAGGCCGCCGAAGAGCGCGATCAAGTTGCCAAGGACAACGGCGCAGTCGCGCGCCGTCGTGCAGCCGAGGCCGAGGTACGCAAGCAGACCGAACTTGCCGACTGGCATGACAACATCGCGATCAACTACGAGCAGGCACTCGCGAAGCTGACAACCGCGCGCGCCGGCTACGCGCAACTCCTGCAGAACGTCGGAGCTGCCGCGCCCGATCGTCTCGTCGCCGAAGCGCACAAGTTCGCTGCCGAAGTCGCGGCGTACCAGACGGTTCTGGAGAACCTCGCTCCGCCGGCCGCCGCGTTGCCGAGCATGCAGCCGACCGGCCGGCTCCCGCACCTGGCCGCGCTCAAGGACCGCATCAACACGATCTTGGCTGCTAATAGCATCGATCAGACGTTCACGGCCGACAAGCTGCAGCAACTGCTCAGCGCGGAGTTCGGCCGCATCCTGACCGACGACGGCGTCGTAGTGCGGGTCGGCACCAAGCATTCCGCCGACCTGCGCATCAAACTTAGCGTCGACGAACTGGTCGAGGTCCGCGATCCGTTGGTCAAGGCCTCGGAGATCATCAACGGGGTCTTCCCGCAGGGCGGCCGACGGCTCGCCACGGCTGCGACCTCGCGCTTCGACTCGGCGTTCACAGTGCCGATGAAGGCGCTCCTGCAACTCCTCGGCACGGTCACGCACCAACCGTGGCTCGGTGACCTCACGCTGAAGGGCGAGGTCGGCACCGGGCGCACCCGCACCGTCACCGGGAACGCCGCGGAGTTCTCGCAGACCGGCGCGGTCGAGGATAACCGCGGTGAGTCCGTTCTCTACACAGGCAAGGCGTCCTGGCAACTGGACGTTCGCACCGGTCGGACCTGGTCCGCCGCGGTGACAGTTGCTGAGGGCAACGCGAAGGATGCGAGCGAGCTTCGTGCCTGGGTGTCGCACGCGTACACCCTCGAAGCTTCCCAGAACAGCTACCGCCGCCTCGACTTCGCAAACGGTCGGCTGCCTGCGCACCTGCTGACCTCGGTCACCGGTCTGGCGCAGCTCACCGACGACGTGATCGAAGCGAACGAGGACCGCCTCGCCAAACTCGGCATCGACCGTACGCAGGTCGAGGAACAGCTGCACGCCGTCCTGACCACCGACCTCCCGAGCCGGTTGGCGGAATCCACCGACCATCCCGTACTGCGGCCGCTGACGGTCGACGGAAAGCCGGTCGGGCACGTCGAAGTCACGACCCGGATCCGCTACGAGAAGGTCGAGCTGGTCGGCGCGCAGAGCACCACCCACTGGCAGGAGTCGGTCCGGATCGGATTCAGCACCACCAGTACGCAGCAGTCCTTCGGCGCCTCGGCGTCCGCGTCCCTCAAGGCCGGGTACGACGGCGCCGCGGTGCACGACATCGAACCGGACGGCACCGATGTCGGCCCGACTGTGAGTGGCGGTCGTACGGCGACGCGGTCGGAGGCCCTGTCCGGAGGCGGTACGTCGATCCACGTCGGCGTACACCGTTTCACCGGACCGACCCAGGCCTACCGCATGGTGCTGGAGCACGTCGTGAAGGTGGCCCTGGACGGCATGGTGGCAACCACGCCCGGGGACAGCACGGTCGTGGCGCGGGTGCGGGTCAAGGACGCGTACCGGTTCGGGCTGCCGGTTGATCGCAAGGCGGTGCACAACGGCGGGCGGACCATCGACGGTGAGCTCGACCCGAATGCCGTGGTACCGGGTCGCAAGCTGGAACTGCCTGCGTGGGCCAAGGACGCCGCCGGCCGGCTCAGCGCGGCCGGGCCGTGGAACGTGCAGGGCGTCACCGGTGGGAAGGCAGCGTTCGAGGCGATCATGACGCGGCTGGCCGGTCGCGGTTTCGTACCGCCGCTGGACAGGAACGGAAACCCCGACCTCAGCAAGCTCTCGACCGATCCGATCGAGCGGCACGCACAGCTGCTCAACCTCGAGGAGCTCCGCGAACAACTGTCGACGCAACGTCTGGAGGCCGGATACGACATCGCCGCCCGGGACGGGATCCTGATCACGCTCACCCGTGCGCGGACGACGCAGGCGACGGAAAACGTTGTACTTCGGGTCAGGATCGAGCCGCATGCCTCGAAACCAGTTGGTGTGACCAACGACGAGGCCGTCGTACTGCTCAACATCGGATCGGAAACCGCCGGCCGGTCGGCGTCCCGGTCGAAGGCCTGGCCGTGGCGGGCCGATCCGCTGGCGATGAGTTCGACGACCAGGCTCGACGGGAGGGCATCGCTCTCGTACGGACGGCAGGCGCTGGGCCGCGTCCTGGCCTGGTTCACCGGCGGTACGGTCAACCAGGCCACGCTGATCGAGAGCACCTCGCCGGTCGCGGTGTTCGAGGTACAGCACACGTTTTCCGTCGCCGAGGGCGAGGAGACGTTCTACACCAGTGCACCGGATGAGACCGCGCACATCCTGATCGACAGTGACCTCCTGCCGTACGAGGACGCGCTGCCGTCGACCCCGCCAACGGGCCCCGTGCGACGCTGCGTTCTCCAGCGGATGACCTTGCTCGCGCTCGGCACAGCGGACTTCACCGCCACGTTGCCCAAGGCAATCAGGGACGAGGCGACCGCGCTTCAGCAGCTCGGTGTGTTCCTCAATCCGCGGAACCTGCTCGCCCACCCGGAATGGATCGGCGGCGGCTACCGCACCACCCTTCTGGTGCCCGGCATCGGCGGGATCTCGAGCCGGATCGCAGTCTCACTCACCGGCCGCCTGCAGAACTCGCAGCTGGTTGCCATCACCGAAGGCGTCAGTGGCGACATCAACCTGGCGCTCGGCAGCCACGGCTCAGGGATCGGACGCTCGTACGGCGGCAGCACGCAGGCCTCCGCTGGTGCCTCCGAGAACTCGGCCGGCGGTGGGTTCAACGCGTCGCTCGGAAGCAGCGCCTCGATCTCCCGGACGGATCAGGAAATCTGGGGCGTCGAGCGGCTGACGATCGAGACCGGACGCCACTACGTCTTCACCGCCGACGCCGAGGTATCGCTTGCGGTAGGCAACCAGCAGCCAACCGAGTCGACGGTCGACACCGTGTTTCAGCTGGCCGAGCGGGAAGCGCTCCGGTTCTACGCGCAGAACGAACTCGCACTGCCGCTGCAGCAGGTCGCCGACGCCGTAGAACGTTTTCTGAACGGACACCTGAAGCTCGACCGCCGCGCGGCGACCGGCCTAGTACGTCGCTACCGCGCGGAACTCACCGCAGCCCACCGGAGCGGAACGCCCGTACCAGCCCTGTCCGCCGAGCACACCATGCAGGCGCTCGCCGCCAAGTTGCGTCCGAGCCCACGACCGCTGTCGGAAACACCCGAGCAGCGGCTGGACGAGATCCTGCGTGATCAGCCCCCGCCCCGGATCGATCTGCCGGAGCACTACAAGGAGCACCTCGGGTTCAGCCTGATCGAGAGCATGGAACTCGACGGGAACCACGAGCTACTGGCGGAGGTGGACGACGTACTCCGCAATGAACTCGGTGTCGATCCGGCGGAGGATCCGGCGTTGGCGCAGGCGCTGTTCGTGGATCTTGCCGGGAAGCGTTGGTGGGGGCGGTTGGAGGACATGCTGGGACGCACCGGGTTCGCGCGGACCTATGCGGTGGGGCGTCCGGGGCAGCTGTCGGCGGAGCAGGTGACGTTGCGGATCCGGGCCGAGTTCGCGGACGAGGCGCAGGAGTTGGGCGAGACGAAGGATGTGGTTGGGATCGTGCAGCGGTACCTGTACGGCGATCGGAGCCGGTCGTGGAGTAGCGGGCGGTCGACCGGGCTCGGGGCGGATGGGTCGGTTGATCCGACGCGGTCGGGGTCGGCGAGCACGGATCGGAGCGAGGGTACGTCGACGAGCGCCGACGATCAGGTGACGCGGCTGGAACGTATCGCGGGGTTCGACGCGATGACGCGGGTTGGGCGGCGGCTGCGGTTGCGGATCGAGGTCGAGCACGACGCGGCGGCACCGACACGGACTCCACTTGGGCAGCGGTTGTCGCCGCGGGCGTCGGTGACGCGGAAGGCGCGGGTACTGACTGGGAGGTCTGTGCAGCTGATTCCGACTGCTGCAGTAGGGCGGAAGGTGCCGTCGGTGCCTGTTGTGCCGGGGGAGGTGGAGTTGCCGTCGACGTACCACGTCGAGGGGGTGGGGGCGGTTGATGGGCGGGCGGATTTGTTCGACGTGGTGGTCGACAAGCTGGCGGACAAGGAGCTGCTCGGGGTTGACGGCGTACGGGCGCATCTGACGGAGCTCGAGAACAAGTTGTCGGGTTCGGCGCGGAACGCGGCGTTCAGTCGGATGGCGTCGGAGGAGGGGTTCACCCTTGCTCCGTTGGAGGTTCCGGGCTCGAAGCAGGACGCGGTCGAGGTGACGATTCGTGCGCGGGTGTCGGCTGTCGAGGTCGTGTCCGCGCCGTTCGCCGGGGAGTTGGGGGAGGTCAATCGGCATCAGGTGACGGCGTCTACCACCACGACCACGGGCCGGATGTTGCCGGTTGCGGGGTCCGGGACGTACGGCGCTGTGTCTGCGAGCATCGGCGACCAGGTGTCGGACGCCACGACCGACGTCCGCGGTGCCCGCACCGAACGCAGCCACTTCGAGAAAGGCAACCTCATCACGGTCCGCGCCCGGATCACCTACGACCTCACCATCACCCGCATCCACCACACCCCAACCGGCACCGCCCGCCAACGCTCCATCACCCACCACCCGTCAGCCGCCCCCGGCCACGCCTACCTGACCCTCCACGAACCCGACCACCATTCCCTCACTCCACCACCGCCACCCACTCCGCCGACCCCACCAACCCCACCCACTCCGCCGACCCCACCCACTCCGCCGACCCCACCCGCTGCGCCGACCCCACCCGCCCGGCCGTCGCCGAGCCCGCGGTCGACAGCGGTGGCCCCACCCGACCCGCGTACACCACCGGTGCCGTCGGCCCCGCGGACTCCGGCGGTGTCGACCGCTCCATCGAACCCGCTCACTGCGCCGGTGGTTGGGGATGGTGGGGTGGGGGTGGTTTCGTCTCGGTGGCGGCCCCTTCGTGGTGGGGCTGTGGAACAGGGGAGAGTGGAGTGATGTTGCCGGTAGCAAGGACTCGTGATGAGGCTCGGCTGTACCTCGACCTGACGCCCTGCGCGTGCGGGGAGGTGGATGCGGCCTGGCAGCACGCGACCGGCCTGCTCGACGGCGAACTCGTGAGTGTGTACGACGGAACCTGCCCACAGTGCGACGCCGAGCGCGAGTACACCTTCGCCCTCCCCGAGCGCGAAACCGCAGCCGACTACCCGAACTTCGGCGGCGCCGAGCCGTCCCAGCTGATCGACCCAGGCCGCTGGATGGCGCTGGCCGATCAACTAGCCGGCAACCTTCCCGCCGACGACCCCGAAACACTCACCCAAGCGCTACAGTTCGCCGCCGCCGCAGTCGCCGAGGTCGTCAAGTTCATCCCCCCGACCGCAACCGCCGTACCAGCCGACGCCTTCTGGACACCCGAAGGCCAAGCCATCTTCAACGCGGAGCCATCCCGCTTCCACCGCGCCCGCCTCGAGATCACCCGCCAGACCTACCTCACCATCTGACCCACCCGCCGAGTCGTGGAATGTGGTCGTGAAAACCAGCCACAATCCACGACTCGGCGGCCGGGTCGCGGACCAATCGCCACGACTCGGCGAATCAGGACCGGCGGGTCAGGGCAAGGCGGGTCAGGGGTGGTGGGTGAGGAATGCGAACTGGGCTGTTTTGGTGGTGCCGTCCGGTTGGGTGATTTTGGCTTCGGGGCCGAGGGTGAAGCCGCTGCGTCGGAAGCGCTCGATCGCCCGGGTGTTGCGTACGTCGGGTTCGACGACGATCCGTGGATGTCCGAGGTGATCGAAAACGAAGCGGGTCAACGCGCCGACCAGGTGACCCGTGAATCCGCTGCGGGCCTCCCCGGGTGCGATCAGCAGATGTACGCCGAGATCCCCGGCCGCGACGTCGTACGCCGCGCCCGCGGGATCCGCCTGCGGGTCGTACGTCTGCAGCAGCGCGACCGGTACGTCGTCCAGCCGTACGACGTACACGTGATGCGTCGGCACCGAGTCCAGGAACCGGTACGTCGCCGCGATCTCGTCCCGCGACAACGCGCCCATGCCCCAAAATGCGGCCCGTTCCGCCGTCACCCACTCGTAGATCAGGTCGAGGTCGCGCGCCGGATCCGCCTCCTCGATCCGCACGGTCCCGAACCCGTCGACAGTCACCGAGTATGTGCGATCCTCCCGGACCACCGCACCGTCCGCAGGCACGAGCGATCCGCGCAGCCAGAACGGCAACTGGTCGTGGTGGTGCGGATCCCCGAGTACGCCGGACGCGCCGAGCGGCACCACCCACTTGCTGTCCGAGCTGTCGGCGAGGTCCCACGCGTAGCGGGCGGCGGACGCGCGAATGCAGACGTCCGTGAGCCCAGGGAGGCTCGACGTCGACATCACGCAGTGGTGGTCCCCGGAGAGGCTGAGGTCGTAGGGCTCCTCGTTCGCCGCGAACACCGGGCCGCGCAACGCGTGCAGCGGTGTCAGTTGGTGCGTCTCGCCCCACGGCGGGCGCGGGCTGTTCGCGGCGACCTCTTCGAGCGCCTCGCGGGCCAGCCATTGGACGTTGACGTTGGGGATCAGGTCGGTGGCGAGGAGGTTCTCGAGCGCGTACGAGACGTGGGTCAGCGGGTCCATCCACGGGGTGAAGATCGCGGCGACGTCGGCGTTCTCGAGCATCGTGAAGTGGTCGGTGAGGCGGGAGACGAGCGCTGTGCGGATCGCGGCGTACGACGAGGCCGTCGTACTCGTGGCGTCCATGTGGCGGTCCCACGCGAGCAGTTCGGTGCGCAGGGCAACTGCTTGGGTGGAGAGGTCTTCGAGGTCGGTGAGCAGGTCGAGGACGGAGCCGGCCGAGCCGAGGTACGTGTCGCGATGGATGGTCGGCATGTCGTCGAGGGTCCAGTCGTCGCGTGCGTCGAGCAGTTCGCGGATGCGGTCGGCGCGGTACGGTGCGGCGAACTCGACTCCCAGCGGGGTCGCCAATCCGCGCGCGTTGGCCATCACCGCCGGGCCGTCCACGTCCGCCCGCGGCATTTCGTGCCACCCGTCCCACGCGAACCCAGCCTCCCAGGCCGGTACGACGCGCAACCTGTTCTCCGGCGCCCGCCGAGGCACGACACCGGCCGTCCGATGGAGCAACCCACCCGCGGTATCAGCCGCCAGTACGACGTTCACCGGCTCAACCCACTCGTCAAACGCCGAGTCGACATCACCGACGGTCGTTGCCCGAAGCAAACGAGCCATCACCTGAAACCCGAGCCGACCCGTGACTCGGGGTGGGTAGCGGAGAGAAGTCGCCCATTCCACCCCAGGCCCACGCGAGCCGCCCGCGCTACCTGCGCTGTGCATGATCACCGGGCCGCGTTCGGTTTCGATCACCTCGATCTCGACGGGATCGGCTCCGGCGACATCCACCACCTCGGTGTGGAGCGACGCCGGCTCCCAACCACCCGGGCCCAGCGCTTCCACCCCCGACCCAGTCCGCCGGAGCTGCTCGGCGTACAAGTCCTGGTAGTCGGCCATCGCATTGGTGATGGACCACGCGACGCTCCCCGTGTGCCCGAAGTGCGCAAGCCCCGGAATGCCCGGAACCGCCAGCCCCAGTACGTCGTACTCCGGGCAAGTCAGCCGGATCTGCTGATACACGCCAGGGCTCTCGACATACCGATGCGGATCGCCCGCAACAATCGCCTGACCGCTGGCGGTGTGCGAACCGGGGATCAACCACCCATTACTCCCCGCGCCGTGCGGCCCCTCCGACGTGAACAACTCCAACGACGCGTCCCCGAGGTGCCGCGCAACATGAGTGCGCCAGAGCTTCGAAGGGAACCCGGCGAACAGAATGTGCACCGCCAACCAGATCCCCAGCGGCGCCCACGGCTCCCACTCCTGCAGCGTCAGCCCGGTCTCGGCGAACTCCGGCGCGCGCAACGCACCACCCGGCATCGCGTGGTTGACACCCTCGACGTACGCCGTGACCCACTCCCGCGTCTCGTCGTCGAGCGCCTCGAAGCACCGCTGCGCCGTGTCCGCCAACCGCGCCTGCCGCGCGAACACGTCCCACGCGACGGCTTCCGCCCCGAGGAACGCCGCGCTCGTCCCGAGGTACCGCCGGCGCTCCAGCTCGAGCTGCCAGGCCCGGTCGCGCGCCGCGTTCACGCCTTGCAGATACACCAACGCGAGCGGATCCCCGGCCTGCAGGTGCGGTACGCCGTACGTGTCCCGGAACACCCTCGCGTTCACAAACAGTCCCCACTTCAGTTAGGTTAGGCTGCACTAACTTACTTGGCAGGCATTCGCCGCCACAACCGCAATTCTCGCTGGAGGTCCATCGTGAGGCATGGCTGGGAAGGCGCTGTGCTCAAGCTGCTCCGGGCGAAGGACTTCACCTTCACCGTGACCGGTGCCGAACAGGTCACCGAGCGCTACCGCCGGGTGCACTTCACCGACGGCGGGCTGTTGCGGACGCTCGGCGTCCACCCGACGATGTGGGTGCGGCTCTGGTTCGAGAACGCCGGCAAGCCGCACCAGCGCGCGTACACGCTGGTCGATCCGGATCTCGATGCCGGCACGTTCAGCCTGGAGTTCGCGCTGCACGACGGCTGTGCGAGCGACTGGTCCCGCAAGGCCGAGCGCGGCGACACGATCGAGGCGACGGTGCAGGGGACCGGGTTCGACGTACCGGATCCGCTGCCGCCGCGGATGCTCGTGGTCGGTGACCCGGCGTCGCTGCCCGCGATCAACTCGCTGCTTGCGGTCGCTCCGAAGCTGCCGGCCACGATCTGGTTCGAGACCACCCACGAGGCCGACCGCGAGCTCCCGTTCCGGATCGAGGAGCACCACGACCTGCGGACCGTTCCGCGGCCGCAACTGGTCGAGCAGGTGAAGGCGGATCTCCAAGAGCTCGTCACCGCGGACACCTATGTGTGGATCGCGTGCGACACCACGACCACCCGCCAACTCACGTCGTACGTCCTCAAGGATCTCGCCGTCCCGAAGCATCGGGTGAAATCCCTCGGCTACTGGAAGGCCGCGTAATCTGGCGCTCGTGATCACGCCGCTCGACCTGACCGACCGCGCACTCGCCGAGCGGCTGCTGACGATCCAGTATGCCGCGTACGCCGTGGAGGCCGAGCTGATCGGCTTCGACGGCATCCCGCCGCTCCAGGAGGATCTCGACGGACTGATGTCCTCGACCGAACTCTGGCTCGGCCGGTACGAGGGAACGCTACTCGTCGGCGCGGTCGCGTACGAGCTGCCTGACGAGCGCACTGTCGAGATCTCCCGCCTGATCGTCGACCCCGCGCACGCCCGTCGTGGGCACGGCCGAGCCCTGCTCGACCACCTGGACCGGATCGAACCGCGACCGGTCAGCCTGGTCTCCACGGGCTCGGCCAACCTCCCGGCTGTCAACCTCTACAAGTCCCGCGGCTACACCCCGGCCGGCGAGGTAGAAGTTGCCCCAGGCATCTACATTAAGCATTTCCGTCGCGCGTCCTGACCTGCTCGAAAGCGTAGTAGACCGCGAGCAGGAAGACGAGGAGCAACGTCACCTGGGCGGAGATGAACGACACCCCGATGCAGGCTCCGTAGATCACGGTGCCGAACGAGTACCTGATCAGGGACTTCCGCATCTGGGCTTTGTCCATCTCGTGCTCGACCAGGTGCTTGCGCAGCACGTGCCACCAGATCGCGCTGAACGCGATCGCGGCCAGGGTCAGGTTGGCGCTGTAGACGGCCGCGGCGACGTTGGCGTTGATCGTGTGGTCTTCCAGATGTTCCGCGAACATGCTGGTCGGGAACGGCAGCAACGTGACCCACAGCAGCAGCGCCAGGTTGAGGAACATCAGTCCGCGGTCCGCGCGCTGGATCTGGCGGAACATCGAGTGGTGGTTGATCCACATGATGCCGAGGATCGCGAAGCTGGTCAGGTACGCCGCGAACTGCGGCCACTCGTGCAGCAGCGCCGGCCACAACCGCTCACCCTCCTCGAGCTCGGGGCTGCGCAGTTCGAGGACGAGGAGGGTGATCGCGATCGCGAAAACGCCGTCACTGAAAGCTTCGAGACGATTCGTCTCGGCAAGGTCAGACTGTGTACTCACGGGGACACAGTCTGAGCCAGCCTGATCAATCCGTCGACAGAGAAAGCGCTGTCCAGCTGATCGCCGGTAGCGTAATCGTCAGCCGCCCGTCGACCAGCCGTGCGTCGGCCGGTTGTGGGGTAATGCGGTCCGGATGGGCGGAGGTGTTCGTCGCCAGCCCGTCCGCGTCGTGCACGATCACAGCCTCGTCGACGGTCGACACTCCGCTCCGGCTGACGTCGACCGTGACCTCGATCGGACCGTCCGTCGAGCGGTTCACGGCGAACAAAGCGATCCGGCCCTCGTCGTACGTCGCCACCGCGTCGACCGCGGGCACCTCGCCGTACTTCGCCGTGCTGACGAGTGGCGAGTCGGTCTCGACGCGGAGCACCTGGCCGGAGGCGAGGCGGGACGTGATGGCGAACGGGTGGAACGTCGGCTGCCGCCACGCTGCGCCGCCGGGCTCGGTCATGATCGGCGCGATCACGTTCGCGAGCTGCGCGAGGCAGGCCACGCCGACCCGGTCGCTGTGCCGCAGCAGCGAGATCAGAAGGTTGCCGACCACAACCGCATCGGTGACGTTGTACTCGTCCTCGATCCGTCGCGGCGCCACCTCCCACTGGTCGCCCGGTCCGTCGGTGCGGCGGGAGCGTTCGCCGTACCAGACGTTCCATTCGTCGAACGAGATGCCGATCTTCTTGCTGCTCTTGAGTTCCGCGCCGACGTGGTCGGCGGTCGCCACCACGGACTCGATGAAGTGGTCCATGTCCACCGCGGACGCCAGGAACGAGGCGGTGTCGCCGTCGTCGTTGCCGTAGTACGCGTGGCAGGAGATGTACTCGACGAACTCGTACGTCTCCCGCAGCACGTCCCGCTCCCAGGTCCCGAACAGCGGCATCTTCGACGACGACGAGCCGCACGCGACCAGTTGCAGGTCCCGATCGATCATCCGCATCGCCCGCGCGGTCTCCGCCGCGAGCCGCCCGTACTCCGTCGGCGTCTTGTGCCCGACCTGCCACGGACCGTCCATCTCGTTGCCGAGACACCACAACTTGATCCCGTACGGCGACGCGCCGTGCTGCTCGCGCAGATCGGACAACGTCGTACCGCCCGGATGGTTCGTGTACTCGAGCAGATCGAGCGCCTCCTGGACACCGCGGGTCCCGAGGTTGATCGCCATCATCGGCTCGACGCCGGCCTTCGCGCACCAGCGGCTGAACTCGTCCAGCCCGAACTCGTTCGTCTCGACGCTGTGCCAGGCGAGGTCGAGACGCCGCGGCCGATCGGCGCGCGGGCCGACGCCGTCCTCCCAGCGATAGCCGGAAACGAAGTTTCCGCCGGGATACCGGACCACGGAAACACCCAGCTCACGGGTCAGTTCGAGGACGTCCTTGCGGAAACCGTCCTCGTCGGCGGTCGCGTGGCCGGGCTCGTAGATACCGGTGTAGACACACCGGCCCATGTGCTCGACGAACGTCCCGAAGGTCCGGCGGTTCACGGGCGCGATCGTGAACGCGGGGTCGACGGTCAAAGAGGCAGAGGGCACCAGGTTGCTCCTGTCATAGTTGTCTAGCCCTTGATGCCGGCGTCGCCCACACCGCGGACGACGTGGCGCTGGAACAGGGCGTAGACGATCAGCAAGGGAAGGCCGCCCAGGACCGCGGAGGCCATGATCTGGGCGTAGCGCAGGCCGTACGAGCCCTGCACGTTGGCGAGGCCGACCGGGATCGTCATCATCGACGGGTCGGTGGTCACGATGAAGGGCCAGAGGAAGTTGTTCCAGGCCCCGATGAACGTGAAGATGCCGACGGCAACGAGGATCGGTCGCGACATCGGGACCATCACGCTCCAGACGATCCGCCAGCGGGACGCGCCGTCGACCCGGGCGGCGTCCTCGTAGTCGCGGGAGATACCGTCGAAGAACTTCTTCAGTACGAACACCATCACCGGCGCGACCACCTGCGGCAGCACCATGCCCCAGTACGTGTCGACCAGTCCGAGTCCGGTCATCTCCTGGAACAACGGCACGATCAGCACCTGCGGCGGTACCAGGATGCCCGCGATGATCAGGCCGAACAGCACCCGCCGGCCCGGGAACTTCGTCCGGGAGAAGCCAAATGCGGCCAGCACGGAGACGAACAGCGTCAGGGCGGTGACGAGGACCGACACCACGCTGCTGTTCAGGAACCAGCGGATCAGATCGCCTTGGTCGATGACGCTCCGGTAGGCGTCGGTGGTCGGTGCGTTGGGCAACCAAGTGATCGGGGAGCGGGTCGTCTCCGGCTCGGGCTTGAGCGAGGTGTCCAGGGCCCACAGCAACGGAACGAGCCAGACGACGGCGAGGATCACCGCGCCGACGGTGGTGGCGACCTTCGGGAAGGTCCAGGAGGTCCTCATTCGACGGCCTCCTTCCGGCCGGAGAACAGTGTGAACTGGGCGACCGCGACGATCACGATGATCGCGAAGAACAGGTACGAGATCGCGGACGCGTAGCCGATCCGGTAGCTGGTGAAGCCGGTCTCGTAGATGTACTGGATGATCGGCCGGGTCGCGTGGTTCGGGCCGCCGTTGGTCATCAGGTAGATCTGGTCGAAGATCTTCAGCGACGCCACCAGTTGCAGTACGACGATCAGTCCGGTGGTGCGGGTCAGCAACGGCAGCGTGATCCGGAACAGTTGCTGCCGGCCGTTCGCCCCGTCGATAGCGGCCGCCTCGTACACCTGGGCCGGAATCCCTTGCAGGGCAGCCAGATAGAGCAGGAAGTTGAACCCGACCGTCCACCAGACGGTCGTGATCACCACCGCGAGCATCGCCCGGTTCTCGGCGTTCAGCCAGTCGATCTCGGCGAATCCGCCGGCCGTCAGCAGGCCGTTCACCAGGCCGAATCCGGGCTGGTAGATCCACACCCAGATCAGCGTCACGACGGTGGCCGGCAGGACGAACGGAGCGAAGTACGAGAACCGCAGCAGCCAGCCGAGCAGGCCCTTACGGTTGGCGAGCAGCGCCATCAACAGGGCGATGATCACCAGTGGCGGCGTGCTCATCGCGGTGAAGACAAAGGTGTTCTTGAGCGACGACCACACGGCCGGGTCGCCGAACAGGTCCTGCCAGTTCTGCAGGCCGAGGAACTCGTGCTTGACTCCGGCCAGGCTCGTGTTGAAGAAGCTGTTCCACAGGCCGGAAACGATCGGCCACACCATGAACAGCACGAACAGCACCAGGAACGGCGCCACGAAGAACAGTCCGCCCCAGCGCTCTTTCCAGTCCGATCTCTCCATGAGTCTTCTCCTGTCAGACCGGGGACGGGGTGTCGAGGAGCTTCTGGGTCGCGGCCTTGAACTGCGCGAGCGCCGCCTTCGGAGAGGTCTGCCCGGTCGCGATCCCGCTGAAGGCCGCTGCGGACTCGTTCTCCAGTTGCGCTCCCGAACCGCTGAACCACGCATCCGGGTCGTAGAACACGTCCGGAGCGACGCTGCGGTACTCCGCCTGCGGCTTGAGGTCCAGGTACTCCTGGCTCTTCACCACCGGCTGGTACGCCGGGATGTGGCCGCCGGCCGCCCACTCGACGCTGTGCTTCAGCATCCAGGCGATGTACTCGATCGTCGCCTTCGTGTCGTCGGCGTTCCGGTGCGCCTGGTGCGGCAGCACGAAGGTGTGCGAGTCCCCCTGGAACTTCGGTACGTCGTACACGACCGGGAACGGCGCCATACTGAACGGCATCTTCGCGGTCTGGTACGTCGTGACCTCCCACTCGCCGTTGAAGCTCATACCCGCGTCACCGTTGCTGAACATGGCGACCAGCGCCGCGTAGTTCGCGGACCGGGGTGTGAGTCCTTCACTGGCGAGCTTCGCGATCAGGTCCAGGGCCTCGAGCGCCTTGGCGTCGTCGAGCACCAGCCGCGTGCTGTCCTCGTTGAAGAACTCGCCCTCGAGTTGGCCGTAGAGCGTGTACCACAGCCGCCACGGGCTGGTGGTGTCGACCGAGACGGCGTACTTGCCGGTGACGTCCTTGACCGCCCGGAGCATGTCGAGGAACGCGGTCACGCCCTTGACCGGCTTGATCTTCCCGTCCGGGCCGAGCAGTCCGGCCTTCTTGCAGATCTCGGTGTTGTAGTAGAGAACGAACGGGTGCTGGTCGAGCGGGACGGCGTACAGCTTGTCGTCGACGACGCAGCGGTCCCAGGTCGCCGGCAGGAAGTCGGACTGCTGTACGCCGGCTGCGTTCAGCAGGTCCACCGGGATCGGGTCGAGCATCGTGGTCGGGCTGAAACCCTTCAGTCGCGACAGGTGCAGGGTCGCGACCTCGGGCGCCCGGCCGCCGGCGGCGGACATCGCGAGCTTGGTGTAGAACGGCGGGCCCCAGGCCAGGGTGTGCGCCTCGAACGCGACGTCCGGGTGCTCGGCGACGTACTGCTGGTGGATCTGCAGGAGGCGGGCGCCGTCGCCGCCGCCGAACAGGTTCCATTCGCGGACCTTGGGCTTGGAGCTGAGCGCGCCGCAACCGGTGAGGGCGAGGGCGCCGAGCAAGCCACCAAGTACTGCTCGACGCCCCGGGCGGAAGGAGGCGGGGTCAGGGGGCATCTGTCCTCCAGGCGGAGTGGAGTACGGATTTACATCGGTGTACTACATCGGTGTAGAAGATCGCATGGGCTGTCGGAAGCCGTCAAGACCTCAGTACGGCGTCAGTTGAGGCCGAGCGTGGATTCGCGGGCGTGCAGCTCGTAGCGGGCGGCGATCTCCTCGTGGTCGGAGTCGTCGCCGGCCATCCGCCGTACCAGCAGGTCGACGGCCTTCTTCGCGATCTCCGTCCGGCCCGGGTCGACCGTGGTCAGGCTCGGGGTGCTGTAGCTGGCCTCGTCGATGTTGTCGAAGCCCGCCACCGCAACATCGTCCGGCACCCGAATGCCGCGCTGCGCGAGGACCCGCAGCGCGCCCAGTGCGAGCGTGTCGTTCAGCCCCAGCAGGGCGTCGAATTCCAGGCCGGACGCGAGCAGACGCTCGGTGGCCTCCGCTCCGGTCGAGCGGTGCCAGCGGCCGGCCGGAAACGCCAGCTCCTCCGGTACCGGGAGGCCGTGCGCGGCGAGGGTCTCGGCGTACGCGCCGTACCGGATGGCCGCGGTGCCGACCTTCTCGCCGGGATGGACGCCGAGGACCGCGATCCGCCGGCGTCCGAGGGCCAACAGGTGCTCGACCGCAGCCTTGGTACCGGCGACGTTGTCGATCATCACGTGGTCGACCGGGCTGTGGAAGATGCGCTCGCCGAGCAGCACCATCGGCGTGTTCGACTTCAGGTGGTCGATGTCCTCCTGGCCGAGGCCGAGCGGGCTGTAGAGCAGGCCGTCCACGAGGTGGCCGCGGGGCCGGGCGAGCACGGTCAGCTCGCGGTCGCGGTCCGCGCCGGTCTGCTCGATCATCACGGTCAGGCCGTGCTCGTCGGCGGCCATGATGACCTGGTCGGCGAGCTCACCGAAGTACGGCAGGCTGAGCTCGGGGACGGCCAGCCCGATGACACCGGTCCGGCCGGACTTGAGGTTCCGGGCGGACAGGTTCATCCGGTAGCCGAGGGCATCGATCGCCGCGAGCACCTTGGTCCGGGTCTCCTCGCGGATGTACGGGTACCCGTTCATCACGTTCGAGACCGTCTTCGGGGACACGCCGGCCTTGCGCGCGACATCGCGCATCGTCACCGCCATCGCGTCATCCCCCTCATGAGCAGCCACGGTAATGCACGGCGCCGGCGTACGGGACTGGTTAGTTAGTAACTACGCGAACCGAAACAGCCGCCAAGGACTACCAGACCTCCAGGCAACTGGTGGTCGACGGTGTCGTCGGACCGGTCACCTGGAGGTCTCTTCAAGCGGGAAAATAGCGGGTCAGCGGTCGGAGAGGGCGCGGCGGCGTTGGGTGATGTCGGCGAGGGACTGCGGTTGCCAGGCGACGTCGGCGCGGTACAGGTCGGTGCCGGGCGGGACGATCTCGTCGATCCGGTCGAGGGTCTTGTCGTCGAGGGTCAGGTCGGCGGCCTTGAGCAGGCCCTCGAGTTGCTCCATCGTGCGCGGACCGGTGATCACGGACGTGACCGCCGGATGCGAGGTAACGAACGCCAGCGCCAGCTCGGGCAGCGTCGTACCGATGCCTTCGGCAACTTCGACGAACTGCTCGACGGCGTCGTACTTCACGGCGTTCGCGGGCAGCGCCGGGTCGAACCGTTCGGGTGCGAGTGCGGCGCGACCCGACGTCATGTTGATCGGCTGGTTCTTGCGGATCTTCCCGGACAGGAAGCCGAACGCGAGCGGGCTGTAGGTCAGCACGCCCATCCCCAGTCGCCGAGTGGTCGGCAGCACCGACCGCTCGATGCCGCGGGCCATCATCGAGTACGTCGGTTGCATCGTCCGGAAACGCCCGTACCCGCGCCGTTCCGAGACATGGTACGCCTCGACGATGTCCTCCGCCGGGAACGCCGAGCACCCGAACGCGCGGATCTTGCCCGCGCTGACCAGGTCACTCAGCGCCCACAGCGTCTCCTCGATATCGGTGGTGTGGTCCGGCCGGTGGATCTGATAAAGGTCGATCCAGTCCGTGTCGAGCCGGCGCAGGCTGTCCTCGACCGCGCGGGTGATCCAGCGCCGCGAGTTCCCGCTCCGGTTCCGGCCCTCGGTGAACGGGAAATGCACCTTGGTCGCCAGTACGACGTCGTCGCGGCGGCCCTTCAGCGCCTTGCCGACGATCGTCTCGGACTCGCCCGCGGAGTACATGTCCGCGGTGTCGACGAAGTTGATCCCCTGGTCCAGCGCGGCGTGGACGATCCGGACACAGTCGTCGTGATCCGGGTTCCCGACCGCGCCGAACATCATGGCCCCGAGACAGTGCGTACTGACCTCGATCCCGGTCCCACCCAGCGTGCGATAACGCATGATTCCCAGCTCCTTTGAGTTCGCTGCCCCGCACGCTAGGAGCTAGAGCGCTCTCTAGGTCAAGCGCCACTTTGAGCCCCCACCAACCAGAATCCAGTGCGCGAAACGGTTGGTGGGTGCTCAAGGACGGGTCCGTAGGGTGGGGGAGTGGAGATTGCGGAGCTTTGGGATGCGCGGGCGGGCTGGTTGAACACTGCGTCGTACGGGCTGCCGCCGCGGCCGGCGTGGGAGGCGTTGCAGAAAGCGCTTTCGGACTGGCGGGTCGGCGCGACGAGCTGGGAGCCGTGGGACGAGTCGACGACGCGGAGCCGGGAGTCGTTCGCTCGGCTGGTCGGGGCGGAGGCGGCGGACGTGTTCGTCGGCAGTACGGTGTCCGCGGCGCTGGCACCGATCGCGGCCGCGTTGCCGGACGGTGCGAAGGTGCTGACCGACGACGTCGAGTTCACGTCGAACGTGTTCCCGTGGCAGGTGCACGCGGACCGTGGCATCGAGGTCCTCGCCGTACCGGGTGACGAGGTGGTCGCCGCGATCACACCGGGGATCGACCTGGTCGCGGTGAGTGCGGTGCAGTCGTCGACCGGCGTCGTCCTCGACCTGTCCGCGGTAGTTGCCGCCAGCAAGCAGATCGGCGCGCTCGTGGTGATCGACGCGACTCAGGCGGTGGGCTGGCATCCGATCACGGTCGACGGTGTCGATGCGTTGATCGCCCACAGTTACAAGTGGTTGATGTCGCCGCGCGGCGCGACACTCGGGTACCTGTCGCCGCGGTTGCAGGAGCGTTGCCGGCCGTCGGCAGCGGGCTGGTACGCCGCACGCGACATCCACGGTTCGTACTACGGGCCGGAGATGGAGCTCGCTCCGGGCGCGCGGAGGTTCGACCAGTCGCCGGCGTGGTTCAGTTTCGTCGGCGCGGCGCCGACGCTCGAGCTGATCGAGGAGATCGGCGTCGACACGATCAACCGGCACAACCTCGAGCTCGCGAACGAGTTCCGCGCGGGGCTCGGGCTCGCGCCGTCGAACAGTGCGATCGTCAGTACGAGCCTGCCCGGAGCGCAGGAGGCGTTCGCATCGGCCGGCATCCGCGCCGCCGTACGGGACGGCAAGCTACGCGCGTCCTTCCACATCTACTCGACACATGACGACGTACAGCAGGCCTTGTCTGCTCTGAAGCCATTGATCTAGATCGGGGTTAAGGTGCCGCTATGGGTGGACTGAGCATCGGGCAGGTCGCGGAGCGGACCGGGCTGAGCGTGCACGCGCTGCGGTTCTACGAGCGTGAGGGACTGCTCGCGGACACGGTACGGCGGGAGTCGAACGGGCGGCGCGTCTACACCGAGGACGACGTCGACTGGCTGAACATGTGCATCAAGTTCCGCTCGTCCGGGATGCCGCTCGACACCATCCGCAAGTACACGGAACTGGTCCGGCAGGGACCCGGCAACGAGGCGGAGCGGCTCGCGCTGCTGCGGAGCCATCAGGACTCCGTCAGCGCGCAGATCGAGGAACTCAACGAGTGCCTGAACGTGATCACCTGGAAGGTCACGTCCTACCAGGAAGCCCTCGACGCGGGCCAGGCCGACTGCCTGTGGGTCGCGGCCCCGTCCACACAGGCAGCCAGCGAGGCGTCCTGATCACTTGAGCGCCGACTCCATGGCAGCGAGCGTGGAACGCATGTTCGCCGCCAGTTGGTCGAGTCGGCCCTGAATGACCTCTGCCGCCCGGTCCGGGTGCTGTACGACGCCCTTCCGCATCCCGCTGTCGCCTGGGCCGTGGGTGAATGACTGACGCACGAGAGTCTCGGCGCCGCGGTCCTCCAGCTCGTACTCCCAGTGCGCGAACGGGACCGCCTCGTCGCCGTACACGTCCCAGCCGAACTGCTTCGGCTCCTCGAGCACGGTGACCGTGCAGGTCACGTACGTCTCCAGCCCGTTCGGGAAGCGGTTCCGCGCCTCGAAGCGGGCGCCCCCCTCGAGCCAGGCGCCGTGGATGCACTCCGGGCTCCACTCGCCGTACCGCTCGATCGCGGTGATACCGGCCCAGACCTCGCGGACCGGCAGCTTGATCAGTACCTCGACACCGGTGGTCGCACCGGTCACTCCGTAGTCGCTCATGCCCGGTACGTCGTACGCACCCCAGCGGCCTCGACATTTACCCGTTTGGGCCGACGTCCTCGCGGACGACTAGCAGTTCGCCGGTCGGCGTGAACAGCCCGGCCGCGTGCAGGCCGCCGGTGCGGTCGAAGACCTGCTGCCTGACGCGGAGCGCGTCGGGAAGTGTCGCAAGTACGTCGTACCTGATGGTGACGTCGTCCGCGGCCGGGGAGTAGCGGGTCTTGGCACGGAGCCTTGCCGTCAACTCGCAACTCGAGCGGCTCCTCAACCGCGATCGAGTCGGGCCTTTGGCGACACCCGGTCGGCGTGACCCGCACAACCGGCCGCCGCGCAATCAGTCTCCCCACGCCCAACCTCCTCCGGGCAGCTTGGTCACGGCCTGCACTCGAGGGGATATCCGATGGTGTTGTGGGTTCTCTGTTGGTACACCAGGGGAGAACCCACAACACGGGCGGATATCCCCTCTTGTGCGGGCGCCCTGCGGATGCGGGTGGGTCAGGTGGGCCATGGGGTGGCTGCTGGGTTGAGGGGGAGGAGGCGGGCGGCGATGGCTTCGGCGGGGCCGGGGGTTACTACGGCCAGGGCGTCGGCGGTGGCGGGGCCGCGGAGCATGGCGGCGCCGCCGTGACCGACTGGTACGGCGCCTTGTGCGGTGAGGCGGACCGGGACTAGTCGGGTGCTCGTCGGGTGGCAGGGGATGCCGCCCGGGACTGCGATGTTGGTGAGCTCGGGGAGTGGGAGGCCGCGCATGCGGGTGATGGCCGCGACGCCTAGCGTCAGGAACGCTACGAGGGCGGCGAACGGGTTGCCTGGGAGGCCGAGGACCAGGCGTCCGTCGGGTAGTTGTGCGAGCGCTTGCGGGTGCCCGGGGCGGCAGGCAACTCCGTCGACGATCAGCTCGGCGCCGAGCGTCTTGAGGGCCGGACGGAGGTGATCGGCTGGGCCCGAGGCGGAGGAGCCGGAGACGAGGATGAGGTCCGCCTGGGTCTCTCGCAGCGCGCTGACCAACTGGTCCAACGTGTCCGGCAGATGCCGCACCGAGGCGGCTGGTGTGGCACCGGCTGGTGTGGCGCCGGCTCGGGTGATGAGGCCGGGGAGCATGGGGCCGATCGCGTCGCGGACTCGGCCGGGGGTCGAAGGGCCGTGGCGGACCAGTTCGTCGCCGGTGATGAGGGCCGCGACGGTGGGTGGGGCGATGACCGTGAGGCGGTTGAGGCCTACGGTCGCGGCCAGTCCGAGTACCGCTGGGTCAATGACCACTCCAGCCGGCAGCAGTTGATCGCCAGGCCGGCACTCCTCACCAGCACGGCGAATATGCCGACCATCCTCACCCGGCCCCTCAAGCCGCCCGCCCACCGCGACCGCGTCTTCTGAGCGGATGACGGAGGTCGTTCCGGCTGGTACTGCTGCGCCGGTGACGATGCCGGTTGCTTGGCCGTCTGCCAACTCACCGGGGTTCGGGGTTCCGGCCTTCACATGTCCGATGACGCGCCACGGTCCGGTGCCGCGTACGGCGTACCCGTCCATCGCCGCCCGATCCACCGGCGGCACCGCAACCGGCGACACCAACGGCGTCGCCAGCACGCACCCGTCCGCCTCGTCCAACGCGCGCCGTACCACCGCCCCCGGTCGCGCCACGGCATGCGCCAACACCCGAGCCTCGTCCCAGGTCACCACATCCCGCCGCGCCCTCGCGGCACGGCCTTCAGCAGCTGTACGCCCAGGCCCGTCCTCCACAGGCCCACCCTCCCCGACCCGCCCCCACTTGTCGAACCGATCCCGCTTGTCGAGCGGGTCCCATGCTCCGGGTGGCGGACCGGCGTCAGGCAGTGGACCCGCGTCGGGCGGCGGATTGGTTGGGTCGGGTTGGGTCATGTGGTGGCCTGGAGTTGCTGGGCGGCCAGGGCTGCGGCGGGGTCGAGGTCGGTGGCGCCGGAGGCGACGTGGGCGATCAGGGCCCGCTTCATCCGGGGATCCCAGACGGTCTTCATGTGGTTGGCGATCGCGGTGGCGGCGTCCGCGGGTGGACGATGCACGAACTGCGCGGCGATCTCGTTCGCCAATCGCACGTACGGCGGTACGCCGCCACTCATCGATTGCCCCCAGCAACAACCGCCTCACGCGCTCCCTCACCGGCGACCGGCGCTGGGATCAAATCCACCTGGACTGCGGTGACCTTGTATTCGGGGCAGTTGGTGGCCCAGTCGGAGTTCTCTGTGGTGACGACGTTCGCGCCGCTCACCGGATGGTGGAACGTGGTGTAGCAGACCCCCACCGGCATCCGGTCCGAGATCGTCGCGCGGAGTTCGGTCCGTCCGACCCGGCTCGACAACGCGACCGTGTCGCCGTCCGTGATGCCGCGTACCTCGGCGTCGTGCGGATGGATTTCCAGCACGTCCTCGGCATGCCACGCGACGTTCGCCGTACGCCGGGTCTGCGCGCCCACGTTGTACTGCGACAGGATCCGCCCGGTCGTCAGGATCAACGGGAACTTCCGCGTCGACCGCTCCGACGTCGGCACGTACACGGTCTCCATGAACCGCCCCTTGCCGCGGGTGAACTCGTCCTCGTGCATGATCGGCGTACCCGACGGATGCTCGAGATTGCACGGCCACTGGATCGACCCGAGCTCGTCGAGCTTCTGAAACGATACGCCGGCGAACGTCGGCGTCGTCATCGCGATCTCGTCCATGATCTGCGCCGACGAGTCGTAGTGCATCGGGTACCCCATCGCCTGCGCGATCTCGCAGATGATCTCCCACTCCTGCTTCCCGGTCCGCGGCGCCATGATCGGCCGCACCCGGTTGATCCGCCGTTCCGCGTTGGTGAACGTTCCGTCCTTCTCCAGGAACGATGTCCCCGGCAACAACACGTGCGCGAACTTAGCCGTCTCGTTGACGAACAGGTCCTGTACGACGAGCAACTCGAGCGCACCCAGTGCGGCGAATACGTGCTGCGTGTTCGGATCGGACTGCGCGATGTCCTCGCCCTGCACGAACAGTGCCTTGAACGACCCTTCGATGGCCGCGTCGAACATGTTCGGGATCCGCAGCCCGGGCTCGTCGAGGATCGGCGTACCCCACAACTTCTCGTAGATGTCGCGGACGTCCTCGTTCGACACGTGCCGGTACCCGGGCAGCTCGTGCGGGAACGAACCCATGTCGCACGACCCCTGCACGTTGTTCTGCCCGCGCATCGGGTTCACTCCGACGCCCGCCCGGCCGATGTTGCCGGTCGCCATCGCGAGGTTCGCCATCCCCATCACCATGGTCGAGCCCTGGCTGTGCTCGGTGACGCCGAGACCGTAGTAGATCGCGGCGTTCCCGCCGGTCGCGTACAGCCGGGCCGCTTCCCGGATCTTCTCCGCCGGTACGCCGGAAACTTCGGAAACCGTTTCCGGGCTGTGTTCCGGCCCAGCGATGAACTCCTCCCAGGCCGCGAAGTCCTCGCACCGGGCGGCGACGAACTCCCGGTCCACCAGGCCTTCCGTCACCACCACATGCGCCAGCGCGTTGATGATCGCGACGTTCGTCCCGGGCGCGAGTTCCAGGTGGTACGCCGCCTCGATGTGCGGTGACCGGACCAGGTCGATCCGCCGCGGGTCGATCACGATCAGCTGCGCGCCCTGCCGGATCCGCTGCTTCATCCGGGAGCCGAACACCGGGTGCGCGTCGGTCGGGTTGGATCCGATCACCAGGATCACGTCGGACTCGTCGACGGAACGGAAATCCTGCGTTCCGGCGGATTCCCCGAAGGTCTGTTTCAGCCCGTACCCGGTCGGCGAGTGGCAGACCCGCGCGCAGGTGTCGACGTTGTTGTTTCCGAAAACTGCGCGGACCATTTTCTGGACCGCGTACACCTCCTCGTTCGTGGTCCGCGACGAGGTGATCGCGCCGATCGAGCCCTGCCCGTGCGCCGCCTGGATCTCCCGGAGCCGCCGCGCCGTGAACGAGATCGCGTCCTCCCAGGAAACTTTCCGCCACGGTTCCGAAAGCGTGTTCCGCACCATCGGCTCCAGCACCCGGTCCGGGTGCGACGCGTACCCGAACGCGAACCGGCCCTTCACACACGAGTGCCCCTCGTTCGCGCCGCCGTTCTTGTACGGCACCATCCGGACAAGCTCGTCGCCCCGGAGCTCGGCCTTGAACGAGCACCCGACACCGCAGTACGCGCAGGTCGTCAGCACGGTCCGCGTCGGCATCCCGAGCTCGACCACCGACTTCTCCTGCAACGTCGCCGTCGGACAGGCCTGCACGCACGCGCCGCAGGACACGCAGTCCGACTCGAAGAACGACACCCCGGCACCGGCCGCGACCTTGGAATCGAACCCACGCCCCTCGATCGTCAGCGCCAGCGTTCCCTGTACTTCGTCACACGCGCGCACGCACCGCGAGCACGCGATGCACTTGGACGCCTCGAAGTCGAAGTACGGGTTGGAGGAATCGGTCGGCAGGTCCATGTGGTTCGCGCCGGCCTCCACGCCGGAGCCGTACCGGACCTCGCGCAACCCGGTGACGCCGGCCATGTCCTGCAGTTCGCAGTCACCGTTGGCCGAGCAGGTCAGGCAGTCGAGCGGATGGTCGGAGATGTACAGCTCCATCACGCCGCGGCGCAGCTTTCCGAGCCGTTCGTTCTGCGTCCGGACGACCATGCCGTCCCGGCACGGCGTCGTACACGAGGCCGGCGTGCCCTTCACGCCGTCGATCTCGACCACGCACAGGCGGCACGACCCGAACGCCTCCAGGTTGTCGGTCGCGCACAGCTTCGGTACGTCGACGCCCGCCTCCTTCGCCGCGCGCATCACGGACGTCCCCGGCGGAACCTGCACGGTCACGCCGTCGATGGTCAACGAGGTCGTGGCCTCACCGGCGCGGGCCGGCGTACCGAAGTCAGGCTCTTTCAACAGACTCATGCGTGGAAGTCCTCTCCGAAATGGCGGACGGCACTGCGTACAGGCATCGGGGTGAGGCCGCCCATCGCGCAGAGCGAGCCGTCGGTCATCAGTTCGCACAGGTCCTCGAGCACGACCAGATTCTTTGCGCGGTCGGTGCCGGACACGATTCGGTCGATAGTCTCGACGCCGCGGACGGCGCCGACCCGGCACGGCGTGCACTTGCCGCACGATTCGGCCGCACAGAACTCGAACGCGAACCGTGCCATCGCCGCCATGTCCACGGTCTCGTCGAACACCACGATCCCGCCGTGCCCGACCATCGCCCCGGCCGCCGCGAACGCCTCGTAATCCATCGGCAGATCGAACTGCTCGACCGGGAGATAAGCGCCGAGCGGACCGCCGACCTGAACGGCCCGCACCGGCCGCCCGGACGACGTACCGCCGCCGAAATCGTTCACCAGTTCGCCGAGCGTGATCCCGAACGCGGTCTCGACGATCCCGCCGCGGGCGACGTTCCCGCCGAGCTGGAAAACGCTGGTGCCGAGCGATCGGCCGGTCCCGTACGCCGCATACTCTGCGGCTCCGTGCGCGAGAATCGTCGGAACCGTTGCCAACGACAACACGTTGTTGACGACGGTCGGACGCCCGAAAAGCCCTTCCAGGGCAGGGATCGGGGGTTTCGCGCGAACCATGCCGCGTTTTCCTTCGAGGCTTTCGAGCATCGAGGTCTCTTCGCCGCAGATGTACGCACCCGCGCCGACCCGGACGTGCAGGTCGAAGCCGAACCCTGAGCCGAGAATGTCCGGCCCCAACCAGCCTTCGTCACGCGCTCGCACGATCGCGTCCTTGAGGGTCGCGACCGCGTCCGGGTACTCCGAGCGCAGATAGACGTAGCCCTCCGCCGCACCGACGGCGTACGCCGCGATCGTCATGCCCTCGATCAGGGTGAACGGGTCGCCCTCGATCAGCATCCGGTCCGCGTACGTGCCGGTGTCGCCCTCGTCCGCGTTGCAGCAGACGAACTTGAGGCCCGCCGCTGCGTTCGATGCTGCCCCCACCCCACCGCCCCGGTCAGCCTCGAGCACGGTCCGCCACTTGATCCCGGTCGGGAATCCGGCCCCACCGCGTCCCCGCAGCCCTGAGTCCACGACGGTCTCGACCACGTCGGCCGGCTCCATCGCTAGCGCTGCTAGCAAACCGCGCGTCCCGCCGTGCGCCACGTAGTCCGCGGTCGACAGCGGATCAACCACCCCCACCCGCCGAAACGTCAACCGCTGCTGCCGCTTCATCCACGGCAACTCCTCCACCAACCCGAGGCTGTCGCCCTCACCCTGGAACATCCCGGCCGCGATCAGCCCGTCGACGTCCTCAGGCGCGACCGGCCCGTATCCCACCCGTCCCGCAGCCGTCTCCACCTCCACCAACGGCTCCAACCACAACATCCCGCGAGACCCGGTCCGAACGATCTCCACCTCACCGGAAGCAACTGCAGCGTGCGCAGAGATCCGCTCCGCAACCTCATCCGCCCCGACAGAGCAAGCTGCCGAGTCGCGCGGTACGAACACCCGGGTGACGGACGCGCCCGAGGACGGGACGCCGATGGAGGCCGACGGAGCGGGGGCGCCGGCCGTGACCTCGGACGGGCGGGAGGGAGCGGGTGCGCCGGCCGTGACCTCGGACGAGCGCGAGGGAGCGGGTGCGTCGGCCGTGGCCTCGGATGAGCGCGAAGGAGCAGGTGGGCCGGCCGTGACCTCGGATGAGCGGGAGGGAGCGGGCGGGTCCGCCGGGCCGGGAGAGGGTGCGCCGTCGGCGGATGGCTGCGGTGTCATCGCGTCTCTCCCAGTAGGGCGTTCAGACGGGTGGGGGTGACTCGGCCGTGGAGTTTGCCGGCGACCTGGACCGCCGGGCCCAGTGCGCAGTTGCCGAAGCAGTAGATCTCTTCCAGGGTGACGCGGCCGTCGTACGTCGTCTCGCCGAACTCGCAGCCGATCGTGCGTTTCGCGTGCTCGGCAAGTTCGACCGCGCCGACCGAGCGGCAGGCCTCCGCCTGGCAGATCGCGACGGTGGTGCGCCCGGCCGCCGTACGCCGGAAGTCCTTGTAGAACGTGACGACGCCGTGCACCTCGGCGACCGCGAGGTTCAGTACGTCGGCGATCACCGCGACATCGGGCTGGTCGACGTACCCGAACTCCTCCTGCACCGCGTGCAGGATCGGTATCAGCGCGCCGCGGAGACTGCGCAGTTCCTCCGCGATCTCCCGCACTCGCTGGGCACGCCCGGGGACCGGGACGGGGGCGGCGGCCACGACCTCACTCGTCATGTATACAACATTCCGTCGCCAATGCATCACGGTCAAAGCAATGCTGCCTATCACCTGATAGGCAGCGCCTATCAATCGCCCGAGCGGGACTTGGTCCCTGCACTGGTGTCCTTGAACAGGAAATAGCAGCTCTTAGGTCCGGTGTGTGGGTGGCCGTCGCCTCAGCCGGGGACCCGGGACAGGTTGTGGGGGCCGCGGACTTGGCATTTCCTGTCTCCAGTCACCAGTTCCTGTCCGCAGTCACCACCGTCGCCGCCAACCGACACATCCTGTCCAAAAGCACGCCCTGCACCTTCACCGCACCACACCGAGGGCCGTTGAGGGCGGTGGGTGGTTCTCCAGGAAGGCCCAGTAGCGGTCGCCGTACGACCAGTGCCACCACTCGGTCGGGTAGTTCACGGTTCTCGATCGCGGGGATGCTGGTGATCCGGTCGTCGCTCAATAACACAGTCATCCGCGCGCCACCGCGGTACGGATCAGGGTGTCGACGACCTCGGCGTACGACATCCCGGCCGCGGCCCACATCCGCGGGAACTGCGACGCCGGCGTGAATCCGGGGAACGTGTTGATCTCGTTGACGACCGGCTCACCGTCGCGCGGTACGAAGAAGTCCACTCGGGCCAGCCCTTCGCAGCCGAGTACCTCGAACACGTCGATCGCTGTACGCCGCAGTCGCACCGCCAGTTCGGGATCGATCCGTGCTGGTACGACGAATCGCGTGGCGCTGCTGTCGTACTTCGCGGTCGCGTCGAAGAACGGCTGCCCCGGATCCGGATGGATCTCCAGCGCCGGCGCGGTCTCCACCCGCCCGTCCGGGAACTGCAGCACCGCGAGGTCGATCTCGCGACCCACCATCTCGCGCTCCACCAGGACCCGCGGGCCTAATGCGGTCGCCTCTGCGATCGCGGCCAGCAGTGTCGGCAGGTCCGTCGCGCGGGTCACGCCGAGACTCGAGCCGCCGTTCGCGGGCTTCACGAACAGCGGGAAGTCCACGCCGGCCACCTTCAGCATCTGCAGCGCCGCTTCGGTGTCGGTCAGCTCGGCGCCGCGCAGCGTGACGCCTGGCGTCACCGGGATCCCGTGGGCCTTCAGGACTGCCTTAGTGAGGTGCTTGTCCAGCCCGACCGCGCTGGCCGCGATCCCGCTGCCGATGTACGGGATGTGCAGCTGTTCGAGGAAGCCCTGCAGGCGGCCGTCCTCGCCGTGCAACGCCGGGAGCGTGACATCGCACGCCTGCAGTAGCTCGATAGCCTCGTGCTGTCCGTCCACCCAGTTGCCCTCGGCATCGATCACCAGCGGGATCGCCATGTGGCCGAGCAGTTCGACCGCCTTCAGGATGCCCTTGCCGCTGGCCAGCGACACGTCGCGCTCTGGACTCGCCCCACCCATCACCACCGCGACCTTCATTCGTAGCTCCCGCGCACGCGGGAGCCGATGCCGCAGTAGATGTCGTCCGGGATCGTGCCGGCCCACCCGGCCCAGTCGGCCACGGTAGGTTCGCCGTGGGATCCGTCGCCGAAGATCGTCGCGCCGGCCTTGACGGCTGCCCGAGCCACCGGTGCGGTGCCGTGCCCGAAGGCGTCGGCCTTGACCATGGCCAGAACCTGCTGCGGAACACGTTTTCTGAAGTTTCCGACGTTGTCGCGGACGGCCGACAGGTCGACGACGGCCTCCGACGGGCCGGTGATCCCACATACTGCCGGGCGGTGGCGGGACTGAACCAGGGTCATACCCGTCATTGTTGTTTCTGGCAACGATCAGGATCATCGGAGTGCGGACGGATGTCTGCCTACGACCCTGGTATGACGGACCTCCTCCACAAGCATGAGCGATACTGGCGGGGTGCAAGCCACCGATCATCTGCAGGCGTCGTTGCAGGCCGCGATCGCGCTGGCCAACACCTTCGGATCCACCGAGCGACAGGGACGCCCGGCAGCTCCGCCGGACGCCGCGGCCGTCGACGCCGTACTGCGGCTGACGACCAACCGCCCGCCGGCCGTAGATCCCGCCGACTACGTCGCCGGCGGGAAAACGTTGTACGACGCCCTCGGCCGCCTCCCCGACGTCGATCGGGCCGTCGAAGTGGTGAACGCGTTGCTCAGGGAGACCAAGGCCGCGCCGCAGTTGACCCGCGACGGCGGCGCGCCCTGGCACCTGCGTTTCGGCAGTCCCGACGACGCGGCCGGTTGGTTGGCCGAGTTCGCCACCGCCGTCGCGATGCTGCTCGGGAGCGACGAGGCGGAGCGGCTCCACCGGTGCGAGGCCGAGCGCTGCGACGACCTGTTCCTGGACTCGACCCGGAACGGAAACCAGCGTTTCTGCTCAACCGCCTGTCAGAACCGCGCCAAGGTCGCCGCTCACCGGGCGCGGGTCCGCAACGCCTGACGCCGTCACCATCGTGGCCTCCGACGACCAGCCGATCTTGCGGTAAAGGTGCAACCCGTCGGTCGTGGCCATCAACAGTCCGGTCCGGGCGCCACGTTCGACCGCTCGCGCGGCCAGTGCACCCATCACCACGCTGCCGAGCCCCCGTCGCCGGTACGCCGGATCGGTCTGGATGTCGTGCATGACAGCGTCGTCGCCGACGATCGCCACCATGCCATGCGCCGCGATAGTGCCGTCCACAAGGACTTTCACGTACTCCAGTGGCCCGTCGGTCTCGATCTCGGCCGTCGCGCGCGGGTGCGAGAGCAGGTCGATCGACATCAGCGTCTTTTGCTCTTCGAACGGCAGCGTCCCGGCCGCGGCGAGCAGGCGGGCGATCTCGTCGCCGTGCTGCGTGGTGACGGTCAGCCAGGTGTTCGCGGGCAGGTCGCGGGCGAGCCGGTCCACGGTCGTCGGGTCGTCGGTGCGGGTGAACAGTTCGCGGTCGCGTCCGGGAAGTCGGAGTACGGCGGCGTACGCGTCGTCGTACTCGATCACCGGCGCCAGGCCGCGGCACAACCGCCAGCCTTCCAGCCATCGCCTCATCATGACGGTAGTGTAACTGTCTATGGAGAAATAGCCAGTTACTCAGTTCCGAGAACGAAGGTCTGGATCGCGACCACGGCGGCACCGCGGGCCCATTCGCCGAAGTCGGCAGGCTGCAGGACCATCGTCAGCTCGGCGGCGGACGGGTGCCGATTGGCGTGGAGGCCGGCCAGCAGCTCGTCGTGCGCGACCTCGGCCAGCCGGACGCCTTCGCCACCGAGGACGACCAGCTCGGGCATGGTGAAGTTCGCCGACGCCGCGATCAGCTTGCCGAGCGCGCGACCGGCTCGGCCGACGATCTCGCGCGCCGCGGGATCGCCTTTCGCCGCGAGATCGAGCGCTTCGTCGTACCCGACCTCCCGGCCGAGCGCCGCGCCGACCTGGCTCGTGACTGCGCCGACGGTGAGCAGGCTGAGCGCACAGCCGCGGTGACCGCGGTCGCACCGGGGCCCGTCGTGGAGTAGCGGGTGGTGGCCGACCAGGCCGAGCGTGATGTCCGGACTGTCGACCACCCGGTTGTGGAGGACGAGCCCGTAGCCGACACCGGCGCCGATCGTGAGCAGGACGAAGCGGTCCGAGTTCCGCCCGGCGCCGAACCAGTGGGTGGCTTCGACGAGGGAGGTCAGGTCGTTCGCGATCACGATCGGGACGCTGGTGCGCGCGGCGAGGAGCTCGCCGAACGGTACGTCGACCCAGTTCAGGTACTGCGCCAGGCGGACCTCGGTACGATCCGCGACGCGGCCGCCGAGCGAGACGCCCAGGCCGCTGAGCGGCGTACCGTCCGGAACCTGGATTGCCAACTGGTCGGTGAGCTCGAGCACCAGGTCGGCGACGGCGGACGGTGTGGCGTCGGTGATCGGGCGCTCGACGCTCGCGAGGACGTCCGCGCGCAGCGTCGTGAGTACGCCGATCGCGGAGTCGCCGGTGAGTTTGATGCCGACGAAGTGGTGGGCGTGGGCATCCAGATCCAGCGGTTGCGAGGGCCGGCCGACGCGGGCGTCCGTGGGGCCGCCCTCGACCTCGACCAGCAGCCCGGACTCGACCATCGGCTTCGTCAACCGGGTCAGGCTGCCGGGCGACAGGCCGACGCGGCGGGACAACTCGGCGCGCGACAACGGCCCGTCCAGCAGGATCTCCAACGCCACCTGCCGCGAGGGCCCCGCCAACGGCCGCCACTCACCCATTGCGTCAGACTAGCTTGGGCTGGAGAGGGTCTTTGGGACGCCGGGATGTGACCCGGTCCGCGGTACTGGCCGCACAAATCCCGGCGTCGGGCTCATCCCGCAGTATGCAGCCGTTTGCAATGGGTGGCGCCGGGACAACGGTGTCAGATTCTCTTCAGTGCGGAAGTCTGCGCGTATCGATGAGTTGCTGAGCGACGTCGCGCAGTTTGGTGTTGGTGTCCTGCGAGTACCGCTTGAGGATCGCGAACGCCCGCTCGCCGTCCACATCGAACCGTTCCATCAGGATGCCCATCGCCTGACCGACCAGCTTCCGCGCGTCGACGGCCTCCGCCATCGTCTCCTCGTGCCGCGCGGACGCCACCGCCACGGACGCATGCCGCGCGAGGATATGCGCGATCGCCTCGTCGTCGGTGGTGAACGCCTCCGGCTCCGAGCTGTACAGCCCGAGCACGCCGACCGTACGGCGCGGCCCGTCACCGGTCGCCAGCGGTACGTCGAGAACGCTGCGGATCCCGAGCGCGGCGACCTTCGTACTCCACTCGGGCCAGCGGTCGTCGGAGGTCGTGTCGCTGATCAGGACCGTGTTGCGTTCGCGCAGCGCGACGATCAGCGGGCCACTCTCCGCGGTGATCTGCAGCTCGTAGATATCGGTGACGACCTGATCCGTCACCGCGGCGATCTCCGCCTGCGAACCACGCGTGTACAGCGCCACGCCGGCGTACGTGCAGTTCACAGCCTGCAAGGCGAACTGCACCACCGCATCGATCGTCTCCTCGACACCCGGCGCGTCATGCAACTCGATCGCCAGCCGGGCAAACGTATCCGCCGAATGGGCAAGCTCAGGCTCAGTCACTGGAAACTCCAGGGCATGGTCACGCAGTAGGGCACGATAATGATGCAGCCCAAACCTCCCGCAGTGTTAGCCGCCCACGAAACCGGCCCCCCTTCACCGAGCACCCACCAGATGAGGCCTCCACACCAGGCAGACTCACAGCACTTAGAGTTACCGATGAACTACTTCTCGTAGATCCGTTTCGAGCCTGAGCTGGGGGCTGAGGTGTCCGAACTTCGAGGCCGCCGCGACCGTGGGGACGACGCCGACGCCGACGACACAGCGCGTACGGATGAGCGGGCGGCCGGAGCTGACTCGGCTGCCGAGTCGCCGGGGCCGTCCGATCCTCGCGAGAAGCTCAACCGACACCTCGACGAGCTGTACTGGCCGGGCTACTCGGCCCAGCCCTCGGTAGACGAACGCGACACGCCCTCGGCAAGCGCCGACACACAACACGAGGCCCACGACGCCGACCCGCAGCAGGAGGACCCGTTCGCGTCGTACTCACCGGACCTTCAAGCCCACTTCCGCCACGACGACACCCTGGCACGCCTCCAGTACGAATCCCCGAACCCCGAGACCACCGCCAGCAACCCACAACCCCACGCTGCCGATGATCACGAAGCCCCTGCGCCCTGGCAGGCCAGCGAACAGGCAGACCAACCGAACCCTGCCCAGCACCAACAAGCCCACACTCCAGACCACACCACCGACCCCGCCGACCCGGGCGAATCCGGCGAAGGATCGGGCGATGAGCCGGGTAGCCAGCCGGGTGATTCGGTCGGGGATGGTGCCTCCGGCAGTGGGATCGGCGCTGAAACTGCGCAGGCGGACGATCCGACAACGACGGTCGTAGCTCGAACTGAGGATGTTGCCGACGCAGATACAGGCACCAACCCCAGCGACGCCGACAGATCCGAACCAGCCGAATCCCGGTACGCCGAACTCGTCGCCGAACGCGACAAGGACTGGGACCCCGCCGAAGCGGCCCTCCCACCCGGCGCATTGCCGGAGTCCACGAAGACCCTCACCCAAGAAGTGGTCGACGCTCTGCACCCCGACGTAAGACGGGTCCTGGAGTACCAAGGCGCAGCCGAATACATCACCGCAAACAAGGACGAACGCCCGTGGCTGGAGCCGGCGTCCGATGCTTCGCCCCAGGTCCAACGCATCCTCACCGCCGTAGACCAAGGCACCGGGCACGCCCACATCCGCCACGGCCCGATGGGCAACGACCAGCTCTACGCCGACCGAGTAGCCCGCCTAGAAGACCCAGCCCAAACCGACCCCGACAAACGCGCCAAGAGCATCGACGGCCTCGACGAAACCAAACAGCACTACTGCGCCAAGGAATCAACCAGGATCCACGACCCAGAAGCCTTCGTCGCAGCCTTCGCCGCCGCCGTCAAACACCCCGATGTCCACCAGGTACTCAATGGGCCGTGGACGAGCGGCGGCGCACCCAATCAGGTTCCGATTCCGATCACAGATCTGCTCGGGCCCGATGGGCATGAGTCGTGCTCGGGCTACCGCCTCGTCGGAGACTGGTCCGAAGTGAAGAAGGCGCGGAAGGAATGGGTCAAGGCTCGGGCTGAAGGTCGGGACTTGACCGACCTCCCGGAACCTCAAGCTGAGCGGATTCCCACGTTCGAAGGCGGGCACATCATCGTCTCCTTCACCATCAACACCGCAGCTCAGCGATACGAGATCAATACACTGTTCCCCGTGCCACCGAAACAGCAGCCAACGGCGCTGTGATCCGGAGAGGATCCATATGTCCGACATCGATATGTATTGGCTGACAGACAAAGACGTGCCATTCGCAACGTTTCTGAATGTCGTGCAGGCGCATTACCATCCAGAGGTTCGCAATGACAACTATCGACTGCTCGTTCGGTGGGCTCGGGATGCCGGCCCGGACGACGTCAGGATGGCGACCTTCAAGTCGGAGCTGACTCAATTGCTGCAGGGGCAGCGCGACGGCTTACGTCCGGGCGCGATCGACGTCGCCGCGGCGTACGACGACTGGGACACGGACGACGAGTTTCTCGCTTGGCTTTGGCGTGAGCTCTACCCGAACGAGCCGGTTCCGACGCCGGCCTCGTCTGAGTGATGGCAGGCGTCAACGGCGGGAATGGTTGGGTGCCGCTGGCTGGTGCAGGTCGCGGATGCCGCGGGGCGGTCGTACGGCGGTGATAGCCGCGCTGCGCGGGCCTGCGCGCGGGTGCGGTGGGGGTGAGGCGTAGCTAGGTGGCGGATGAGCCGTGCGTGGTGCCGCGTGGGATGTTCAGGTTTCTTCTTGCCGCGCGGATTACAGTGTGCGGCATGGCGGAGTTGGTCGGTCTTTCGAGTGGGCGGACTGACTGGCGGCGGGGGTTTGCGGCGCCGATGCGGGCGTTTTTGCGGACCGAGGCGGGTAGTTCGGGGGTGCTCGCGGGTGCGATCGTGCTGGCGTTGGTGTGGGCGAACGTGTCGCCGGGGACGTACGACGAGGTGTGGCGGACCGATCTGTCGATCGGGCTCGGGCACGACGTACTGAGTCTGGATCTGCAGGAGTGGATCAACAGCGGGCTGATGACGCTGTTCTTCCTGGTGGTGGGGCTGGAGGCGCGGCGGGAGTTCGATCTCGGGGATCTGCGGGAGCGCAGCCGGTTCGTGTTGCCGATGCTGGCCGGGGTCGCGGGGATGGTCGCGCCGGTGCTGATCTACCTGGCGTTGAACGCCGGCGGTCCGGGGTCGCACGGCTGGGGTGTCGCGATGTCGACCGACACCGCGCTCGCGCTCGGTCTGCTCGCGTTGGTCGGCCGTGGCGTGCCGGATCGTGTGCGGGTGTTCCTGCTGACGGTGTTCGTGGTCGACGATCTGCTCGCGCTGGTGGTGATCGCGGTCGTTTACAGCAAGGACATTCAGCTGATGCCGCTGGCTGCGGCGATCGTCGCGTTCGCAATCGTGCTGACACTCTCGCTGTTCCACGTCCGCAAGGCCTGGGTGTACGTGATCCTCGGCGTACTGATGTGGGCCGCCCTCCTGAAGAGCGGCGTGGACCCGGTCGTCGCCGGGCTCGCGATCGGGCTGACGGCGCCGGCGTACTCGCCCGGTCGTGAGCAACTGGAGGAGGCGACCGGTCTGTTCCGGTTGTTCCGTGAGCAGCCGACGCCGGAGCTGGCACGGTCCGCGACCGTCGGACTGACGACGACGATCTCGCCGAACGAGCGCCTGCAGTACCTGTACCACCCGTGGACCAGCTACCTGATCGTCCCGCTGTTCGGCCTCGCGAACGCCGGTGTCACGATCGACGGGGCGTTCCTCGGGCAGGCGTTCACGTCGCCGATCACGCTGGGCATCCTGCTCGGGTACGTCGTGGGCAAGCCGCTCGCGGTGACGACGGTGTCCTGGCTGCTCGAGCGCGTGAGCGGCGGGCGGATCCGGTCGGGGGTCGGCTGGGCCGCGGTCATCGGCAGCGGGACGATCGCCGGCATCGGGTTCACGGTGTCCTTGCTGATCGCAACGATCGCGTTCGACGGGCCGCGGCTGGCCGAGGCGAAGGTCGGTCTGCTGTCCGCCGTGATCGTCGCGTCGGCGCTGACCTGGGCGGTGTTCCGCGCAGCCAAGCTGCTGTCTCCGCCGAAGAAAGCGCTAGCACTGCTAGGGGACGCGGAGCAGTTGGTCGACCTGACCGACCCGGTGGATCCCGAGCGGGACCACATCCGCGGCCCGGAGAACGCGTCGGTGACGCTGGTCGAGTACGGCGACTTCGAGTGCCCGTACTGCGGGATGGCCGAGCCCATCGTCCGCGACATCATGCAGGACGACGACCTGCGCTTCGTCTGGCGGCACCTGCCGCTGTCCGACGTACACCCGCGCGCCCAGATCGCCGCCGAGGTGGCGGAGGCGGCCGCCGCGCAGGGGGCGTTCTGGGAGATGCACGACCTGCTGCTCGCGAACCAGGAGAACCTGCAGCCGAAGGATCTGATCGGGTACGCGGAACGGCTCGGTCTGGACGCCGATCGGTTGCACGATGACGTGAAGCGGCACGTGGCGGCGGCGCGGGTCGCGCAGGACGTGGAGTCGGCCGACACGAGTGGTGTCTCGGGTACGCCGACGTTCTTCGTGAACGGGCAGCGGCACTACGGGGCGTACGACGTGGAGACGCTGAAGCAGGCGATCAAGGTGGCCCGGGCGCGAGCCAAGATCACGTCGCGCCGCAGCTGAAGCGGTGCAGCTGAAGCGGGCATGAGGTTTGGCGGAATCTTGATGTACTACGTCATTTCCGCCACTGTCGCCGTACGGGGTGGATCGCCGACGCTGGTGGCTCCCGATCATCAAGGAGGCATCACATGACGACCTCGGCCGTACTGCGGACCCCGGCTGCCGGGCGGGACGACGCCGTCGCACATTTCGCCGGCCGGCTCTCGCTCGAAGTGGACGCGGCCGATGTCGCCGCGGACATCGGCGCCGGCGTCACCGGCTGGGTGCTGATCGACAGCCGGAGCCAGGAGAGCTGGGACCAGGGGCATGTGCCCGGTTCGATCCATCTGCCGCATCGCGAGATCGCGCCGCGCGCGGCGGACGTCGTACCGGACGGAGTGACCGTTGTGACGTACTGCTGGGGTCCCGGTTGCAACGGTGCGACGCGGGCGGCGCTCGCGTTCGCGCAGCTCGGGTATCCGGTGAAGGAAATGATCGGCGGATTCGAGTACTGGGTGCGCGAAGGCGGGCCGATCGAGACCGCGGACGGGATCGAGCGCCGGGAGTCCGACCCGCTGACAGCTCCGCGCGGTGTCGCCTGCGCATGCTGAAACCCCTGCACCCGTTGAGGTTTTACACAGATTGAACTCGCCGTGGTGAAACGCTGACTCTGTGTGCGTTACCCTCGTAGTGAACGTGTGCCCCCGCGTCGCGAGGAGACGGTGTGACCGATCAGCCGATGTACGACGGTGGGCTGATCGCGCACGGGATCGACACCACCCGGCCGAGCGTCGCCCGCGTCTACGACTACGCGCTCGGCGGCAAGGACAACTACGAGTCCGACCGTGAGCTGTACCGGCAGATCATGAAGATTGCGCCGGAGACGCCCGTGTGGGCGCGGGCGAACCGGCGCTGGCTCAGCGAGGTGGTGACCTGGCTGGCCGACGAGGCCGGCGTACGGCGGTTCATCGACGCGGGCTCCGGCCTGCCGACCGTCCAGAACACGCACCAGATCGCGCAGAAGGTGAGCGCGGACGCCTCGGTGTTGTACATCGACAACGACCCGGCCGTGGTCGCCCACGGACGGGCGCTCCTGCTGGACAACGACCGGACCCAGTTCACCGCGGCGGATCTGACCAAGCCTGACGAGGTGCTGGCGGACCCGGCGGTCGCGGGCATGCTGTCCGACGGCGAGCCGGTCGCGCTGGTGATGGCGCTGATGCTGCACCACATCGCCGACTACGACGAGACGCTGGAGATCGCCGGCAAGTACGTCGACGCTTTGCCGCCGGGCTCTTATCTGGCGATCACGCACGCGTGCAACCCGGGCGACGGCGGGGCTGTCGACGTGCTCGTGACCGAGCTCCTCGAGAAGGTCAAGGACGCTTTCC
This sequence comes from Kribbella sp. NPDC055110, assembly GCF_053607525.1. Taxonomy (NCBI): domain Bacteria; kingdom Bacillati; phylum Actinomycetota; class Actinomycetes; order Propionibacteriales; family Kribbellaceae; genus Kribbella; species Kribbella sp. NPDC055110. The sequence goes on from NZ_JBSGTS010000007.1 coordinate 232,588, forward strand.
CGACCTTGGCGTTCCGTTCGGTCGAGCAGATCTCGTCCCTGTTCCACGGGCTGGAGATCCTCGAGCCGGGGGTCGTCCGGCTGGCCGATTGGCACGTTCCCGGCGGCCGCGTCGACGACGACCCGCAGGTCGGCGTCCGCGACGCCATCTACGGCGGCGTCGCGCACAAGGCCTAGCTGCACACCTAGCTGCACGCCTACCTGTACACCTAGCCGAGGCCCGCCAGGTATTCGGCGTTGCCGCGGATCGCGGCCTCGTAGCGCTTGATCTCGGCGGAGTCGACCTTGTCGGCGATCACCAGCAGGAGCGTCGCGAGCGCCTTGTCCTTCATCCCGGCCGCGTGCAGGGTCAGCGCCTTGAAGACCCGGAGCGAGTCCGACTCGGGGAATTCCGCGCAGGCACCCTTGAATACCGCGAGCGACTCGTCGAAGCGGTCGAGGTTACGCAGCGTGCTGCCGTACTGCAGCAGGCACTTGCGCCGGGTCTCCCCGGTCAGCCCGGGCAGTGCACGCTCGTAGTACGCGACCGCTGTCTCCTCGTCGCCGGCGGTGTCGTACGACCCGCCGACCTCGTACAGCACGTAAGGATTGTCCGGGTGCTCGGTCAGCAGCTTCTCGAAGAAGGCGATCGTCGGGCCCATGTTCTCGCGGTCCCGCCGCGCGAACGCCGCATCGATCGTCGCCGCCAGTTCCGGCGTCAGCTCAGTCGTCACAGTTCCATCATGCCGCGTCGGCCCGGCGCTTCTGCCACGGCCACGATCCGGAGATCTCCACTTCGAGCGCGAAGCTGAGCACGGTCCGGATCACCACGATCAGGCCGAGCACCAGCACACTCTGGACGGAGGTCTCGACGATGATCGTCCGGATGATGTCCCCGACGATCAGGATCTCCAGCCCGAGCAGGATCACCCGCCCCAGATTCACCCGCAACTGCTGGTAGCTCCCGAGGCCTTCGGCCCGGTTCTCCGACGAGCTGGGGCCCCGGCTCGGGCGGACGACGTCGTAGCAGTACCGCACCAGGACGACGGCGAGGCCGATCGCCATGATGACCACGCCGGCGCCCTCGATCGTCCGGGCGACGTCCGCGAAGACCTGCTCGAAGTCCATTCCTCACAGTTACCAGTCAGGCAGCGGACTCCGCGGTCGGCTCGCCGGGCCGGATGTTCTGGTTCAGGTGGAACACGTTGGCCGGGTCGTACGCCGTCTTCAGCGCGACCAGCCGCTCCAGCGTCGCGGGCGGAAATGCGCGGTGGATCGGGTCGTCGTTCAGCGTGTTCACGTACGCCCCGCTCGCGTACGGCGCCAGCGTCGCGGCGTACCCGCGCAGCCGACCGATCCACTCCTCGTCCTCGGCCGGATCCTCCCACCGGGTCGCGGTGACGAACTCGAACAACGTGTCCCGGTGACTGAATGCAGCGTTTTCCGTGGGTACGTCGGCGATCGCGCCGCCGTACGCCTGCAGACTCGCGGACACCCCCGGGTTGTCCAGCAACGCGCGGATCGCCTGGTCGGGCAGCGACTTGAAGTAGTGCCCCTTCCAGTACCGCCGAAAACGGTGTCCTTGGACGTTGTCGTCCCGTGTCTGCAGCTTCAGGTACGTCGTTTCCTCGACCAGCTCGTCGCGCACCGGACCGAGCGCGCGGAACGCCGGCAGCAGGCCGTACCCGCCCTCGCCGACCCACACGTATCCAACCGTCAACGAGTTCGCCGTGATGTTGGCGGTGAACGTCGCCTCCCGTGGCGCGTCGGCGTTCAGCTCCCGCCATCCGCGCAGTACGTCGAACCCCGCCGACACCGGGTACGTGAACTCGACGATCAGCGCCCGCGTCCCCACCTGGTGCAGCTGGAACTCGAACGACGTGACGATTCCGAAGTTTCCGCCGCCCCCGCGCAGCCCCCAGAACAGCTCGGGGTTCTCGTCCGCACTCGCCCGTACGACGTCACCGTCGGCAGTCACGACCTCGTACGAGATGACGTTGTCGCAGGCCAGCCCGAATCGCCGTGCGAGCCAACCCATTCCGCCGCCGAGTGTCAGCCCGCCGACCCCGGTGTGCGAGACGTTCCCGGCCGTCGTCGCGAGCCCGTACTCCTGCGCCGCCTTGTCCAGCTCACCCAGCAGCGCGCCGCCTTGCACCCAGGCGCGCCGCGCCGAGGGATCCACGCGGACCGCGTTCATCGGCGTCAGATCGATCATCAGCCCGCCCTCGGGCACGGCGAGACCGGCGATGTTGTGCCCGCCGCAGCGGACCGCGATCTCCAGCCCGGCCGCGCGCCCGAACCGGACTGCCTCGGCCACGTCCTCGCTCGAGGTGCACCGGGCGACCACGGCGGGACGGCGGTCGATCATCGCGTTCCAGACGGTGCGCGCCTCGTCGTACCCGGCGTCGCCGGTGCGCAGAAACTCGGTCATCTCAGCTCCCTGGTGGTTTCGTCGTCTCCACCACCCTGACAGCGAAGCGGTACGTCGATAAGGTCCAGTTCTGTGAGCCGAATGAGGACCAGTTCCGGAGCAGGCGAGCTCCTGGTCGAGTTGCAGCGCGACAGCGGCGTCCCGCTGCACCAGCAGCTCGAGAGCGGAATCCGGACCAGGATCCGGGCCGGACTGCTGCGCGCCGAGACCGTGATGCCGTCGACGCGCGCCCTCGCGCAGGACCTCGGCCTGTCCCGCGGCGTGGTCGTCGAGGCGTACCAGCAGCTCGTCGCGGAGGGGTATCTGATCAGCCGCGCCGGCGGGTACACGCAGGTCGCCGACGTCGCCGTGGTCGAGGCCGCGTCCGCCGCTCACACCGCGAGCGGTCCGCCGCGGATCGACTTCCGCTACAGCCGTCCGGACGTCTCCCAGTTCCCGCGCGCCGCGTGGCTCCGATCGGTACGGCGGGTGCTCAACGAGACGCCGTACCGCAGCCTCGCCTACATCGACGGACGCGGCACGATCGAACTCCGTACAGCGCTTTCCGACTACCTCAATCGGGTCCGCGGTACGGCGGCGCGCCCGGAAAACATGCTGATCTGCAACGGGTTCGCGCAGGGCTCGCGGCTACTGCTGCAGGTGCTGGCCGCGCACGGGCGTCGGCGGCTCGCGGTCGAGGACCCGTCCGACAACGACCTGCGAGAGGTCGCGCGCGCGGCCGGGCTCGAGGTGGTCGGCGTACCGATGCTGGAGACGGGCATCGACGTCGACGCACTGGAACGATCCGGCGCGGACGTCGTACTCGTGACTGCCGCGCATCAGTTCCCGACCGGAGCGGTCGCGTCGGCGGAAACGCGGGCGGCGCTGGTCGCGTGGGGCGGGCTGGTGATCGAGGACGACTACGACGCGGAGTACCGCTACGACCGGGAGCCGATCGGTGCGATGCAGGGGCTCGCGCCCGATCGCGTCGCGTACGCCGGAACCGCGAGCAAGACGTTGGCGCCCGGGTTGCGGCTGGGATGGCTGATCCTGCCGTCGTGGCTGGTCGAGCCGATGGCGCAGGCGAAGCTGATGGACGATCGAGGGTCGCCGGTGTTCGATCAGCTGGCGTTCGCGGACTTCGTGGCGCGGGGCGAGTTCGACCGGCACCTGCGGCGGATGCGGCCGCGGTACCGGACGCTGCGGGACACGCTGGTCGAGCGGTTGGCGGTGCGGCTGCCGGAGCTCGAGCCGGTCGGCGTCTCGGCCGGACTACACGTGATGACGTGGCTGCCGCCCGACCTCGGCGAGGATGCGCTGCGCGACGCGGCGTTGCAGCGGGGGCTCGGCGTGTACGGGCTCGCGCCGTATTGGGTGTCCGGAGAAGGGCCCGCCGGGCTGGTGTTCGGGTACGGCTCGCTCTCCCAGAAAGAAGTTGTCGAGGGCATCGAGTTGCTCGCGGACGTGGTCGCGACGATCCGCAGTCGATGAATAACTATCCTATCAATTGCATTTCGATCCGGGCGGTTCTAATCTTGGTGAGTGATCGCCACAGCTAGTATCGACACCCTCATGAACCAGGGTTGGCCCGCCGCGGACAGCACCGAGCTCGACGGCTGGCTGGTCCGCCGCAGCGCAGGCGTCACCATGCGAGCCAACTCCGTCCTGCCCGCGAGTGCACCGTTCGACCTCGACAGGGCCTTGGAATACGTGGAAAACCTGTACGCCGCGCACCAGATCGCGCCGTCCTTCCAGATGGGTCCGGCGGCCCAGCCCGGCGACCTCGACGAGTACCTGGCGGCCCGCGGGTACGAGCTTCGCACACCGACCCTGGTGATGTGCGCCGAGATCGTGGACGTGCTCGCGAAGCTGCCCGAGCCGACGAGCGCAGTGAATATTTCCTCGGCGCCTGACGACGCCTGGATGGACTTGTGGTGGACGGTCGACGGCCACGGCGGACCGGCCGCGCGGCCCGTTGCCCGGCAGATTCTCGACCGCGGTCGTGCGCTGTACGCCACGATCTCGGCCGGCCGGCAGACCCAGGCCGTCGGCCGCCTCGCTCTGGTCGACGACTGGGCCGGCCTCTACTGCCTCGCTGTCGATCCAGCCCACCGCCGCCAGGGCCTCGCCCAGGCGACCATCCACGGCTTGTTGCAGAAGGCAACAACTCTCGGTGTCAACCGTGTCTGGCTCCAGGTGGTCGAGGCCAACGCCCCGGCCCGCATCCTCTACGACCGCTTGGGTTTCCAGGCCGTCTCGCGCTACCACTACCGCGTCAAAGCGTGACCTGCTGCAGGTGATCGAGTACGACGAACTCGGCGCCCGTCTTCTCGACGGATGTGCGGAGCGGGGTCAGGTCGGTCCATGGGATGCCGGGGTCGTCGAGCGGCTTGTCGAAGTCGTCCCAGTGGGTGGCGATCACCTTCCGGACCGGCTTGATCGTCTGCAGCAGGCGATCGGTGATGCCCGGCTCGCCGCCCGGAGCCGCCAGTACGACGTCGACCTGGAGGCCGCGCAGTGCGTTCGGGTCGAAGTTCGCCGTACTGAGGCTGAGGATGCGCAGGCCGCCGATCGTGATCACGAACGCGAGCGTGCCGCCCTCGACCAGGTCCTCGATCACGCGCGGGCGCGGCGGGACGTCGTACCGGTAGCCGGGGTACGCGTACGTGTGCCGCTTGCCGCCGCAGGAGTGCAGCGATGGGAACACCTCGATCGCGAAGCCCTCGAACGGCAGGTACTCGCCGCCACGGACCGGTGACAGCAGGCCGTTCGGCGTCTTCATCGCGCGCAGCAGGTTGGCGTGCGTCTCGGTGCAGAGCACGGTGGCCTGCGTCTTCGTCGCGACGTACGGTACGTCGGCCATGTGGTCGTAGTGGCCGTGGTGGACCAGGATCGCGTCGGCGGTGCTCAGGTGCCGGTCGATCACCTCGGGCTTGATCACCAGCTTCGTCTTCGGATCGGCGCCCTCCGGGGTGAACGTCCCGGTGTGGAACCGGGTCAGCCACGGATCGGTCAGTACGACGCTCTTGCCGCACCGGATCTGCCACGCGTGCGTCCCGAACCAGGTCAGCTCCACCGACTCCCGGACGGCCCCGCCCACCTCCTCGGCCCTACCCGCTGCCTCGGTCCCGCCCGTCTGCGCGGTCGCCGCCTCGCTCCGGTTCTCGAGGCCGATCGCCCCCGCCACGCCCGCGGCTCCGGCGGCCGCTGCTCCTGCCAGCATCCCTCTCCGACTCACCTTCACGCTGTCTCCTCTCGTCGTCGCTGAGGCCTCAGTCAAGGCGAGGTCGCGAGGGCATGTCGAATATGCTCTTGCGCATGGAGCGATTGGCTGGACATATCACCGCAGGTCAGTCACGTCATGATCACTGAAAGGCATCTGCAGATCTTCATCGCGCTCGCCGAGGAGCAGCACTTCGGCGACGCGGCGCGGGCCGTAGGCATCACCCAGCCGCCGCTGTCCCAGGGCCTGCGCCGCCTCGAGGCTCTGGTCGGCGCGAAGCTCTTCGAACGCGGTGCTGGTGGCGTCGAACTCACGCCCGCCGGCGTCGCGCTGCTCCCGTACGCGCGGCGCGCACTGACCTCGATCGAGGAGCTGCACCAGGCGGCCGTCGCGCGTGATCCGGAAGGACCCGAGATCCGGATCGGTCTGGCGCCCGAGGTGCCGCCATCGGCGGGCGCGGCAGTGGCTGCGGCCTGCGGCTCGGTGATTCCGGGCAGTCGCGTGACGGTGGTGACCGCGCCGACGAGTTCGCTGGTCAATCAGGTCAGCACGGGCCGCTTGACGTTGGCCGCCGTACAGCATCCCGTCGTACTGGACGGTCTGGAGGCTGGACCAGTAACGCTCCTGCCGACCTGGGCGCTCGTTCCGGCCTCGGCCGTGGACGGTGAGGTTGTGGCGTTGCGGCAGTTGAAGGGGCTGCCGATCGCGGTCCGGCCGCGGGCCGAGGCGCCGGCGGCGCGGGACCTGTTCCTCGATACGCTGGCACTGCACCGGCCCGACGGCGGCACGGTCGTGGTGACGGACGAGCGCGCTGGATTGGCGATGGCGGCAGCCGGTCAGGCGATCGTGGTGACCGCCGACCCGGCACTGATCGCACCGGGCGTCGGGCGCCACCGACTGGCCGACGATCCGTTGCCGTTGCGTCTCCGCCTCGTCTGGTCGAGGACGCGTACGCCGTTCCTCCGCCCGAACGATGTGATGGCTCGGCTCACGGAAGCGCTGGCGTCGTGAACGCCCGGATCCGTGGGATCTTCGAGGACGCCGGTGTCCGCGGCTGGATGCATGCGGTCTCGCTGGACGAACCTGAGCTGAGCGTCGAGCTCGATGCGGATGTCGTCGTCCCGCTGGCGTCGGTCTACAAGCTTCCGCTGCTCGTCGGATTCAGCAAGCTGGTGGACCAGGGAGAGCTGGATCCGCGCGAACGGGTGACGCTCGAGCCGTCGGCGCGAACCGCTGGACCGACCGGGCTGTCCGCGTTCGCGGACCCGGTGACGGTGTCCCTGCGCGATCTGGCCCTGTCGATGGCGACGGTGTCGGACAACGCGTCGGCCGATGCACTGCTCGACATCGTCGGACTGCGCCGGCTGGCCGGAATCCTGGAGTCCTTCGGCCTGCGCCGTACCTGGGTCCGGCGCGGTACGGCGGCCAACCTGCGAGACCTGCAACGCCGTACGGGCGCGGACGATGCGGATGCGGCGCTCGCCGTACTCGCGGACAACGATCGGACCGATCCGGTCGGCGTGTACGAGGCAGCGAACGGGTCAGCGGCCAGTGCCCGCGACCTGACCCTGTTGCTGCGGCGGTTGTGGGCGGGGGAGTTGCTGTCGGCCGAGCAGACCGAGTTCGTGAAGACGACGATGCACCGGCAGGTCTTCCTGCACCGGTTGGCGTCCGGTTTCCCGCACGACGGCGTACGCGTCGCAGGAAAGACCGGAACGTTCGGTGCGTTGCGGCACGAGGCCGGCGTGGTGACCTTGCCCGGCGGGGCGGCGTTCGCGATCGCTGTCTTCACGCTCGCCGCCCGCGGCGACTTCCGCCAGCCCCGCGTCGACGCCGCGATCGGCGAGGCCGCTCGAGTAGCGGTCGACGTACTGCGCTAAATGATGGCGAAGGCCTCGATCTCGATCAGGGCCAGCGGGCTGAACAGGGACGCCACTTGCACCGCCGAACTCGCGGGCTTCGGACCCGGGACGTACTTGTCGCGGATTACGCGGATTTCCGGCAGGTGGCTGATGTCGGTGACGAAGTACGTCAGCTTCACCACGTTCGCGAACGTCGCGTCGACCGCTGCCAGGCAGCGCTCCAGGTTCGCGAACACCTGTTCCGCCTGCGCTGACGGATCATCGCGGCCGACGAACTGCCCGGCCTCGTTCAGCGCCACCTGCCCGGAGATCGCGACCCACTGGCCGGTCCCGGTCACCACGTGGCTGTAACCGTTGCCTGGGGCAACGCCTTGCACCTGCGGATACTCCAGCTCACTCATGGACCAGATATACCGCGGACAGGGGTTGAGAAACCGGTTTCCATCGGGAGAGGATACGGGGGTGGGACGGACACCGAAGGACTCGATCACGATTGCCGACGTCGCGCGGGCGGCGGAGGTGTCGCGAGCGACCGTGTCCCGGGTGATGAACGGGCGCCTCAGTGTCGCACCCGAGATCGTCGCCCGGGTGCGCGCCGCGGCGGAGCGGCTCAACTACCGGCCGAGCGACCTGGCCCGCAGCCTGTCGTTAGGCCGGACGAACATGGTCGCGCTGGTCGTCCCGGACCTCGGCAACCCGCTGTTCCAGCAGATCCTGCGCGGTATCACGAACGCGTCCGCTGCGGCCGGGTACAAGGTGCTGGTCGCCGAGACCGACGAGGACCCGGACGCCGAGGCGGCGATCGCGATCGAGGCCCGGCGGCGCTGCGACGCCTTGATCATGGTGTCGCCACGGATGGACGAGGAGCGGCTGCTCGAGCTCCTGCCGCAGGTGCAGCCGGTGATCCTGGTCAACCGCCAGGGGCCGGCGGAGGTAGCGTCGGTGGTGGTCGACTACGGCCGCGCCGTACGGATCGTCGTCGATCACCTGGTCGGTCTCGGACACCGGCGGCTCGCGTTCCTGTCCGGCCCGGCGGCGAGTGCGTCCAACGTGCTGCGGCTGCAGGCGCTCGCGGTCGCCGAGCGGGAGATCCCGGGACTGGAGCTCGTCCGGCTCGAGTGCGGCCGGTCGATCGAGGACGGGTATGCCGCGGTGGAGCGGGTGCTCGAAGCTCAGGTCACCGCGGTCGTCGCGTTCAACGATCTGGTCGCGTTCGGGTTGCTGGCGCGGCTCAACGAGGTCGGGGTCGCCGTACCGGCTGATCTGTCGGTGACCGGGATGGACGACATCGGGCTCGCGCGGTTCGCCGTACCGTCGCTGACGACTGTGCGGGTGCCGCAGAAGGACCTCGGGGAGCTTGCGTGGCAGCGGTTGCATGCTTCGATCACGGCTGGGGCGGGCGAGGCGGACGCCGTACCGGAGCTCCGGCTGGCGGTTCGGGCGAGCACTGGTCCGGTGCCGCAGGAGCCGCGTTCGCAGGCGTCAGCTGATCAGATCGGGTGGCAGCAGCAGGGGGACATCTTCGCGCTCGAGAGTTCGGCTGGGTTGCTGGCGCGGTACGAGTTCGGACGGCGGATGCCGCAGGTGCACGCGCCGCGGCCGTACCTGCATCCGGTCCGGACGCTCGGCGGCCACCCGCTCACCGAGGTCAGCCCGGTCGACCATCGGCATCACTACGGCGTCTCGCTCGCCGTCGCGCAGGTCAACGGCACGTCCCATTGGGGCGGGCGGACCTACGTGCGCGGCCAAGGCCCGACCCTCCTCACCAACCACGGTCAGCAACGCAGCCGCGGCGTCACCGTCAACGACCATGAGCTGGTCGACGACATCACCTGGTACGACGAACAAGGCCGACCGCAACTCGTCGAACGTCGACGCCTCACCGGCGATCTCGCCTTCGGTGGTTGGCGACTCGACTGGCGCAGTGTCCTCACCGCCCGCTACGGCTCGATCCAGATCGAGAGCCCGGCGACTTCGGGTCGGGCCGAGGCGGGGTACGGCGGTCTCTTCTGGCGACTGCCGGCTGCGGAGACGACTGTGCTCAATGCCGACGGTGACGGGGTGGATGCCGCCTTCGGGTCTTGTAGCCCATGGCTCGCGTTCGTGCAGGGTGATGTCAGCCTGCTGTTGCTGCAGCCGGATCAGGTGTGGCCGTGGTTCGTGCGATCCGGTGAGTACGTCGGCGCGTGCCCGGCGCTCGCGTGGGACCAGCCGTTGGTGCTCCAACCGAATCAGGACCTGACGTTGTCGCTCACCGCGCTGCTGCTGGACCGGGCGGTGGACGCGGCCGAGGCTAAAACGCTGGCAGGCCAGTTGTAGGCGACGACGCCAGCGCCGACTGCCATCTCTTCGGCACGCGGCCGGCGAGGCGCGCGTTCCGGCCGGCGGAGACGGCGTCGCGCATCGCGGCGGCCATCAGGGCAGGCTTCTCTGCGCGGGTGACCGGGGTCGCGAGCATGACCGCGTCGCAGCCGAGTTCCATCGCCAGCGCGGCGTCACTCGCCGTACCGATGCCTGCATCCACGATCACCGGGACGTTGGCCGCCTCGGCGATCAGCGCGATGTTGTGCGGGTTCCGGATGCCGAGCGCCGAACCGATGGGTGCGGCCAACGGCATGACGGCCGCGCAACCGGCCTGCTCGAGACGGCGGGCGAGGATCGGGTCGTCGTTCGTGTACGGCAGCACGGTGAAACCGTCCGCCACCAAGGCTTCCACGGCATCGAGCAGCTCGAACGGGTCCGGCAGCAACAAGTGGTCGTCGGCAACGACCTCGACCTTGATCAGGTCGGTCTCGAGCGCCTCGCGGGCCAGCTTCGCGGTCAGCACGGCCTCGGCGGCGGTGTGGCAGCCGGCCGTGTTCGGCAGTACGGCGATGTTGTGCTTCTTCAGTACGTCGAGCACCGAGCCCTCGTGCCCCGTACCGAGGCGGCGCATCGCGACCGTGGTGAGTTGGGTGCCGGAGGCAATCAACGCCTCCTCCAATACTTCCAGGTTGGCCGAACCGCCGGTCCCCATGATCAGCCGCGACGTGTACGTGCGCCCGCCGAGCTCCAGTGGATCATCCATGTCAGCCTCCCTGCGTCGCGCTGACGATCTCGACCCGGTCGCCCGCGCGCAGGGTCGTCTGCGCCCACTCGGCCTTGGTCAGCACGCTCTGATTCACCGCGACCGCGATCCCGGTGGCGCGATCGGAGTACTCCGCGATCAACTCGGCCACCGACTTGCCCGGCGGTACGTCGACCGCCGCACCGTTCACCCACACGGACTCCATCGCTTCCTCCCTACGCCGGAATTACCCGATTCAGGTTCAGCGGTCGGTGACGGATCGGTCACCCTCTCAGCCCACTTCCTGCGAGCTCCCGCGGACGTTTCGACTATAGCTGACGGCTCAGTCGACTTGCGTGCCGGTCAGGAGCGCTGCGAGTTCCGTCGGGCGGTAGAGGACCTGTTTGCCGGTGCGTTGCGGTTCGACGAGTCCAGTACGGCGCAGTAGTTGGAGGTGCTGGCTCACCGCGGACGGCGTCACCTGCAGTTCGCCGGCCAGATCAGTCGTCGTACGGGGATGGGTCAGGAGCTGCAGGATGTGCGCTCTCGGCGTACCGATCAACTGGGCAAGGTCGTCGCGCGACGGTGGCTCGACGACGGACCACAGGTGGGCCTGGCCTCGTGGCGGGTAGCCGAGGAGCGGTTCGGCGCCGGGGTCGAACGGGATGACGGCGTGCGGTCCGAACAGGGTCGGCTGCAGGACGAGCCCGCGGCCGTCAACGTGCTCGGTGCGGCTCTGCTCGGCGACGCGGTCGACCTTGAGCAGCCCGTCGGCGTACGTGATCGCGGGGCCCAGCCCGTTGAGCATCGCGCCGGTTCCTTGCTGGGTGACGACGTGACCGCGGTAGCTGATGTCGGCGGAGAGGAGGGTGCGCATGCGGCTCCAGTACGGCGCCATCACAGCGTCCCAGTACTGGTTCAACGCCACGACCACCTTGTCGACAGTGAGGTCTTCTGGCAGCTCTCCGTTGACTGCTACGAGTTGCCGTTCGAACGTTGGAGCGGTGACGTTGGCGATCACGTCGAGCTCGTCAGAGAGTTGGGTTAGCGGCGAGGTCGGTCGCGGGGTCAGGAAATCCGGGCTGCCCATGGTGTCGTTGACGAGCCAACGCAGTACAGACCAGTCGAGGGCGGCGACCTGCGGCTGTACGGCGCGGACCCACCCGAGCTGCAGCGGGAAGCGCCCGGGATCCCGGAGGGCCCGCAACGACAGGACCATCTCCGCCACTGGCGACACCGCGAACCGGACGTCCGCCAGATCCTGCGAGTTCAGGACGTACGTGAGCACCGCGCCTCGCTTCCCGTCACGACACATCAGTATGGCGGAGTTGTGTCGGTGGCTGGTGGGAACGTGGTTCTCATGGGTTTTCGAGCGATGGACGACGACGAAGTAGCAGAGTTCCTGGCGCGGCCGCTGGTGGCCGTGCTGGCGGTCGACGACCCGGGCTGGTCGCCGCACGTGACGCCGGTGTGGTTCCGCCACCTGCCTGACGACAACAAGTTCCAGGTGATGACGCCGGCCAAGTCGAAGAAGACCAGACTGCACCGGACCGGCACAGGTCAGCTGTCGCTCTCGATCCAGACCGCGGACGGGCCGACTGCGAAGTACGTCAACATGCAGGGTGTGGCGCGGCTGCTTCCGCTCAGCGCCGACCTGCTGAACGCGATGGTGGAGAAGTACCTCCCGGAGGAGCACCGCGCGGCATACCTGGCCAACCCACCCGAGGACTCGATGTTCGACATCACCCCGCGACGCATCACCACAGCCGTCATCGACTAACAGCTCGCCGCGCCTTGTATGAGCCCGAGGTGAGTGACCTACTCGCAGGCGATCCCGTCATGGTCGGCGTCGAGGCGATAGATATCGGAGCCGACGACCTCGATCGGACCGTCGACGTACTCAGGCCCGTTACCGCTCCCGCCCGAACAGTCGACGTCACTGGCGATCGGAACGCAGCCCGAATAATTCGGATCGCACCCACCCGACTGCTGCGGCTCCTCGACCTTCGTACCCACCGCCGTCACCTGCGAACGCGGCTCCTTCGCCACCTCCTGCCGAACCAGCCGCTTAGCCGTCTGTACGCCGTTCACATGCGTGACCCGATAAACCAGCCGCCGCGTACCGTCCACCCCCACGGTCCGGACCTCCTTCTCGCCCTTCGGCAGCGAACTGTCCGTCACCGTCTTCTTCTTGAACGGAATCACCCGAAACTCCACAACCTCCTTCGTCGTGGTCACCGACGGCCTGACGCTCACCTTCGGAGCGGATGTGGTGCCCCGCGTCGCCGTGCCGCTCGGCGTGGGCGTCACACTGACCCGCACGCTCGCGATAGCAGCCGGCTCACCCGCCCCCGACGTACCCGGATCCGCCCCGCACCCTCCAACGACCGCCACCACCGCAACCGACCCCAACGCAGCACGCAGCAACAACACGATGTATCCCCCCAAACCCGCCGTCGGTTCCCCCCGCGGCAGGACTTGTCAGCACCCGGACAACCCGAGCGAATTCCGATCTGTACCACCACCCGCCGCCCCACGCAACCCCTCGCCCCAACCCCCCCACCAAGCAAACCCCCACCAAACCTGACACACTGTTCCCCTCACCAGATGAGGGCCTCTAGCTCAATTGGCAGAGCAGCGGACTTTTAATCCGCGGGTTGTGGGTTCGAGTCCCACGGGGCCTACAAGTTTCCGCAGGTCAGAGGCAGATCGGCGCCTCGACCTGGAAAGTTGGGTCTGCGCAAACTCTGCCAATACTCAGAGTGGCCGATGCATGCCCGTCTGAGAGGACTCGGCGGCTCCACGCAGCCAGCTGGCTGCGCGTTGCTGAGCGACGTTTCGCATCGCGTCGCACTGCTCTCGTTTCGCCCGATCTCCGGCCCGCCCAACCGTTGAGCTCCCACGTGCAGCTGGACTGTGGACGGCTGAGATGAGCAGACCGCACCTTCCGATCGGAACGTGGGGCAACGTCCGATCCCCGAGCCGAGAGGAAGGACGACAAAGGCAAAGTGGTCGCCTGGCGCGCCGCCGCGTACTTTCGTGACCACGACGGGCATACCTGTGAGGTCACCGCCTCCGCCAAGACCAAGACCGCAGCCGAGCACCGCCTACTCACGAAGCTGCGAGACCGCGCAAAGCTCACACAGTCCGGCGAGCTGAGCCCAACGGACAAGGTCAACGACCTCATCGACCTCTGGATCGAGAAGTTCGAGGAACGCATCGCCGAGGGCCGGCGAACACCGACGACGTACCGCACAGCCATCAAGAATCACGTACGGCCCGCCCTCGGCGAACTCCTGATCGGTGAGGCAACCACACCCCGCATCGACAGAGTGATCGGAACCATCAAGCGCAACGCCGGCCGATCTACAGCGAAGACCTGCCGCGCAGTCGTCTCCGGCATGATGCAGCTCGCCGTCCGGTACGGCGCCCTGACCGTCAACCCGGTCCGCGAGGTCGAAGCGATCGAGGCCCGCCCGAAGGACCCGCCCCGAGCACTCACCAACGAAGAGATCGCCGGCCTACGGCAACTCCTGACCACCGACGAAGCCGCCGAACGAGCCGACCTGCCGGACCTCGTCCTCTTCATGCTCGGCGCAGGCGTCCGAATCGGCGAGTCGCTCGCCGTCCGCTGGTCACAGGTCAACCTCGAGTCCGGCGCCGTTGAGATCACTCACACCATGGTTCGCGTCCCAGGCCAAGGCTTGATCCGCAAGGCCCCGAAGTCCAAGGCCGGCGAACGCGCTCTACCCCTCCCAGACTGGGCCGTCGCCATGCTCCGCCGACGCCACGCAGCCGGCGTCCGCCTCGACGAACCCATCTTCGCCGACTCCCTCGGAAGTTTCCGAGACCCCTCCAATGTCCGCCGAGCCCTCCGCCGAGCACTGTTCCCCGTAGCCAGCACCGCCCGCCGCGACCTAGGCAAGACCCTCCGATCCGCCCGCCTCCAAGCCGGCCTTACCCGCAAGCAGGTCGTCATGAAGCTCGGCTGGCCAAAGACCAGACTCGAGCTAATCGAGAACGGCCGCATCAAGCTCGACCGCGAACTGGTAGCCACCCTCGTCAAGACCTATCGCATCAACCTCGACACATCACCCGCGCTCAGCGCCCAGGTAGACCAAGCATCCCAACCCTCACCCTCAGACGCCCTAACCTGGATCCGCTCCCACACCTTCCGCAAAACCACCGCCACCGCCCTAGACCGCCGAGGCCAATCCGCCCGCCAAATAGCCGACCACCTAGGCCAAGCCCAAGTCTCCATAACCCAAGACGTCTACATGGGCCGCCGAATCCACAACCCCTCAGCAGCCGCGGCCCTAGACCAAGAATTCGCCAACCTCGACCTCTGGTGAGAGCCGGATCGCATCGCCGAAGCAGGCGGAGACCCACCGCGGTCCGAAATTTCTGGAGACTCGGTGTCACAGACCGACCCAAGTTTCGGCCTTCTTTGGATAGCAGCCCGAGATCAACAGGATCTCGAGTGCGAACCTGGAGGGACGATCTATGTCGACGACTGACCGGAGGCCGACGTCGAAGAGGACGCGGCGGTCCGCGCGAGCGCGGCTCAAGGACGTGACCATGCTGATCAGCGCGCTCACCCCGCTCCTCACGGCGCTCGCCCCGCTGATCCGGGCACTCACCTCGCTGGTCGTGGCGGCCCTACGCTGATCGACCAGGTTCCACGCCCAGCAACGAACCGATGATCGCCTTGCGGGAGGGTACGCTCCGGTCGCCCTCCCGCAACGGTGGCCTCAGTTCGGCTGCACAGTAATGCCGACGACCAGCTGTCAGGACCCGCAGCGCGGCTGCGGCCTAGTCCTGATTGTGAATGGTTCACATAGCTGACCGTAACGAAGTGGGAACTTCCCGCGATTGAACAGGCGACGAGTCCGCCCTCTCTGTCAGGAGCCTGTTCTGTGAGAAGACTTCGCATGGCCGCAGGTGCCCTACTGTTCGTTTCCGCCTCCATTGCGAGCGCGTCGACCACCTCGGCCGGGGCCGAGCAGGCTCCGCGTCAGGCATCTGCCTCAGTAGTTACGGCACCGCAGCCGGTCGCGCTGGCACCACCAAAGCCGGTGCCGTCCATGAAGAAGCTGCCGGCCGGGGCGACCGCGGAGGACTTCCAGCGCGCCATGAATGCGTACGCCGCTCAGACGGTGCAGAGCTACAACGTCGATGCGAGCTCCGTTGATCCAGCGACGGCAGGGAACAGCAAGTTTGCCGCGGCTAGCGAACCCGACGTCCCAGACATCTTTACATACCTAACAGTCGATCAGTGCCGCCGTCTCGGTCAGGGGAGTTACTGGGCGTGGCAGTCCAACAACGGACCCGGGCGGATCTACAACCACTACCAATGGTGTACCTGGACCGAGGTCGACCTGTACAAGTACGAGACCATCAACAACAAGACGTACGAAACTGGCAAGGTCAGTTACCGACTCACAGTCATCGGATGGGGATCGAAGAGCACCAACGAGGTCGTCGTCCGCATCTACGTCGACCAAGCCCATTCCCCAGAACGCAGCAAAGTCACACCTGGCACCACGACACTGATCGCCAGGCTCTCTTGTGACTTTGTGTACGGCCACGAGGGAGACGGCGCAAGCTGCGGCAGCCAGCCCAGTTCATCGCAAGACGCGATCTTGGCCGATCTTGATGCCGGCCAGATGCTGGAGTTCAAGACGACCGTCCCATTGCCGACCGAGACAACAGACAATCCGGACCGAAAGACCGGACTCAACCTTCGGGTGAAATTCGAAGCGACGAACCCGGCGAACCCGGGAGCGATCGCAAACCTGGGTACTCTGCAGACCGTCGTCAGATGCGATGGCTCTCAGCGGTCTGACTTCACTCCGTCTGCGTGCATCTTCGCGGGCGTGGTTCCCACCTGGTCGCTGTCGAAGGCCGACCCTGTCGTTGACGAAGTCGCCAAGCATATCTACGACGCGCTGAACAACCCGAACTCAACCGCGCCGCCGCCGAACCCGCCTGGCAGCAACAAGATCATCCCGTACAACCTCACACGAACCGTCGACGGCAACCTGAACAAGGCCCAACGTGATCGTGCGGTGTATCAGTGCTCGAAGTGGTTCCCGAAGCAGTCCGACGAATCCTGTGATGAGTATCCGTTCGCATCAACGTACGAAGGAACATTCAACGACCCGGAGACCAACTACTCGGTTAAGTACATCACCGCGAAGAAGAACACTGACGAAGGCAGGTTGCGCGGCACCTGGTACCACTATGACCGCATCCTTGAGATGGACGGGTTCAGGGTCTTCGTGTACTAGGGGTTAGAGATGAGCATCCAATCAGACTGGCAAGCAATCGAGGGCGAGCTCCGTCAGAGGAGCCCGCATATCCTGGCAGACCTCCGACCGCCGATCACAGAGAGCGAAGCGCTCAGGTGGGCCGCAGCGGTCGGCGACCTGCCAGCGTCACTACGTGAGCTATACGATCAGCATGCCGGCACAGGAACCCGCGGAGCCGGAGGATTCTGCTTCATCGGCAATTGGTATCCGCTCACGATCGACGAGGCTCTTGTCCGTTATGAAGGCTGCCGGACAATGACCGATCTCTGGGGACGCGATCCGCTCATACCGTTCGCGTTCGACCCAAGCGGGTGCCACCTGGGAGTCCGCCCGGGTGGCGACGGCGGCCTCAACATCATGTTCGATGACACGCCCGAGATCCCCCATGAGACCTACCAAGATGTCGAGACGCTCGTCGCCGCGACAGTCGCCGGACTCCGCGGCAATAGCACGGAGTACCGCGCCGAATTGACGGATCAGTACCTGGACTGGATCAATCTGGAGGAAGAGGCGGATGACCTTGGTTACTAGGCGCTCGAAGGTGATCGCGCGGCCCACTGCCCTACTGCCTCTGACGGTGCTGCTAGCTGCAGGGCTCCTGTCCGCTGACGTGTCTTCCAGTGACGCTGTCGGACAGCGGGCAGCCGCAGCGTCGTGCACCCTGAATGTGCCCACACGAGTGCACATCTCAGCTCCTCAACAGTCCCCGGCGGTCACACTCGGCGCGGACTGCGCTGCAGCTGGTGTCGTCGACGCACGGTGGGAGGCGAAACGCGCGGACGGAGTCGTGACGAACAAACTGTTCTTCAACTTCAACTATCCCGAGTCCTGGAGCGTCTACGACAACGCGAGTCTCGCACCAGTGACCTGGCAACCCGCAGGGGCCCTCTCCCCGACGAACCCAGCGATCGCCGTGCGGAGCGAGACCCCTGCAACCGGGACCTCGACACCAGCCGAGAACCAGCCAGCCGACGCATCAATCCCCCAGAACGCCCCCACAACCGACATTCGCATGATCTCGAAGGTTGAGGGACTGCCGACCACCGACGACGATTGCGCTGCCGGCGTCAACTCCGATGTGTTTGCACAGCGCTACGCCATAGCGCCGCATGGGCTCATCAACTATGGCGGACGCACCGGCTCCGTTCAGCAACTAAATACGAGCACGGGGGGATGGTTCGTGCTGCAGAGCTTCACGACGGACAGCACAGGTCGTTGGAGGGGCAACACGAAAACTCCGAGCCCCGTTGGGTCAACGGTTTCATACCGCGTTGTGATCTACGACGGGCAGTACATCTTCGGCAGCATTAGCCCCACCTATACAGGAACCGTTTTGCCACCTTGCCCGACCGTCGCGCCGGCGAGCAGCAGCGATCGGCCAACGAGCCTCGGGTTGATCGATCCGAAAGTCGAAGCCAGCAAGGAAGATCCCGGCCCACTCCCTGAGCCGTCTGAGCGATAGGCGCCGCAGACAAGCTAAACGAAACAAGGCAGAGCACACCCGCTCGCGGTCGCTGACGACTCACGGTCGATAACGGAGCGATATACGGCGGTCAGCGTGACGCCAACTCCGTCAGCGATGAGACGCGAAGCATGTGGCTGTCTCAGTGGCACGGTCTACCTACACGAGACGCGCAGCCGTCGACTCCTGCTGAACCAGTTGTTTCGCGTGAGACAGAGCAATCTTATGGAGGCGCGGTCAGCCCCAGGAGATGCTGGTGGGGTCGCGGTCGATCTCGGTCAGTAGGTCGTCGATGCTCTGAGACGGGCCGACTTGGTCGTAGGCGTAGAGGCGTTGGTGCTGGTCGGCCCAGTACAACGTCCAGGACTTGTCGGTGGCGTTGTAGCGCAGGCGGGCGATTGCGGAACTGGTCCAGTCTGGCCCGGGATCCTCGCGCCAGGATGGGCGCCGTTCAACGATCGTTAGGTGCCGCGGAGCGAGCTCGCATTCGACGCGTAGTTGGTCGCGAGCGTGCTCAGAGACCCTTGCGGCGCACCATCGTTGTACTCGTGCGACCCGTCGTAGAGCCCGTCGAGACGCCCATGGCGACCGCCTCCTCGAGAAGTGCTGGGACAACTACGCTACGTCATCGGAATGTCTCTCGCAGCAGTTCGCGTGGCGCAGGCGGCTCCCAGCGACTAAGGATCTGGCGGGGGGCATCTCTGCCGGGCGAAGGCGTCTGATTTTGACGCTGTGCGCAGTGTCGGAAGCTAGCGTCCTAGGGACGTCAGCGAAGATCCGCGTGGTGAGGCTGAGGGCGGGTTGCGAGTCAGTGCAATTCTGCGCCGTGAGACCTGAAGCATCGCCTCCGGCCCTGGCAAGGGGAGTCAGGGCATCGTCATGATGCGGGCCCCAGTGACTGCTTCGAAGGACGGCTTGATCCAGCGTGGTGAGCCGAGGGCTGTGAAGTGCAGCATGCTCGGTAGGAGGATGATGTCGACCTGGTCGCGGATGGTTGCTTCGAAGAGGCGTTCGAACGCCGACAGGCACAGCCAGTCGTCCTCGACGAAGACCGCGGCGAGTTCGAGGCCTGCGTCGGCCGCGTAGGTTGTCAGGTGCTCTCTGATGCGAGTGATCTGGGGTTGGCAGATGAGGAGAGGCCCGCACACGTAGGCATAGGCGCGTGGTCCTTTGACTGCTTGCTTGCGGTCAGCGGGTTCACAGTTACAGGTCAGCGAATAGCAGTTGCCGGCGGTGTGGACGCGCCGACTGCGCGCACTTTGCTTGGCAGCCGATCCGTCGGCTGTGCGGTCGCGACGTCGTACTGGCTGGTCCATCGGGATGTCAGCGGCTCGGGTCAAGGGATGCGTGCGCGACAAAGCCTTGTGCGATTGCGGCTCCTGCCGTGCGGGCGTGCTTGTGGTCGAAGAGGGTGTGCTCGATCGCCCCGATTGTGTGGACCGTGAACTCGCGCCACCAGTGGTCTCCGACCACGGTCGTGGGCAGATCGGTTGGTGATATCACGCCTGCGCCGAACGAAACGGTCCGCGGTAGGCCCGCGCACAGCTGGTCGCGCAAGCCTCCGACGTGGGAGAGAAATGATTGCTCATCCGTCGTCGTCGCGAGGAGAACGATCTCGTCGCCCCCGAAGGTGGCCAGGCAGCTGTGTTCGAGGCTCGAGCACCAGAGCCAGTTGCGGGCCAGGGTACCCAGGCGGCCCATGAAGGCATTGCCGGCCAGGTGGCCGAAGGACTGGGCGTCGACGGCCTTTGCGCCTTCGACATAGTCCTTGAGATTGTCGACATCGCCGATCGCCAGGCCCACCCTGTCGCCGTGACCGATGGCGTCGGCGATCAGGCCGGGCAGGCGGGTGAAGAAGCCGGGCCAGGCGACCAGACCTGTGATCGGGTCGTCGCGCGCGTCTTCGCACCAGCCGCCAACGGTCGGCGGAGGGAATCGATCGTGCCGAGCGTCAGCGGCCGGTGCGGGCTGGCTCAGTCGGCCCGGAAGCCACGTCGGGGTGCTCATCGGCCACCCCAGCTACCCGGAGCTCGTCCATCGAGCCGATGGCGAGGGCCGCGAGCACTGGGTCTGCCTCCGGCAGTGGGACCGCAGGAAAGCGCGGGCTCCAGAGCCATCGCAGCCTTCGGCCATTCGGTCCTCGTGACGGTGGTGCAAGGACCGGCGCATCCTCGAGGACCAGTTCGACGTCGGCGAGCGCAACGCGCTGTTTGGTCGGTGCCGTGCAGAAGATCCAGCCTTGGTCCGGTAGCCGCATGACTGGCGGCCAGATCGTCAGGCGTTGCTGCTCGAGTCGACGCATTGCGTAGGAGCCGGGCGCGAGTGGAACTCGCCAGATAGCAACCTCCGGGCCCGACGCGATCAGGAGGTTCGGAGTGGCGGCTACGTCGTAGGCGGCCGATACCTGCCTCAGCTGAGTCAGCGGTTCTGTTTTCAGTGGGTGTGCGCCAGGAGTCTCGCAGTACCGGTCGCCGCAACCGCACATCCACGTGGTACGCCAACTGGTACCAGCTGGGTCGGGCACCATGGGCGATGCTGGCATGACGGCGATTCCACGCTCGACGTACGCGCGTGCCGCCATGAGCAGCCTGTTTGTTCTGCGAACCATCAAATACACCTCCAGTGGGAACCATCATGGCCCACTGACCCCCGTCGGCAGACATCTGCCTCACGAAGTCCTCCTTGAAATGGAGCGCCGTCGTTGGTTGTTGGTGGGCGCGACCGGCGCGGGCTCAGGGATCTGCCAGCACGCCGGCCGCGCTGTCTAGGTGTGACGCTTGCCGGCTGCCGTCAACGCACCGTAGCCCTGGTGGCATTGGGTGGTTTCGGCGCTGGACTCCTCGGATTGGTCGGCCTCGTCAGGGTCGAGCCAGAGAACCTCGGCGGCGCCGAGGTGGCCATGAACCTCGAGAAGATCGTCAACGCTCGGCCAGAACGCGATGCCTGGATTTGCGCCGAGCCACTTGAGCGCAACCCAGGCAGTGCCCTGCTCGTCGCTCGGGAACTCGACGCCAATGGCAACAATCCCCGTTCCGACACCGCCGGAGGGATCGCGCTTGCTGAACAGCTCGAATCGACGCATCAGTGAATCACCGCGGAGTCGATTGCAAGTCCACGGGTCATGTGGAGACCGGGGAACTGTCTGGAGAGAAGTGCCGCGTAGTCCTCGGCCTTCGCGCTCGGTCCGGTCCACTCGGCGATCAGATGAGCGTCGAGCCACAAGCAGACCTGGCAGTCAGGATCGCCGGATGACTCCACATCGAGGGCGGGCGTCCGTGGACGGGCGCAAGGCGTGGGCGGCGCCGCAACGGCGCGGTGGCAGTGCCTGGGACGATCAGTCACACTACAGAGAGTGCAGGTGCGGCTACCGTGGTCACGATGCGTATCCGCATGAGTGGGTGGCCGCGTTATGCACGCTTGCATAGCGCCAACGGAGAGGGCTCGCGACAATAGTTTCCGTGCGACGATGCGAACACTGTGAGGCACCACTGAGCCGGCACAACCGCGGCTCGGCCTGTGGAGCGTGTGCCGTCGCACGTCGTGACCTGCCCTCGAACGCGACGTTCAAAGTGCCGGCCGACGTACTGGTTCATGAAGACGTCGTGGATGCCTTGAACGACTGGGACTGGTCTGCTGCACTTCGTGCCATTAGCGCTGCCACGGGTGTCACGCAGATGAGGATGAGTGAGGCCACGGGCCTGACTCAGTCGACGATCTCGCGGTTGATGAACGGCAAGATCCCGACCCCGACCATTCAGACCATCCGGTCGCTCTGTGATGGTCTGGGTATTCCACGCGATCTTGCCGGCCTTGCACCCAAAGCTGGTCCGGCTCGGGCACCAAGCAAGGAGGACGCTACGGACAGACGGCAATTCCTCAGTGGTGTCGGCGCGTCTGCTGCTGCCTCGGTGTGGAGCGCGTTTGGCGAGCGTCCGGACAGAATGCGATTCGCCGATGCCGAGCGAGAACTCGAGACACTTCGAGCGACCGTGCCGCGGCTCCAGCAGTTGAGTGATGAGTACGGCGGGACCGATGCGCTGTGCACGCTCGCGGTCAAGCTGGCGGGGCGAGCCGACGAAGTTGTCCAATCGCGACTTGCCTCGTACGAACTGACCCAGCAGGCACAGTCCCTGGCGGCGCAGTTCTCGATGATGGCTGGGTGGCTCAACCTGGACGGGGGCGACCAGACGGTCGCCCGCCTCCATTGGCAGCACGCCTTGTTCCAAGCGCAGTTGGCCAACGACCTCGAGACAGAAGTCTTTGCGCTCAGCAGCCTCTCGAATCAGGCAACGTTCAGCCTGAGCCGTGTCCCTGAGGGCCTGCTTCTCGCACAACGGGCAACGGCAGTCGCTAGTGGTTGGGCATCGCCCAGGCTGAGGTCCCTGCTGCTCATCCGTGAGGCCGCTGCCTGGGCCGCTCGTCACGAGCCAACGCAGTTCGATCGCTTGCAGCGCCAGGCGGCCAATCTGCTGCCGGATGCTCCAGCCGATGACGACCCGAAGTGGCTCGACTTCTATGACCGCGCGGAGTATGACGGCCTTCGAGCGCTGTCCTACGGGCTACTCGACGATGCAACTCGCTCCCAGTCGCTCTATCGAGACATGATCGACCGCATCCCGCTGCACCTCCAGCGGAATCGACTCCTCTATACGACGCTGCTGGCTAGGTCGATGGTCAGCTCCGTCGACGTCGTCGGAGCTGCCGAGGTCCTCACGCCACACCTCGAGTCCGTGGCCGCGACTGGTTCACGACGCGCGCGTCATCACGTCAGGGCGGTAGCCCGGGCAGCACGCGCATCGCGGACCTCACGAGGTGTCAGTTTTGCCGACCAGACATGTCAAGCCGGACTCGACTCGGAGAGAGCATGACCCTGACGCTGACCCGCCATACGGGGACCGAGACGCTCGATCTCATCCCTAGACTCAAGCCGCTCTACGCGAACGCCTACTCCGAACCTCCCTACGAGATGTCGGACGATGACATCGAGCAGTTCGAGATCCGCATCACGAAGCATGCTGGCCTTGACGGCTTCGTCCTGGTCGCGGGAGAGACCGACGGGCGGCTCGTGGGGTTCTCGTACGGCTTCACCTTTCCTCCTGGACGATGGTGGACCGGCGTCAAGACTGACCCGCCGCCGGACGATATTGCTTCAGGCCCCCTCTTCGCGGTGATCGAGCTCGGCGTCCACACGGACTTTCGTGGCCGCGGCTTCTCCCGCCAGCTCGTCGACGCTCTCCTCGCCGACCGACCGGAAGCCTTCGCGAGTCTCATCTCCCGCCCGGGTGCACAGGCTCATGCGATGTATCAACGCTGGGGATGGAAGAAGGTCGGCACCACGCAAACCTACGCACACTGGCCCGTTGAGGACATCGACATCCTCCCCTTGAACGACAGCAAATCCGACTGACCTCTCGAAGAAAGGCCTCGATCATGAGCAACCGTCCGTTCGGTATGTCCCACCTCGTGCGTTCGACCGTCGACCAGACAGCGTCGGACGAGGCGCAGTACGACCCTGAAACACAGATCAGCACAACCTCCGACGGGCAGCCCTGGGCAACCCAGCCTGGCGTGCTGGCCGCCGAGCACTGCCGGCCGGGGGACGGCAACGATGACGCGAACAGCCTGCTCGCCTGATCTGCCGCGCTGATGAGCGACGAGTCGGCTGTCCTGGTGCTCACCAACCCGAATGACGTGACGGCCGACCTTGTTGTTCAGAAGCTCGACGAGTCCAAGACCCCGGTCCTTCGTTGTGACGTCTCCGATTTCCCGATGGATGTCGTCCTGGAGGCTCACTACGACGGCCGGTGGACCGGGGTCATCAAGCATGGTGGCCGCGCGGTCGACCTGACGAGTATTCGGGGCATCTACTGCCGCCGACCGACGCAGTTTCGGCTGCCGGGCGACATGACAGACGAGGAGCGTGAGTTCGCCTCCACGGAGGCGCAGGCGGGATTCACCGGAGTGCTCATGGCCTTGCCGTGTCGCTGGATCAACCATCCTGCCGCCGAACGCATTGCATCGTACAAGCCGTATCAGCTGAGACTCGCCCATGCGTCGGGTCTTGTTTCGCCTCGCTCGATCATTACGAACGATCCGACGGCGGCTCGGGTGTTCGCGTCCGAGCAGGTCGGAAAGGTGATCTACAAGGGCATCGGACGCGACTTCGCCAACGGTCCCGTCAGCACGCCGACGGTCCGCTTCGTGGCGCCGCATGAGATCGACGACTCTGTTCGGCTGACGGCACACCTGTTCCAAGAGTTCGTCCCCAAGCGCCACGACGTTCGGCTCATTGTGGTCGGATCGCAGATGTTCGCAGTCGAGATCCACGCGCACAGCCCGCAAGCGGCACTGGACTGGCGTACAGACTATGACGCCCTGACGTACAAGCCTGCCCAGGTGCCGGACGAGATACGTGTTGGCGTCGGCCAGCTGATGGCTCGCCTCGACCTGGTCTTCGGCGTACTCGACTTTGTAGTTGCGCCTGACGGCCGGTGGTACTTCCTGGAGATCAATGCAAACGGCCAGTGGGCGTGGCTTCCTGGTATCGCGGATGCAGTCGCCTGTGCGATCGCTGACGAACTCACGGCACCGAGCGAGTCGGGTTGATCAAGGCCGTCGCGCAGACGTGTGGCCTGGGCCTGACTGGTCTGACGCGCGACCAGTAAATCAGAGGCGATCTCCGGCCCAGCGGACGGTACTCTTCGTAGCGAAGGCGCTACATCTAGTTCTGGCCTGCGTGGACTGCGGATGGGGGATGGAGTGCCCGAGTTGAGAGGTCGTCGCGGCGACGACCCAGGGCAGGGCGATCCACAAGGCGAGGGTTCCAGTCGATCTGACGATGCTCGCGGTGGCGAGGATGAGTCGCCAGCCTCCGCTGACGCAGGCCGATCTGATCGGCCGACGAATCGCGTGGACAGTCAAGCGGCAGTCGAGGGCGGCGCCGCCGATCGCGAAACGCCGCGGACGTTGACTGCGCGCGAGAAACTCGAGCAACGGCTCGACGAGATGTACTGGCCGGACTACTCGAGTTGGTCGTCAGCGCAGCGCAATGAGACGAGTGACCGGCGGCCGCGAGCCGAACCGTCATCGACTGCGGCAGATCAGCCGGCCGATGCCCGGTCGGAACACGAGGACCCATTCGCGTCCTACTCACCAGAGCTTCAGGCGCATATGCGCCACGATGACACCCTGGCCCGACTCCAGTATCTCAGCCCGCGACATTACGAAGCGGACGCAGAGTCGCCGATCTCAATTGAGTCCGGTGACGTTGACGATCGGAGCAGCGAGCAGGGCTCGCGCGACGAACCGACAAACGGCGTCTCGCTGGCCGACAGCAGCAGCCCAGCAACGTCACGGCCGGCCGTCGAAGCTGACGGGTGGTCCGCTCTCAGCCAGCCGGAGCCTGACGATCCGGCCGACGGCGTCGGGAGGGTCGAACCAGCGAATGAAGAGCTGGCCACTGATGAGGTTCTGGCAGGTGACAGTGCCCCGCCAAGGAGGGAGGATGTTGCCGTCGGCATCGACTCCACGCCGGAGCAGGCGGTCGGCACCGACGAACCTGCCGAGGCCGGTCACGAGTTCGTCGAAGACGCGACGCCGGAGGAGATGGACAAGTACCGACGCATCCGCGAGACCGATGACTTGGACGCGCTCGCAGAGAACAGTGGGCTGCCGCGCGATGTGATCGATGAGGCGAAGCAACACCTGTTCCAGCGCGAACACGACGTGGCAGTCGGACCAGGCGATGTCAGACACGGCTACTTCACACCGAACGCGGTGTACGGCGACCTGTGGGAACGAGTCGCGTCCGGTGTCGATGTCACGGACGAAAACCGAGTCCAATTCTGGTCTCTGCTCGCGCACGAGTACGTCGAATCGAAGCTGATGGAGGCTGGTTTGCCATACCTGTCGTCCGAACCTGGCGCTTGGAGTGAGGACGGGTGGCCGGAGGTGCTCGCCGGGTACCCGTCGGCGCACAACACAGCACCGCTGAGCACACAGTCGCAAGTAAAGGATCTACTGCGGCATTGGGCCAAGTTGGACCTCCCGACAGATGACCTTCAGGTGGCACCGGACTTGTCGAATCTGGACAATGTCGTACGAGTAGCGAAGGAAAGGCTGGGGTTGTGACAGACACAGCGGCATGCGAGCGCCTGCTAGCGCGGCTGGTAGCGGCCCACTGGGACGACGACGAGGCTGACGACCGCCATGTAGCGTCGCGTGGACGCTTGGCGGTTGAGTACCTGCGGCGGACGGCGGTCTGGGCCGATGCGCTGGGCGTTCCCGGGCAATGGCCATTCTTCGATCTGGCCGTGGTGTTCGATCCTTCGGTCGAGAACGATCCAGTCTGGATGGACCGCCTGGAGGCTGACAGCGGCCACAAGCTGTGGACGCTGTCCAGAAAGGTCGTCACCGACATGTTCCGCTGGGCCTCCTTCGGCGATCTCCCGCAGGAACGGTTCCCCGA
This sequence comes from Kribbella sp. NPDC055110, assembly GCF_053607525.1. Classification (NCBI taxonomy): domain Bacteria; kingdom Bacillati; phylum Actinomycetota; class Actinomycetes; order Propionibacteriales; family Kribbellaceae; genus Kribbella; species Kribbella sp. NPDC055110. The sequence goes on from NZ_JBSGTS010000007.1 coordinate 259,347, forward strand.
GTTCGACGACCCATACGAGCCGATGATCCAGCTACTCGAACGCGGCGGCGAGATCTGGCCGGGCCACGGCTCGATCGAGTTCTACCTAGGCTCCGTGCCGTATCGCGGAATTGCCGACCGGCTGTCCCAGCCCCCTCGTCCGATCGACCCAGCCACCTTGGACGCCTTGGACGAGGACTATCGGATCAGGTCTGAGGAGTCCCGTGCCCGTGCGGCTGCCCAGCGAGCGGCCCAATCAGCGCAGCCGCCCACGCGAGAGGCGCAATGACGCGGACGCAGTATGGCCGACCCTTCCAATGCCTCGACTGGATGCGCTACGACGACTCGGCGATGCCGAACAGGAGGCACGCTCCAGGGTGGCTGGCGCGGTCGCCGGCCACCGCCACGATGCCCAGCTGTTGCGCTTGAACGAAGACACCTCGGCATTCGTGTCCGTCGAGCGCTCGCCGCTGTAGGAATCTCACCCGTCCAAGGAGCAACGCTGTTGTCGAACGAACAGGGCCGCATCTTCCGTGACGCATGGATCGCAGGCGTGACTGAGCACTACCCCGGTGAACCAAAGCCCGGGTACGTTGCACCTTGGGAAGACACACCTGATTGGGAGCGGGAGAGCGCCGCAGCCGTCTACGAGCAGGTACGGGCGTTCGTAGAGGTCTCTGAAGGAAACACGAGCAAGCTCACCCGAGACCAGAAGGGCCGGTTCGTGGCACTCTGCTGGATCGCACAGATCCACCGCCACATCCCCGACCCCAAACCCAGCTACGTAGCCGATTGGGACGACCTACCCGCCTGGCAGCGAGAGACCGACGCCGACATCTTCGAGCGGATCGAACGCGCGGTCTGACACCCGCTGCATCTGTGCAGTTCCAGTGCCTACAAACGCGGTCGACCTACAACATGGTGTTCCTGGCAACGATCCTGGCGGACCGACGTCGGCTCAGTGAGTCCTTCACCGCCGATGCGGAAGTTGCGGATGAGGCTATGTCAGTTCGGTCCGAACGTGGAGCTGAGAGGTCGTCGTGGCGGTGACGACCGGACGAAGTGGTACGTGTAGCGAAGAAGGGCTTGGCTTGTGACGGACATTGCGGCGTGCGAGAGGCTGTTGTCACGCTTGGTTGCGGCGAACTGGGACGATGATGCCGCCGCGTTGCGGTGTGCCGCGTCCCGCGGGCTGTTGGCGGCTGAGTACCTGCGCCGAATGGCAGTCTGGGCCGACGCCCTGGCCGTGCCGGAAAGGTGGCCGTTCTTCGACCTGGCTGTGACGTTCGAGCCGGCGGTAGAGATTGATCCGGCGTGGATGCAGCGGCTGGAGGCCGGCATCGGGCATCGGTTGGGCACGATGTCGACAAAGGTGGTCACGGACATGTTCGGCTGGGCGTCGCTAGGCGACCGGACGACGGAGCGTTTTCCGGCGTTTGAGGATCCGTACGAGCCGATGGTGCAACTGTTCGAACGAGGTGGCGAGATCTGGCCCGGTCACCGGGAGATCGAGTTCTATGGCGGCTCGTTGCCTTTCCGCGGTATTACTGAGCGGATGGCCCAGGCGCCGTTCGAGATCGACGCAGTGAGTCTTGACGAGGTCGACGAGGAGCAACCCATTCGGGCCGAGCAGTCACGCGCCCGTAGAGCTCTGAACCCGCCGAGTCACGAGCCGATTGGACCAGCCATCGACTGACTCGTGATCGACTTGGGAGGCTGCTCGACCGCTCAGTTGGTCTGCGTGCAGATCGACAGGTGGAACCGCCCGAACAGATCGCGACCGACCTGGTCGGGCGCGACCAAGCTCGACCCACCTGAGCTGCGGCGCCATCAGTGCGCAGGAAGGCGCTGTTCAGCGACTTCCCCGGCCGCCCGCGCCATGCTCGCGTTCGATGGTGACATTGCGCTGGGCCTCGCGGTGAACCCGTTCCTCTGGCCAGCCGTCGGAGTGACTGGCTCTATCTCGAGGAGTTGTTCATCTCGCAAACTCACCAGCGCCGTGGCATCGGCCTCAGGAGGGCTTCTGGGTCGCGGACGGCCTGTCGAATCTGGACGAAGTGGTAAGCGTGGCGAAGGAAGGCTGGGGTTGTGATGGATACCGGAGCGTGCGAGCGGCTCTTGGCGCGTCTTGCGGTGGCGGGCTGGGATAACCATGGGGCCGAGGAACGGCACTCAGCATCGCGGGGCTTGTTGGCGCTTGAGTATTTGCGGCGGATGGCGATCTGGGCCGAGGCGCTTGGTGTGCCAAGGCAGTGGCCGTTCATCGACTTGGCGGTGGTGTTCGATCCATCGGTCGAGACTGACGCAGGCTGGCTACGGCGTCTGGAGGCTGAGGTTGGGCGCGAGCTCGGGAGTCGGACGGAACAGGTGCTTACCGATATGTTCCGGTGGGCTTCTTTGGGCGATCGCCCGAAGGAACGGTTTCCTGATTTCGACGATCCGTACGAGCCGATGGTGCAGGTGTTCGAGCGCGGCGGCGAGATCTATCCCGGCCACGGATCGATCGAGCTCCTCGCTGCCTCGATTCCGTATCTCGGCATCAACGAACGACTCAATCAGCCACCCTTCCCGATCGACGCCGCCACCTTGAATGAGGTCGACGAGAAGGAACGGGTCAGGGTCGAGGAGTCACGCGCACGCCGAGAGGCCAAACGTGCGGAGCACGAGCCCACATAAACAGGCCGCCGAGGCCGAGCAGCCGTCAACTGACTCGTGATCGACCTGCGCGTGCAGGTCCGGCCGTGCAGTCATCCGTGCGGATATCGGCAGGTGGCATCGGCGAAAGAGGAGGGAGCGGCGCTTTGACCGATTTGGTCGCGTGTGAGCGACTGCTGGTCCGGCAGGCGGGCACGAAGTGGGACGATGACGAAGCTGAGGATCGCCACGTTTCGTCGCGCGGGCGGATGGCGGTTTGGGTCGGTGCGCTGGGCGTTCCCGGGCAATGGCGATTCTTCGATCTGGCCGTGGCGTTCGATCCTTCGGTCGAGAACAATCCCGTGTGGATGGAACGTCTGGAGGCTGACAGCGTGCACAAGCTGTGGACGAGGTCCAGGTAAGTCGTCGATCGTGAGTTCCGCTGGGCTTCTCTGGGCGATCGCCCAAGGGAACGATTCCCTGACTTGGACGACCCCGTGCGAGCCGATGATTCAGCTTTCCGATCGGGGTGGCGAGATCTGACCGGGCCACGGCTCGATCGAGTTCTAGCTAGAGTCCATGTGCCGTATCGCAGCATTGCTGACTGGCTCTCGCAGCCCCTTGTCCGTCCGATTGACCCGGCCACGTTGGAAGCCCTGGACGAGAACTACCGGATCAGGGCCGAGGCGTCGCGTGTCCGTGTGGCCGGCCATCAAGCGGCCGAGTCAGCGCAGCCGCCCTCACGAGGGGCGCGATGACACGGGGCAGTCTGGCCGACCCTCCCGTTCCTCGACATGTGCCTTGACGGCTGGCCGATGTCGAACAGGAGGCGTACCCCAGCAGCTACAGCGCCCAGGAGTTGTACGTAGCCCTCACACAGGCATTGCAGTCGATTGCGGGCATCAGCGACTCAAGTGTGCTCCACCTGCCAAGATGGCAACGCGCCTAGCAACCTGACACGACCGTCGCATCTGGAGTCGCCTACCATTCGTCGAGGGACAGGTGGCCGCCGTAACCAGGTTCAGAACCTGCCGGACATTGTCTTTCGCACCAGACGCATTGTTGTTGAGGTAGCTTGCACCGGGTGGACTGACCGCGATGCAGGTGACAAAAGCGTCCGCCGAGATCTCACTCCGAACCGCCGTGAAGGAATACGACGGTCTCCCGGTCAAGTGGCAACCCTTCGACAGAACCTACGGCTGCGTCCGCGAAAGCTACTGACGCGACCGACGATGCCGCGGGCCAGATGCGGAGCTGGCACACGTCTCAGCTACGGATTTCTTCGACCGTTTGTGGGGTTGTCGAGTTGCTGCATCCAGTACTCAGGCGGCCGAGAGCGTTGCGCGGGCAGCGCCCAGTCTGAAGTGGAGACAGGGTCCCGTGGGCTCCAGTTTCGTGGCGGAGCCATTTGGCGGACAGCATGCACAGTTCGTACGATCCCTGACTGTTCGAGGTCCGCGGTGACGTTATTCAACAGGAGCGACCGACCGTGGTCATCGAGCTGCGGGTCCCACGTACGGGCGATCACTTGGCAATGGTTGATCGCCTGAAAGATCGCGATTCGGCACGCGCGACCGTCGGCGCTGGGGCGTATCCAGATCAGTCGGGTTCCTGCCGGCAGCCGTTCTCGGCCGAAGAGTGTGCCGTTCGCGACCTTCGTGGCCGGGTTCAGGAACGGAACCGGGTCGACATCGCCTTCGGGATCACCGTCGCTGAAGCCTGCGGTAGACCCAGCATCGTCGGTGCCCATCAACTCGAGCAGATCACCATTTGCGTGAGCCTGCCAGAGATCGACCAGATCCGTCGTCCGCGCCATGAGATGCGGACGCGAGAAGAGCGCGAACAGATCGTTCGCTTCGAGCGTGAGTGCAACTCGGTCGCCATCGGCGATCATGTACTCCTCATCGCTATCCCACGCACTCAGCCCTGCGGCCTGCACCAGAGCAGTCCTCACGGCGTCAGTTGCGGCGGTCGGTGTGACCTCGAAGAACTCTCGGCCAGAGGAAACCCGGAAGCTGGCGAGAGTCTCGTGCGCAGCCGCCTCGACAGCTTCAGGCTTCGAGGTCAGCGCTCTGAATTCGACCTTGAACGCGACCGGTACACCGGTCGTCTGCAGCTTCTTGGCTCGGCTCTCGGTGAGCTTTCCAGTCCACCCGACCTTGACCAGGCCCGGCATGGAGGGATTGCTCAGAACGTAGACGAATCCGACGGTGTGCTTCGGCATACCTTCTCTCCGACTGCTGTGTCGACGTGCCGGTCGCCGACGTGCCTGTCCTGCTCGAGTCAAGCGCCCTTTCCACGGCCGCGCTCCTCGCTGCGCGGTCTTGGAGTCGGTCCTATCCCACGCCTGCGGTATCTGTCGCGATCCCCCGTACCTTACCGAACGAGTCGAGACCGCTCCGGTAAGGCGAACTGACCCGGATTGAGCGCGGAGCAAGGAGCCATCAGGTCAGCGCGGAGCTAGATGTCCTTGAAGGTGCCGTTGATGCCCAGGTCACTCAGTCGTTGCTGGATCTCGCTCGCCGCTGACGCATCAACGACCAGCTGAAGTGTGCCCTGCAGGTAGCTGATCTGCCGTTCGTCGAGCGCCATGTAGAGCGCTTTGAACAAAGCGGCAAAGGTGTCAGCGTTGTTGGGGTTAGCCAGGAGATTACTGGTGAAGGAGAAAGCCGCCTGCTGCTCCTTCACAGTCGGCGTCGCGCCTTCGGCGCCGGTTGGCGTCTCATCATCGGAACCGGTGGATTCGGCAGCACCCTGGGTCCCCCATGTTGGTCCAGTCCCGGTCTCGATCCCGCTGTCGCCGCCAGCGCCCGCAGCTGGACATTGACCAGTGTGCGCCGGCTGTCCGCACTCAGGGCACGTCTGTGGCTGCGGCTTCGCAAGCCGTAGACCTGTGCTGGTGAGATTGACCTGCCCGGGAGCCGTCACGGCTACCTCGGTGCCGCTACCATCGACGATCGTCACCAGCCCTTCGGTGACGGCGTCATAGATCGCCTGCTGCAGGTCCCGGTCGCCGGCGTACAACAAGGGGAGCCGTGGTGCCGCGTAGAAGGCGGCTCGGACGTCGGACAGTGTTTTGCCGTAGTCCTGCTCGCGCAGGTTGTGCATCAGTGCCCTCGGCCCGAACTGTCCCGTGTCGAACACTTTGTCTCGGTCCGCGAGGCCCTTCCAGACGATGGTTCCGTCAAGAGCGGTGAAGTTGTCATCGTCGAATGTGATCTGGTCGAGGTACCGCTCGCCCTCTGGATCCGGCTGGGCGAGGTAGGCCACGTGCTGGTACGCCCGTTTGAGGGCCTTCTCGAGCTGGTCCTTCGCGGTTGCGAGCTCCTTGGTTCCGGTGGCTTTGAGTTCGTCGTCGTTCTGGACCTCGGGGGCGGCCAGTGCCTTCTGGCGGGCGAGGTACTCGACGGCCAGACTGCGAGCAAGGCCGCGGCGTTGAGTGTTCACGACTGCGTAGACGGCGCTACTGGCCCACTGGACAGGTAGTTTCTCTGTTCCTTTACCCAGACCCAAGGCGACGGTGAGCGCGGCGACCGTGGCGTCTTCCATGCCGTTTCGGAGGCTGTACTGGGCGGGGTCGAGCACGATGAGACGGCTGGTGTGTGCGGTGTCTAGGCCTGCGGTGGCCAGGACGTCGGTGGCGCTTCTGCTCGAGTCGGCATTGACGAATTTCAGTTCGCGGAAGGGCCCGCTGCTGGAAAGACGCTGCGCAAACTCGGCGAGGATTTGATCGCGCTCGGTGTCGGTGATGGTGCGCCGGATGTTGTTGACCAGCATTCGGTGGGTCAGTCGGGTCGACAGGAAGTAGCGGGCCGGCTTGTTGTTGCCCTGGCCGGGAATGATCTCGACTGCGCTCATGCCATGGTCGGGATTGACGAGCCCCTCGACGACGCTGTCGGCGTCGGTGAGGCTGTAGTTCGTGTCCGGGACGCTGGTAGCTGCCCTGACTTCGGGTGCGCTGGCGCCCCGGCCGCGGCCGGGGCGGAGTGTGCCGACGATGCTGGCGAGGAGGATGAAGGTTGCGGCCCGTTCGGCCGCCCTCGGGTTGCTGTCGCTCCACATGACCGGCTGGCGTTCAAGATCTTGTCGGCGGGCGGTGCCCGCCGTGCTGTCGTGGTTGACGACTTCGATCTCGGCTAGGCTGCGATAGTTGGCGATGGTGCGCTCGTCTTCGACGAGCCCACTGCCCAGGAGGGCCTCGCGTACTGCGCTGTCGGACAGGGGCAGGTCACCGGGCCCGATGAGTGCCGGGACCCATTGGCCGGCCTTGCCGCGCTGTTGCTGGGCGTAGACGGTGGCTGCGAAGATGCGGATGGTGGACCGGACCCGCTGGAAACCGGTGACTTTGCTCCATTCCTCCTTCGCGACGCTCATGAGCATGGGGTGGAAGGGGTAGCAGGCCGCCACCTCGTCGTCCCAGCGCCGCCGCCAGTCGGCGCCGGTGGCTTCCCAGACGCTCTTGGTCCATGCCTTGTCGTCGAGCACTGGCCGATATAGCGCGGCGGTTGCGGCGAGGACCTCTGCCGGCGGGTCGGCGTCGAAGAGACGCCGCCGCAGGATGTTGGCGAAGTCGCCGACCTCCGTGACGGTGGCTGGTTTGCCATTGCGGTCGAGTTGGCTGTTGAGGTCTTCTCGACGCTCCTGGGCGCCGGTCGACAACGCGGTCTTGTCGTGGTCTGAGGCGATCATCACAACGAGCATGGCTACGTGTGGAACGTCGTTGACGACGTCGAGGATTGCACGGAGGAAGGCGATGTCTTGTGCAGTGAGGTCGGGCTTGCCGGCGCCGTCCAGGCCGTTGCCGACGTAGTCCATGATTTCGTCGACGATGATCAGGACTGGACGGTTGACAGCGAGGATGGCCTCACCGATCTTGTGCTTGTCGCTCCAGTAGGGCTGGTAGCGCTCGTAGAGCGCATAGTCCTTGCTGAAGAGCCGCCAGAGAAATCGCTCGTAGAGGCTGACGGCCGGGCCGTCGTACTGCTGGACGCCTGCCCCTGGTGTCATGTTGTCGCAGGGCATCACGACAACGTGTGGTCGGCCGAGCTCGGCTGGCAGGTCTCGTCCGGTCTTCGCCTTGGCGCGGGCGGCGACTCCTCTGCCAAGCTCGGTGCTGAGTAGAGCTTCAGGGTTGGCGGCGAGGTGGTACGCGCCGATGCATGCGTGTGACTTTCCGCCACCCATGCCCTGGTCGAGGCGAGTGACGGCGCGGGCCTTGAGGTAGTCGCTCCCGCCGCCGATTCGGACGGCGATCTCGGCGAGCAGGTCGGTGAGTCGCTCGGTCGGGTGCGTGATCTCGCCGTAGTAGGCCGCGTCGGCGTACGGTGGTGTGTCGCTACCCATCCCGTGGACGGCTCGGAAGAGTGACATTTGCACATCGTCGATCTGACCAGAGGCGTTGAGGATCTCTTGGCGGACCTTTAGTGCCTTCCACCACGGCGTGACGGACGTCGTCATGGCAATCTCCTCCAGTTCTCTTGGGCTCTGACAGACCATGCGCTGCCGGTGCTCTGGCGGGTCATCACAAGAGCCTCAGCTGATTGTCGTCGTCCCTCTGTCGTTCGCGCTGCTGGGCGCCTGTTGTGGTAGCCATCTCGGCCGCGGCCGAGATGCCACTGCGTGTACGCAGCACTCGGGTGAAGGCGATGGAGTCGGGATCATTGTCGGGAAGCCGGTCAGCGAGGAACTGCACCGCGGCCCACAGGTAGGTATCGTCCGCTGACCGCTCGGAGGCCGCGAGGACCTCTCCCATCGCGTTGAGCCCGTCCTCGGAGGCCGCGGCAAGAGCAAGGGCCACATCGATCACAGCGGAGTCGCCGGTGATCTTGCCGGTGAACTGATGGGAGGTCGTGAATCGGACTCCCTTGTCCGCGTCAGGCGCCAGGTCGCGGACGGTTGCCAGGTCGAGGGACGAGGCCAGGGCCTGCCACCGAAGCTCCGACTTTGCCTGAGGCTGCCGGCCGTATAGACGTACCCACCACAGGCCGAATCGGGTGCGGGCGTCGAAGGTCTCGAGAGGCTGGTGGCTGATTTCGACGGCCATCGCTTCCTGAACCGCGGCGCGGGCGAGAGGCAGGAAGGTGTGGATGTCGACGATCTCGCCCCTGGCGTCCAGGACTTCGCTGTAGCGGCCAACGACCTCCATCGCCGGTCCTGCGGCTGCCATCAGCATGTCAGCTGGAGCCAGGCCCCACCGCTCCCAGTCGGGGTAGCGTTCTTTGACGACTTCCTTGATCTCCGCCTCGACTGCGCCCTTTCGACCCGGGGGTCGGCCTTCGGGTGCCGGCCGGCAGGCCATGGTCAGCGTCGTCACGATGTTGGTAAACCCGACCTTGCCGCCCGGCTCGGTCTTGGCTGGCCAGGCGCCGGTTAGGACAAGGCCGGCGTCGCGGATCGCGGTGAGTAGCCGCTGCCAGACCTCCGGTTCACCGTGGCCGAAGACGATCGTCACGACCCCATCAGCCTCGACGACACGCTGGGCCTCGTGGAAGGCCTCGGTGATCAGCTTGTCGTAGTGCTGGCGGTTGCGGTGGTCGTTGTTACTGGTGCCGCCCTTCTTAACGATGATCTCGTCCTGCTTCTCCTGCACCCCAAACTTGTGGGCTGTCATACCGAGCTCTGGCCAGGACTCAGACAGGGCGCGCTTGATCCACACGTAGAACAGGTCGCTGGCATCGCTGTAGTCGATCATTGCGTCGTACGGCGGGTCGGTGACAACAGCGGAGATGCTCCGGCCCCGGAAGGGAAGGCTCGTCGCGGATCCCCGGACGACCTCTGTGGGTTGTGCGGTGCGCGGGGGCATGGTCGACCGCAGCGAGCTGAGGGTGCCTGCGGCGACTGAGCGCCAGCTGCCCGGTCCGTCAGCCAGGCCGACCTCGAAGTAGTCGAAGGAGAAGTTGAGGCTCGACTCCGTCGCGAAGATGTCATGAACACCAGCTCGGCTGACGTCGAGTGTGCAGCCGCGGGTGGCGCGTCGGATCTTGCGGGCCAGTGCCGCTGCCGCGTAGCCAGTCAGGGCTCGCACGTACTCGTCGCTGTTGCCCTGCTTGGCCAGCTCGGCGCCGATGTCTCGGATCGCCCGGGCAAGGGTGACGAAGGAGAGGGACTGCCGGGCATTCATCATGTCCCCGTAGATGCGGGCACCATACACAGTGGCCTGAATTGTCCAGGTGTTGCCGGCGGGGATCCGCTCATCAGGAACGGCGGTGAGGAACGGGCCGAAGCCCGGCTGCTCTCGAACAGTCGCAGTGGCTGCTTCGATTGCGGTGAGCTCCTCCGGCTCCAGCGCGCGGTAGGATTTGCCCACGTCAGGGTCGATGTCGGCGGCAAGGAGCGGAGCGTCGCGGCCCAGGCCCTCGTCGAGAATCCTCATCTGGACCTGCCGATCGTGGGCATGTCCGCAGAACGAGCACACGGCAAGCCGTCCGTTGCTGTCGTACTTGCTTCGCCCTGGTGGCACTTGCCGCGTGGGAGCTCGCCGAGGGGTGCCCTCGTGAACGACTACATCCCAGGTGCCTGTCGCGACGTCGGCGTCGATGTAGTACGACTGACCCGGGTCGTGGAAGGCGGACTTGGTGGCCCGGTTCTTCCGGGCGCTCGGTTTGCGGAGATCCAGCTGACCGATGAGCGGGAAGTGACGGGAGCACTCCTGGCAGGGGATCGTGACCGCCCACAGAGTGCCCCACGCATCGCGACCGTTGATCGGTGGATAGTAAGAGCCCATCGCGTTTCGGTGGCGTACCTCGATCTCGTCGATGATCCGCTCGACGTCATTCACCAGCCGTGGTGTGGTGTCGACGAGTGCATCGCTGGCCTGCCCATACGGCAGCTCAGGCTCGTCGTCCCAGTCGCGGAACGGGTAGTCGGCAAGCAGCCGTGAGGCGAGAACCGCGACAGGGCTGTAGTCGATCGCCTGTGCGGGGAGGCCGAGACGTGCCGTCTCCAGCGGGATCATCCCGCGGCCGGAGAATGGGTCGAGGGTGCTGACGGCTTCCAGTGAGCTGCGCAGGATCTCAGCGCGGAGCTCAGCAGCCTTCTCGTACCGGCCGGTCATCGCGTCCCGGACCAGCTGCTGCAGCCGAGCTTGCTCGGTGACGTCGTCAGGCCACGGGAGGAGCGAACAGATCGTGGCCGCCTTCGCCTGGGCGGTCGGCCGCTTGGCGAACCAGGTCATGATGCCGACCTCGGCGTTGCCGCTGCCCCACCCGGACTTGCTGTTCGCTGAGACCTCAGCGCAGGGGAACCAGCGTTCGATCATGCGGGTCATACGTTGCTCCCGGGGGCGTTCTTGAGACTGCTGCCAGGCACGCGGAAGATCGCGTCGCCGGTCATGTCGGTGGCGAACAGGGTCGCGGGATCCTCGTAGGCGCCGAAGAATCGGCCTATGCCATCGGCGCATGCGTCGACGACGTACAGCCAATATTCCTTGCGGTGCTGGGTTGCGATGAGGACTTCGTTGCCGGTCATCCGGATGCCATCGCTGGCGGCGCTGCCGAGCACGCCTTTTACCTCGACGTGGCGAGCCTGGCTGTTGCGGCGGGCGTCGAGGTCGTAGCCGCGGCCCTCGGTGTGGACGTCCTCCACGGTCCAGCCGTCGTTCTGCAGCAGCTGTTGGACGTGCTTCATCGAGACCATTTCGGCGTCGATCTCGGCCTGGATGCTGGGGTCGGCGGCGGCAAGGACGCGGAGCCGGCCTACGAGCTTTGGTTCGGTGAGCTGGACGTCGACCAGCCGCTCGAGTTCCCCGAGCCGCTCAATCGTCTGCTCCTGGAGTCGTTTACGGAGGGCGAGTCGGGTGTCGCGGTCTTTGATGCTGTCAGTGAGGCTGAGCGGCAGGTTAGTAAGGTCTTTGCGGGCTTGGGCGAACCAGTCTGTCCGGACACTGCGGTGCTGGGCAACTGTATCCTCCGCGACCGCGGCAGCGGCTTGACCGGCACTGTCCTGCCGGGCGGGATGGGACCCTGTGCCGGGCCCGGTGGTCGAAACGAGGTTGGCGAGCGTTTCCCAGCGCACTGCGCGGGCGTTGCCGCTATCGTCGACCTTGATCAGGGCGGCCCAGATGCTCGCACGTTTGCCGTCGCTCTCGGTCATGGTCGCCTCATAGGCGTAGAGGTCGTACGGGGTGAGACTGGTTGGGTCCTCGGCCGCGCCGGACTGGTAAATGTCTTCGGCGAGAACGTGGTCAGCGAGCTTGATGAGGTCGGTGAAGCCTGGCTCGCCGGGGCCGAGTGTGACGGTGTCGCCGACGTCGATGTGCTCGGCGGCCTCACGCACCACATCGCCACTTGTGGCGATATGGACCTCGTCCCCGCCGCCCAGGCTGGCAGGGAGCGTGCCGCTGGTGAGGGCGAGCCGCCGGAAGCCGGGGCCAGCGGCGGTGGGCTCAGCGCGCAGGAGGTTGGCTGCGGCGAGCCGGTCGAGGTAGGCCTCGACGATGGCTGGGTTGATGCGGGCGAACAGGTCGCGTTGCAACAGTGTGAGTGCCGCGACGGCGTCGACCTGGCTGGCGAGCTTGCGCTCCGTATCTCGCACTTGACGGGCGGCCCGGGTCAGTTCGTGCGCCTGGATCGCCCTGGCCGCCTCGATCGCGTTCTGCTTCTTTGCCTCGTCGTTGCCGTAGAGGTCGGATAGCCACTTGTCGTAGTCGACGCCGGTGATCTCGGCGACAGCCGACAGACTGTCGAACATCTGTCCGCGCAGCTCGTTTGCGGCGGTGACGAAATTGTCGAGGAGACGCAGTAGTGTCTCGCCTTCTCGAGTGTCGGTGGCGACGAGGTTATAGAGGAAGACATCGCGGTGCTGGCCGACGCGGTGGATGCGGCCCATGCGCTGCTCAAGCCGGACGAGCGACCAGGGAATGTCGTAGTTGACCAGGACGTGTGCAGCCTGCAGGTCGATGCCCTCGTTGCCGGCGTCGGTAGTGACGATGACCTGGAACTCACCGCGCATGAAGGATTTGCGAACCTCGTCGCGGTCGGCTTTGCTCTGGCGGCCGGAGTACAGCCGTGCGGTGTACCCCTGGGTCCGCAGTCGTTGGGTGATCCACTCGGCCGAGTCGGCGTACTCGGTGAAGACGACGGCCTGTTCGGTGTTGCTTGGGTGGATGCCGTGCTTGCCGAGGCAATCGTCGGTGAGTCGCTTCCATTTCGACGGCTGCACGGTGGGGTCGTTGACTGTGGCATCGATCTGGTCGACGAGGGCCTTGATGCCGGCACGCTCGGCGCGACTTGCGGTCGAGGCCGCGTGCACGACCTTGGCCTCATCGATCTCGGTCTCGTCACCCTGGTCTTCTCGGTCGGCATTAAGTGCGGCCTCGGCTTCGCTCATCTGGCCCATGTGGGCATGTCTGCGGCGCAGTGTCTCGGCGAGGGCGTGAAGGCTGGAGGCGGCACGTTTGCCGTAGACCATGCGGGCCAGAGGCTGCGCGGTGGGCGGGAAGTATTGATCGACCATGTCGAGGGCGGCTTGGTAGTAGCCGTACTCGACCTGCGACAGCGGCACGCTGTAATTGTGGGCCGTGCGGCCTTTGAACAGCCGTGTCTTGCCGTCGTAGTCGACCAGGTCCTCTTTCATGCGGCGCAGGAAGTGGATCGGCCCGGGGCGGAGCGCACTCAACTCGATGTTCGGATCAGTGCCTGGGTCGGGATAGATGGCAGGGTCCACCAGGTGGAGTAGGTGCCGGAACAACCACTCCTTGCCGCGGTGCGGTGTTGCGGTCATCAGCAGCGCGCGGGGGGTGTTCTTAGCAAGCAGCCGACCGACCTGATGAAAGCCTGCAGCGGTCGGGGTGAGCCGGTGCGCCTCGTCGAAGACCACGAGATCCCATCCTGCCCGGTCCGGTCGGATCGCGTCCTGGACAGCAGGGTTGACTGCGGCGAGTTCGAGACTGACTACCCAGAGGTCGTTGCTATTGAGTGCGTTCTCGCGCACGGTCGCTGAGGTAAGCTGCCGCAGGCCGCCGCCGAGGAGCCGGTGGAAGTCGTCGACCCACTTGGTGGCCAGGTTCGCCGGACAGACGATGATCGCTCGCTTGACCAGGCCGAGTCTTTGCATCTCCCTCAGGTAGAGCCCAGCCATGATGGTCTTACCGGTGCCCGGCTCGTCTGCGAGCAGGAACCGCAACAGTGGCTGCGGCAGCATCGCCCCGTATACGGCAGTGGTCTGGTGCGCATACGGCTTGAGCGGAGTGGACGCCATCGCGCTCGATTCCGCGTTGGTCGCTGCGGCATCCATCCACCGCGTCCACATGCCGGCCAGGACCCTGGCCGAGTCAGCCTGCCCGTCGCTGACGAGAGCCCGGACCATCGCCGTATCGCCGGCGGCCAGATTTACCTCATGGCGTCTTTCGTCGTCGTCAATAAGGATCAGATCGAATGAGCCCGGCTGCTCGCCGGGGATCACGAACCGGACCGTGGCGAAATCGGGCACGCCGGCCGCGGACACACGGACCCGCTGCCCCTTCTCAAACACCGGCTGCCCCCTTCCAGTACAAGGTGTCAATGTAACCGTGTCCAGCGATCCGCTGATTGCCTGCGAGGCCGACACCCAGGTGCCGAGTGCCGGTCTCTCGGGCCGGCCTAGTTCGACCATGTCATCACTGCTCGTAGTCGGTACACCTTACTAACACCGCGCCGCCGCTTGCTCCCACACCATGGCGGGAGGTTGCCACATGGAACTCCGCATGAAGCGGGGCGTGTGGAATTGACTATGACGACGCTATACGTGCTGACGACTTGCGCCAGCTGCTCCGCGACCGCAACCCCGTTGTGGTGGTTGGCCGCATCCGGCCGGACCTTGGCGCCAAGAACATCGTCGACCTCAACGGCGAGCCCGATGGTGCACTGCTCCTTCAGTAGGAGGTGGGGGCCACCTGCGCCCGCAGGCCTTGGCGAATAGCTGGCGATGTCGGCACTCATCTGACATGAGGAGCAGGTTAGGCGGGCGATAGCTGACCTCGCAGTCGTGGAGTGTCTGAGAAGCCAACGGATCTCAGTACCTGGTAGCGCAGACCGAATCGGCCCTTGCGCACTCGCCGCGCGCGATGTGTCGGATCGCTATCCCCATGGACGCCTGTGCTTAGCCTTGCGGCACTGATTCCGGAGATTGGGTGCGATAGCCCGCACAGGTGCTGACGGGATCCCGAACACCTCTATGAGACGGCAACGATCGCGTGGACACACAGCGCAGGTCATTAAGCACGCCGAGCCGGTCTACCGCGTCCAGGATCCATATGCGCCACGACGGCCGAGCCGCTCGGAGCGTGGGAGCACAAGCGTGCCGACCACCGTGCAGACCCGTTTGGTCTGCCTGCGTGCCGAGTCAGACCCGGATAGGCTGCCACCGGCTCGAGCCACTCATCATCACATCGCAGCGCGTTCGGTCCGTTGACGAGAGCAGCGAGCTCGATCTCCTGCAGACCCTGCAGACGGCGGACCACTTCCGCGGCGTACGGATCCGGTGTTGTAGACCGACAGCGTCGCATTGTGGACTCCTCCCCTGGGGGATGTATCGGGATCTCAGCGCCGTTTGTTACATGGCGCTACGGAGCCAGGAGCCGCGCTCAGTAAACCGGCTGATGCCGGCACCGTGTGCCCGAACTTCTCTGGCGCTCGCAGCCTGGCCGAGTCCAGTGACGCGTACGCCAGGACTTTTCAGTCAGCCGATATCAGACCAGAATCGCAGTGTGATTGTTGCTCTAAGGGTCGCCCGTGCGCTCCTACTGACTGCTTCGACGGTGGTCGTCACGCTCGCGCAACTCAATCTGCCGAGCGGCTTCTGGGCTGGTCATAAGGAGATGCAGGTCGCGAGCGTAATCGTGCTCGCGGTTGTCGTCCTCGTTGACACCAGCAACGAGGTGAACTACCTCCTGCAGGCTCGCGAGATCCAGGACTATGACAAAGATCTGCGGTCGGTTCTCAGCGCTGCAGCGGGCGGCATGGTGGACTTGGGCGTCCCTTGGGACGAAGCCACAGTCCGCTGTTACCGCCGTCGTAGCTGGCTGTTCGGACGGCGACTCGGATTGGTGGGCGGGATCAAGGCCGGCGCCGACGTCGAAGAACCCCGTCACCTCATCAGGTCGGGTGTAGGACTCGTCGGTACCGCCTTCAAGGATCAGGAAATCGTTGCTGAGGAGTGGGCTGAGTTCGTTCGACAGGGAAAGGCCGAGGGACGTGCTCTCTGGGAGAGGCGCGCATCACAGGAACGCTTTGGAATGACCTGGGGACATTTGCAGCATCAAACCTCGCAGCCCGACGGCATGGTCGCGAGCCCAACCTTCCCGGCCAGCGGCAGACCGAACGGATGCGTCTTACTCAGCGGTCCCCTGAAACGTCCTGAGCTTGAGAGTGAGGGCATCCGGCGCATACTGGAAGACCTAGCAACATCACTCGACCGCATCGGGCCGCCGCCGAGGGGATGGTGGAGAGCACATGAACGCTGATCGACCCGGCATGAGGCAGCCTGCGGTGCGGCCGGGACAGGTTTCCGCGGCATTCGTTGATCGGGCGAGCAAGTACGGAGCTTCACCGCGACTGCTTCGCAAACTAGGCGAGGTCGCCACAGATGATCCGATGCCAAGAGATGATGCCCAGCCTTCGCTGGCCAGCGGCTTTGAGATGTCCGAGGAATCTCGGTTGGCTGAGGCCCCGAGCAAGATGGCTGAGAAGCTGATCACGGCCATCAAGCGAGGAAACGTGGGTCGCGCGATCCCGCTCGTTCGAGGGATGCACATTCGGGACATCGAAGTCCAAGGTCTTGACATCATCATCCACGACAAGATGGTCGGCACAACTGGCCTCTACGAGGTGAAGCGTAACGCGTGGATCGACTCAGGATCGGAGGGCGAGAGCCCCAAGCAGGACCTCGACCTACCAGTGGGACGTCCATTGACTGTATTCATTTCTTCCGCGGACGACGACGTTCACGTATCCGATCTGACTGCCTTCATCCGTGGGGATGCTGGTCACTACCGCGGGGCTCTCATTGATGACGCCGGCCGCGTCATCGCGGAAGGCGCCGATGTCCCCACGAAGCGAGCCGCGCTCGACAGCCTCGACATCCTGATCGATGAGGCTGTCGACTTGGACGAATGACGGCGCCCGAAGGAACGACCTCTCTCGCTCGCCGTCGGCGCGCTGGAGTCGTTCTGGGATGGCTGGGCACGTCGGGTCCCCAACGAGCCGCCGGTAGCGCTGTGAGCTCGCGCATCGCCAGTAGCTGGGCGTGTTACTGAAGCGATACCTGGCAACGGTCCGTTAACCCGTCATCCCGAGGCTGCCGGGCGCATCGATCCCAGCTTCGTTGGCGTCTTGCGGCCGCCTGTCAGGCGCGAGCGAATTATGGCACCATTGTGCCGATGTCCGAGGGGGCCTGGGCATGGAACTGTCTGTGGTGCGAGATTGTTGTCGGCAACAAGAAAATCGCTTGTAGTGTGCCTCGGCGTTCACGGATGAGCGTAGGTAGAGACTATGGCAGGCGGGCCCTGCGCAGAGTCGTCAGACGACCTGCGATCGTCACTTGTTGACGGAGCCCGGTACGCCACCTCCGCTTGCCGGCCGTCTGCGGCCACAACGAGCTTTGTGGGCAACGAGCGGGCAACTTGTGCCGGGCACCGCACTTAAGTAGGGGCCGAGCCGGTCACCTGTCCGATTCCACGACGTAGGCCGAGCCCATCTAGGCGCTACTCTCGGGATCGTCTGAGTCAGACTTCTCTACATCCGCGCCCGTGGGGGGCTCGTCTGGCTCTTTCGACACCTCCAAGCCACGTTCAATGTCGATGAGGAACTGGTCACTGGCTACGTAGCCCCGTAGGTCCTCCACAGTCCCTACTGCTTCGTAGTAGGACGCATCGATGCGTCGTGGAAGCACCCATGAACCAAGATCTGTACTCAAGTCCGATCGCCACCCCTCCCCCTGATCGTCTGAAGCATTGCGCTCAGCCATCTCGCGATCCTCTTTAGTTGTTATGAAATTGTAACACGCCATCATAGTTCCGCCTCGGCCTATCTTTCAAGGAGTCGACCCGCGCGATCGGTTGGGCGGTCGAGAACTGCGGCGTATAGCAGTGCACGACGAAGCCAGCTGTAGCTGATCCACCAGAAGTTCAACAGCGCTGCTCCAGCGAGCCAGGCCCAGACACCTCTGGCTCCAAGGATGTTCAATCCGTGCATCCAATGCGGGCTGCTGATCGCTCCCAGGTAGTACGACGCTGCAGCTAGAGATAGCAGGAAGCTCGTGACGGAGCTCAGCCGGGCAGCAGCTGTCCCGCCAAAAGGCAAGCTACCTCGATCGAGACCGACCCAAGCGGCCGCGACTCCCGGCAAGGCCAGCAGGATGGCCATGAGGTCGCCTCGAGGTTCGGCATCGGGGAACGAGCTCGACGATGCGAGAATGCCGGCGATCGTAATGAGCACGGCCGACGCGAGAGCCGAGACCGTTGCTGCACCGAGCGAGCCCGGCGTCCTTTCAAAGAATGCTATTCGCAGCACCTGCTCGATCGATCCGCGGGACGCATCTCTGACATAGAGGTGCGTATATCTTTGCCCCAGTCGAGACCTAAGTCTGGCATATCCAGAGTGCTCGGAATCGTAGCCATCTAACGTCTGCCGAGCCAGATACGTCGACGGCGGTCCCATGAACTCCATGTGATAGCTCTTGGAGAGATGTGATTTTTCAATCGGGATATCGAACTGGGCGGGACGAACTCCAACGAAGCGTCGAACATGTTCAATTACCCATGCAACATAAGGCCATCTGAAGCGAGGGCGATTATGTGGCAAGATCCGGCGTTCAGTTGTGATAATAAGGCGATGCTCCGAATGGCTCGTCTTAACCGTAGTTTTAGCGTCGGGCTTCGCTGCGGCTTCACTCTCATTCATAGGCTTCACTTCAGCAATGACGGCATAGTGAACCGTGAGAATATTTGCGATCGCTATAACTAAAGCTTTGGTCTGCCCGTTCTTCCAATCTAGCGCCGAGATTGCTTTTACAACCTCCCCCTGCTCCGCGCGATCTTCGTCAGTACTAGGCGCTCGGCTGACGATCAGATTCATCAGGCGTTCTTCGACATTCGCCCTGAACTCCTGCCCCACCAGCTTGCTCTCGGAGTTGGCGAGCGAGCGCAGCAGCGCGGCTACCAACTGAACGTAGTCCCCATACGCCAGTGTCGGCAGCTCCGAGCCATCGCCCGTGGTGATGTGGAAGTCATCGAATAAGGTCCCCTTCTCCACCAGTGTGAAGGGGACGTATCTGGCTCTCGCGTATGCAGCCGGCAGTCGGAGCGTGTAGGCGGTGCGAAATTGAGTGGAGCGAGCCAAGGGCGTTAATGATTCGCGAATTCTGGAAAAAAGGAGAGACGGAAAGAGTATCGCTTTGCAAAGCAGTGCAACCTCAACCCCAGCTAGCGTGTCATCCTTCCATTCTTCAAAGTCGTGGACCTGTACAGCACGCCCCGGTCCAAACTGCTCTTTCTTGAAGCCGAGAGCAAAGTCGCGCTGTACCACGATGGCCGCGGCCATCGCGCACGCCACTGAGGCCACCAGGGTCAATACTCCCGACAGCCACACCTTATATGCGAGACAGATGACTCCGACTATCGATAATGAGAATGCTAACGAAAGGAGTGCAAGTTGCGTCCCTCGCTTACCACCAAAACCTGCCTTATCGCCTGAACTTGCCAAGGCTCGACACCGCCCTCACGTCGGATTCACGTGCCACCCATTCACCCGACCGACACTGAGAGTATTTGGCGCACCCCAGAGCATGCTTCCGCTGCTTAGCCATACATTCCCCCCACAGGAACCACGATGGCGAGTGCCTCGACCATCGGCTATGCAGGCACTATGCACCGGTCACACAGCGTTGCCAAGAGGACGGTCGCAGAAAGTAGTAACGAATCAACGCACCGACTGCGACTCCGGCGATCCGTGTATTCATTGCTCGCCTCAACCAGTCAAACGCTCGATCACGAGGCGATGCAGAATCTTCGCTGCCGGACGCCGAGGCGGCATTGAAGCCAGTACTCAGCGCGACATGCACGGCTACCCACATCACTCTGGTCAAGGAGCGCAGCCCGCTGCAAGCTTGCTGCGGGGCGGGCTGGGCGGGACGCCTCGTTGGTCGCCGTACTTATATTGCCCGACCTTGTTGGTCACGAAGTCGTACGTTCCGCCGGAGCATGACTTGGCGGATCGTCTCTCCATTGACGCCGAGCCGCTCGCCGACGCGCTTAACGAGAGCCCTGTGGCGTATAGCCGCTCAGCCCCGTCCTCCTGGTCCAGTGAGAGTCTTTTCGGTCGCATCTCAATCCCGTTCCGCCGCAGGATCAGCTCGGCCACCTGCGGGTTGATGCCGAACTGCGTTCCGAGCTCCCGCAACTTCGGCCCCTGCTCGGTAGCCGGCGATCAGCTGCTCGGTCTCCTGGGCGTTGAGTGGCTTCGACGTTCGTGCCCGATTCCGCGGTTTGGCCGCTGGTGCATGCTCAGTTGCCTGCTTCGGCAGCTCCTTGACCAGTCGTTCCGGGTCTCTGATCTGCGCGTTTGTGTTGTAACGCGGTCCCCGCAGGTCCACCAAAGTGTCCTACTCACACCCGACCTCGGCGAATCTCGCCGGGGCTTCGTGTTGTCCATGCGTTCCTCGCAGCCGTCTGGTCATCCGTGGAAGGGGTTTGGGCGCAGAGAACGGTTCGTTGAGCTGGGCGTCGGCACGCTTCGGTCATCGCCGATCAGCTGCTTCCTGAAAGCCCAGGTTGATCTGACCGCGGACGCCTGGGGGAACGCCGTCGTAATGGTGCGGTGGGCGGCGCTAGCCAGGGTTGCATCGACTAGCGACACGGTGTCCTGGCTGGTGGCGCCAGCGGCCTCGACGAGGTGAGTGCGGCTGTGAGGCAGCGCAGCCGCTGGTCAGCAGTTCCTTGGGAACGCCTCGGCGTACGTATTGTCGAGTAGATCCAATCGATCGTTCTGCAGTTGCGTCTTTGCGACGTCGGGGCTCACGAAGCTGAACCACCTGCGGCTTCAGCACACCGAGCCGAGCGGGGTCGTTGCGGTCAATCGAGGCTGCGCCGGTCAGTAGCATCGGCGGGCTTGCGGTGACGTCTGCGGACCCACCGGTGGGTCTTTTGAGTCGTCAGGTGTCCGCCTTAACTCAGCAGAATCAGCAGAAGGCGATGGCAATGTATGGTCACCGATGCGCATCCCAGCTGCGTGAATCTGCAGATCACGGGTAGATTCCATAATTGATGACGAACGATGAGCGAATTCTTGCCAGTTTCCGCGGGTTGTGGGTTCGAGTCCGACGGGGCCTACAAACTCGCCTGGGCGCGGTGCACGTGGCTTCTGGCAATTGGGTGGCCGCGATCGAGGATTACAGGTCCGGGCGTGTGGCTGGGAGAGTGCGCGCCCCGCGATCGTCGGGCGGGTGGGTTGCCCAGCCTAGGAGTCGAGCGGGCGAGGGATCCGGCGGGTTTGCATCGTGCACGCAGTGGTTGGCGGGGGCTCCTTCAGTTGCTCGGATCGGGCTTTAGGGCGCGGACCAGCGTAGGTGGCCCTCGTCTACCTATGACAGGTGCGGAGAAAGGCGTTGGGTCGGGCGCAGGGCTGTGTTTGCGTGGGGTTGGAGGGCAGGGCCGTCCTTCTGTGAGGGCGCACGCGGTGTCGTTGATTAACTCGTTCACGCTGGTCCAGCACGGCGCCGGTGCTGTGCCTGCCTCGACGTACCACTGGCAGACGCATCCGAACCGGTCGTTGTCGCGTAGGTCGACGTACAGGGGGTCGGCGTCGGGCTTGTCGGCGAACGGGAGGGAGCTGTCTAGCCAGTCCGTTGTTGGGCGCGCGGCCGGCTCGCTGTTTTCTGGCCAGGGGCGGGACCGGAGAGGTGCGCTGGATCTCTTGCAGCATTTGTCTGATCGACGGCATGTCCATCAGCGGGACGAGGTTGTAGAGCGTTGGGATGAGCGATCCTCGGACCGCTCGGTGCTCCTTGCAGTTGGCGAGCCCTAGCAGCTTGACCAGGTCGGCCGGGAGGGGACGATTGATCGTGGCCTGGAGGTCGCGGACGCCGCGGGTGGGTTGATGAGTGCAGCCTTGGCCGGGTGGTTGGTGGCGAGCCAGCCGGCGATCCGCGAGCAGGACGTGGTGACGGTCACCCGAGGGTCCTGGCCTGGTTCGGTGCAACATTCGGGTGACGGGCGGACTGCGGGCGAAAGACATGCCGTAGTTGTGCGCTCGGCCTCTGTGCAGGCTGAACAGCAGGGCTGGTAGGAGTTCGTGCAGTACGCCGGCGTCTGGCGATTCGTGGATGATGTGCCGTGGCGGTCGCATCGCTCATGGCGGCTCAGGGGGCGCGAGCCGGCTCGGGCGACGGTCGCCAGTCTCGTTTGATCAGGCCGTAGACCCACGAGTCGGAGACTTCGCCGTTCACGATGCAGTCTTCCCGCAGCGTTCCTTCGCGCAGGAACCCGAGCTTCTCCAGTACGCGGGCGGATGCCGCGTTGCGTGTGTCGGCCTCAGCTTGAACGCGGTTCAGGTCCAGCGTGTCGAAGGCCCACCCGAGCATGGCGCGCGCGGCTTCTGTCGCGTAGCCGTTGCCCCATGCCGCCTCGTTGAAGCAGTAGCCCAGCGATGCGCTGCGGTAGTCCGGATTCCACCGGCTCAGGCTGCACCAGCCGAGAACGCTCCGTCGGAGACGCGATCTATGGCCAGCCTCGCCCCGGTGCCTTCTTCTGCCATCTGCTGGCAAGCCGCGATGAACCGCCCGGCGCGCTCGCGTTCGCTCCACGGCGGTGAATCCCAGTAGCGCAACACATACGCGCTGCTGTGCATCGCGAAGAGGTCGTTCGCGTCCGCGTCATCGAACGGACGTAGCCGAATGCGGGCCGTGAAAAGCGTAGGTGTGGGCAGCGTCATCTTTCGTCCTGTGATTGGTTGCCGATCAACAAACCATCTGATCCAAAGAGTTACGGGAGGAGGGTTTCTAGGGCTGGGAGGTGGGTGAACATTTCCGGGAGGCCGGTTATGCCGTTGTGGGCTGACTCTTGGGACAGGGCTCGGTCGGGGCCGGTGGTTGTTGTCGTGGCGGATAGGCAGCGGAGGATGTTCCATCTTGTGTGGCCCAGCCAGCCGCTGATCATGAAGACGAACCAGCTTGGGCCGGATGGCGGCAGTTTTCCGCCGGCTGCGACGTACCCGTTGAGGACGGCGTGGAAGATTGTGGGTTCTATGTGGTCGAAGCCAGGGCCTTTTGCGAGGCTTAGTGCGGTTGAGCCGAGTTCGCCGGACAGGTCGAGCATCCCTGAGAGTTCCCAGTCGAGTAGTACCGGCCTGCCGTCTCGAGCGAGTAGGTTCCAGGGTTGGATGTCCTTGTGGGTGAGTACGACGGGGCCTGGTCGTTCGCAGGTTTCGACGAAATCGGCTATCGCGAGGAAGGTCTCGACGTGGGAGGCGAGTTCGTCGGCCCATGGCTGTCCGGTCGCGGCTGCCCGTACGGCGAGTTCGGGCCAGTCTCGTGGCGTCGGCTCCTCGATCGGTTCGTGGGGCCACTCGACGTCTAGCGCGTGGATGCGCGCGAGGATCTCGCCGATCTCGAAGGCGTAGGCCTCCGACACTGGTTCTTCGGGTACCTTCTCGCCCTCGACCCATCGGTGGACGAGTGTGTCGTCGCCGGCCGCGATCGGCTCCGGCATTGGGATGCCGGCCGCGAAGGCTGCTTGCTCGAATCTGAACACGTCCTCGACGGGGTAGGGCCAGCGGCGGTCGGCGAGGTTCAGTTCCTTCACCGCGAACGAACCCTGGTCGGTGTCGAGCCGGTACATCCGGTTGGCGAATCCGCCATGGATGCGGACCATCGGCCCGACCGGAGCGCCGAGCTGCGAAAGGTTCACGGCACGCAATCTAGGCCTCGCAGTTCGGCGATGCACCGGAATTACAGCGTGACGATGATTCTCCCGCGGGTGCGCTCCGCGAAGGTGGCGGGTACGTCGGCCAGGTCGCGGACTGCTGTGACGAGGGGTGTGAGCCTTCCATCGCGTAGGCGTGCAGCCAATTGAGCTGACTGTTCGCGGTCGGGCTCGACGACGAAGAAGATTGCGCGGCCGTTGTCGGGGTGGACGGTCGGCGGGTCGGCGACCGTGACGAGGGTGCCGCCGGGGCGCAGCAGCGCGGTGGATCGGTCGCGGATCTCGCCACCGATCACGTCGAACACCACGTCGACCTCGCCGGCGTCCTCGAGGCGATCGCTGTCCAGGTCGAGGAACTCGTGAGCGCCGAGCGTACCGGCCAGATCCCGGTCGGAAGCCCGGCCGGTTCCGATGATGTGGGCCCCGGTCTCGCGGGCCAGTTGTACGGCGACCGAGCCCACGGAACCGCCCGCGCCGTGGATGAGGACGGTTTGGCCTGCTTGCAGGTGAGCGTGGTCGAACAGCGCTTGCCAAGCCGTCAGGCCAGGCATCACAGCAGCGGCACCGGCGAAGTGGTCGACGTCGGCGGGGAGCGGAGCCAGGTTGCGGGCCTCCACCGCGGTGTACTCGGCGAGCGAACCGTTGCGGGCCCAATCGGTCAGCCCGAAGACCCGTTGGCCGACCGTGAGACCGGTGGTGCCGTAGCCGAGCTCGACGACTACGCCGGACAGTTCGTGGCCGAGGACGCTTGGTGTGCGGTCGCGGCCGGCGCGGTCGACCCAGGTCCCGGGCCATTCCGGCTCGCCTCGGAGGAAGCCGGCGGCGTGGACCTGCACGATGACGTCGTTCTCGGCGGCGCGTGGGTGGGGCAGCTCGGTCAGGGACAGCCCGTAATCCTCGGCCTCGCGGTCCCGGACAGTGATGGCACGCATGACAATCCTTTGCAGTGGTGGATGTGATGGTTCTCTTCGACCGTAGGCAGCTGCGGCCTGCGATCGCTGGGCCATTCGAAGGCGGTTTCGATGGGCCACCTGTTGCGCTGGTGGCTTGTTACGGTCGGGTGGTGCATGTGCGTCGTCGGACTGTTCTTCTTGGTGTTGCCTCTGTGCCGTTGCTTGTGGCGTGTGGGGAGACTGCGGACAAGGCCGCGCCGAGACTGAAGCTCGAGAAGGTTTGGCAGGCGCCGGTGGTGACGCCGTGGGAGGCGATGCCGGGGCGGGTGCGGTTGGTGGGGGACACCGTCGTGGTCGTTGACGGCACGGGGACGGAAAACGCTCGCGTCTGTTGTTTCAGCGCGGCGGACGGCGCCAAGAAGTGGGTGATCGACGGCAAGCAACCGATCGCGGTTCCGGAGTTGGGGGCCGTCTGGGTTTGTGTCGTCGGTCCTGGATTTCTGGGCTACTCGTCGACGCTGATTCAGCGGCCGGCAGTCCGTGCTGCCGGCGACGTTCTGCCGGTTTCCGCTGCGTCTGCACCCAGGGGTACGGCGACGAGTGGGGTCGTCGGCGTCGACGTACGGACGGGCGATCCGGTCTGGGGTTTTCGGGCCGTGGTGACCCCGTCCAACGATCGCACGATGGTCACGGCGGTGGCCGAGTCCGTCGTACTCGCGACCGTCAGCGCACCGTTCGGCCCTGGCTGGCCGAACCCGGCGCAGTCGCCAACCACGATCGCGCTGGACGCCAAGACCGGCGCCGAGCTGTGGCGTGACGCAGATGTCGTCGGAGTCTCGGGTGACGGGAACTCGGTCGTCGTCGTGAAGCGAACGAACGGGTCCTGGCACATGGAGGTCCGGGATGCGCGGACCGGAGAGGCTCGGTGGACCGGTACGCATCAGTCGCGCGGACCGTACGAACACGGGGGAACGGCCGCGGACCACACCGTGCTGCAACACGCGGACCGTACGGATGTCGACGTGATCCGGTTGTCCGATGGCAAGCCACTCCCTTTCGATCTGGACAACGTGCCGAAGGTGGTGGCGAGCGATCCGCCGTTGCTCGTGTGGGACGGCGGGGTCGCCTGGTGGGCCAAAGGCCCGAACGGCTTCGTCACGCAGACCTTGCCCGAAGGCTCGCCTACGAAGGGGAAGCACCGGCCCAAGGGCCTCGAGTTCACCGCGACGTACGGCGTCGGGCCGTACATCTGGGGCCTCTTCGGCGACACGCAGGCGACCGACAAGAAGGACTACTACCTCGTTGGGACGGGCGCGGTGGACCGCACCGGTGCACCGTGCTCGCCGAGCCTGCAAGGAGTAGCCCTCGCCGACGTCTCCGAGAAAACGCTGGTCGTCGGGCGCAAAGGGTACGTCGAGGTCCACCGCATCACGAATGCTTGAGCGACTAGTTGCTCTCGGCAAAGGAGTCTCGGCGGGCTGTTCCGCGGCTCAGGGCGAGATGTCCGCCGAGGAAGCCCGCAGCTGCGATGACCAGGTTCCCAGCTAGCGCAAGCTTTGTGCCGGTGCGGTGCCTGCCGCGTAGACGCGCGACGAGCGAGCCGGTGAAGAGGAAGATTGCGGTGTCGGCGCCGAGTGCGTGGATCGCGCCGATCCGGCGTTCGGCGCCTGACAGGTCCGCCCAGTCGCCGGCGCCTGCGATGGCTGTCGGTACGGACGCGAGTACTCCGAACCCGGCGAGGAGCGTGGCCCCGCGGCGCGATTGGGATCCACCGGCGAGGTCGAGGAGTGATGTGCCGAGCCAGCAGCCGGTGGTCACGTCGGTCAGCGACGGATGCACGGAATGACCTAGTACGTCGGTGTGCATCGGACTGCGTCGTACCCAGTCGATCAAGGGCGCGTAAGCCAGCTCCTGAGCGCGGGCCACGCGCTCAGCGAGTGAGCTTTCTCCGACCGCGCGAACCGCGCGCTGGGGCAACGGTCTTGACGCCACGCTCTCAAGGTACGGCAAAGCGTGTCGCGCTCGGAAGGACCGCAGTCAGGAGTCATTCAGCAGGGCAGTGCGCTGCTCTGACCCAGTGTTCCGGTTTGATGGGAGTGGCGCGGGTAACTACCTTCTGTAGCGAAACGTGGGCGGTGGGTGCGGAACCGCCTGGTGGGTCTTTGCGTCGGAGTGGTTCGGTGTGAGTCCAGCGCAGGTGGAGGTGGTGCGGCGGTGTTGTTCCGGGTCCTGGGGCCGGTGGAGATCGATGGCACCGATGCGGTCAGCTATATCCGTGCCGACAAGCCCCGTGCGCTGCTGGCGTTGCTGCTGGTGAAGGCGAACACCTGGGTCGCCGTGGGCGAGATCATCGACACGGTCTGGGCCGGTAGGACCCCTCCGGTGTCGGCAGAGCGCAACATCGGCACGTACATCTGGCAGCTCCGCAGGGACCTCCCACCGCTCGGTGCGGACGGCCAGCGGATCGAGAGCCGTTCCAAGGCGTACCGGATCCGCGTGGAGACCGGCGAGCTCGACTCCGATCGGCTGCAGGCGTTGCTGGCGGCAGGCGATCGGGCTCTGACCGCGGGCGACGCGGCGACGGCGCTACAGCACCTGGAGACGGCACAGTCGCTCTGGCGAGGTACGCCGTACGAGGGGCTCGTGACTGACGGGCACCAGCCCGAGGTGGTGCGGCTGGCCGAGCTGCACTGGTCGGTCCGGGAGCGGCTGGCGGATGCGTTGATCGGTACGTCGCGATTCGCCGACGCGATCGCGCTGTGCAAGAGCCTGACGACCGAGGACCCGCTGCGGGAGACGAACTGGGTGCGGCTGCTCGTCGCGTACCGGGACGCGGGGCGGCGTGCTGACGCGTTGGCGACGTACCAGAAGGCGCGGGCCGCGCTTGTGGACGAGCTGGGTACCGAGCCGGGGCCGGAGCTCCGTGCGCTGCAGCAGCAACTGCTGGCCGACGTACCGGAGCAGCCGAAGCCTGAGGCACCTAAAGCCAAAGCCGAGGCGCCTGGACCTGATGCGTACGTGCGGACCGTGCTGGACGCTGCCGCTGCCCTCAACGGACAGCATGCGGCCGCAGCCCGCCACTGGTTCACCACGCGGCAGGTCGAGTTCACTACTGCCATCAGCCAGCTGCTGGCGGCGGATGAGCTCGCCAACGCGTGGCTGCTGACCAGTGCGGTGCACCAGTTCATCGAGACCGGTGCTGACGTGCAGGGCTGGGCTCCGCTGGTCGCTGAGGTCGCTGCTGCGACCAGTGCCGGCAAGGACTGGTACGGCGAACTTATGTCCCGCAACATCCTCGGGATCGCGCAGACGCGGGCCGGTCGGGTGCACGACGCCCGTGCTGAGTTCACTGCCGCGGTGGCGATCGCCTCGGTGCACGGCGACCGCGAAGCCGAAGGTGCTGTGCTGGTCAACCTGGCTCTGGCTGAGGCCAGCGCTGGCGCGCGTCAGCAGGCAGCCGAGTACCTCCGCCGTGCCCTGCGGCTGCTGCCCGAGTCGCCGACGGCAGCCGAGGCCCGTGCGGCTCTGGCCGACCTGGGCGAACCAGAGGACCAGGCACAGTCGACGGTCGCCTCGTGAGGCGGGCTGACGACCGCTTCCGGACGACTCATGGCCGGATGTATCGCCGCTGTACCGCAGCTGGACAAATGAGAGGCACCGTCAACCCATGACCCGCATTGCTCGTGCGATTCGTCGGCCTGTTGCGTGGTGGACGGTTGCGGCCCTGATCCTTGGGACGTTCGTCGGTCTGTCCGCGCTGGGTCGTGGTGCCCCGGCGGTCGCCTTCCAGCAGGCCGGCCACTGGGTCTACAACGCGACCGTCGGCTCGGTCTTCCGGGTCGACGGCGGCGGCAAGAGCGTCGACGCCGAGGTCCGCGGTGTCCAGACCGAGGCCGGCAGCCAGGTCGTCCAGGGCAGCACCAACGGGTACGTCGTGCGCGCGGACGGCGTGATCGTCTTCGGCAAGTCCGACCTGACCGTGAAGAGCACGGTCCGGATCGGGATCCCGGAGGAACCGATCGGTATCGAGGCGCAGGGCGGGCCGTACCTGGTCTACCGGCAGCACGGCCAGATCGTCCGGCTCGGTGACCAGCAGCAGACGATCACCGTGGGCAGTGTGGTGTCCAGTGCGATCGCCACCGCCGATGGTGCGCTGTGGCTGCGCAACGCCGAGCAGTTCTGCCAGCTGGCGCCGGGCTCGACCGCACTGGCCTGTCAGCTGCCCGCACAAGCTGGTGATGCCGGTGCGCTGCTCAGCGTGGCCGGTAAGCCTGCGTTCGCCAACCTGTCCAAGCGGACCCTGACCCCGCTGACAGGTGACACGGCCGGCCGTGCGGTGCCGATGGACGTCACGGGTTCGCTGCCGACCACGTCTGTCGTAGCTCAGTCGGACGTGAACGGCCGCATCCCCATCCTGGCCGGTCAGCGGCTGTTGCTCGTCGACGCGGCTGGTGCCAAGAAGGCCGAGAGCATCAACCTGCCCCCGGGGCGGTACGACGCTGTTGCTGCGACCGGTGCCGCCGTCGCCGTACTGGACACCGACAAGCGGGTCGTGCGGACGTTCGCACCTGACGGCAAGCCGCTGCACACCCATGAGCTCAGCAAGAAGAAGGGCGATCACAAGGGCGGTCCGCGGGTGACTGCGGGGCAGGACGGCCGGATCTACATCGACGACGAGACCGGTGAGGTCGTGACCGTGGTCGACGGCGACGGGACCGTGAGCGAGGTGGACGTCGACGGCGGCAACAAGCCGGTGTCACCCGCGGCCACCGAGAAGCCGACGCCGAGCCCGAGCACTCCGACCCCCAGCAGTACGCCGACGTCGACGCCGACCTCCACACCGCCGACCCATCGGCCGATCCTGCCGCCGATCCAGGTGACCGTCGGCCCGGAGAAGCCTCGCGGTACGGAGACCGTCGGGCCCAGGACGCCGGAGCGCAGGCCCGGGAGGACTGAGACCACCAGGCCGACCACACCGCCACCGAGTAAGCCAACGGCCAAGCCGACCAGTAAGCCGACGACGAAGCCGACCTCACCGCCACCAGCCGCGCCGGGAGCCCCCGGATCGGTCTCTGCCAAGCCAGGGGACGGCAAGGCGACAGTCAGCTGGACAGCGGCGCGGGCAAACGGAGCTGCGATCACCGGCTACAAGGTGAGCTTCCGGACCGCGCCAGGGACGTACGTAGTCGGCCTCCCAGCCTCGGGGTCGGTCACCGTCGCCGGCAGCACCCGGAACCACAACTTCACGCAGCTGCTGAGCTTCGGCAGCTACATCTTCACGGTGGCCGCGACCAACCGGGTCGGGACCGGACCGGCCGTGGACTCGAAGGTGACTTCGATGAGCGGGGGTGCCGGGCCGCCGAGTGCACCGACCAAGGTCAGTGCGGCTGCGAAGGCGGACGGCTCAGTGACCGTCTCCTGGACCGCGCCGAGCACCTCCGACTACACGATCTCCGGGTACACGGTGCTCGGCTCGGACGGGTCGAAGACCCAGGCGCAGACGTACCAGACCTCGGTGTCGCTCAAGCCGGCGCTGGGCAAGGGCGTGAGCTACCGGATGACCGCCACGAACAGTGGGGGCACCTCACCGCGTTCCGCGGCGACACGCACCGTCTACCCGTACTCTCCGGCCGCAGCGCCCAAGGTGACCGCCACTCCGGGCAAGGGCTCGGTGTCGCTCACCTGGACCGCACCGAACCTCAACGGCGGTCAGCTCGTGCACTACGTCGTCTCTGCCGCCGGTCAGGCCGACCGGACCGTGACAACGACCAGCACTCGCTACACCGGTCTGAGCGCTATGCAGTGGACTTTCACGGTCAAGGCGATCACGCGGGAGCGCAGCAACAGCAGCAGTCCGACCGCTACCGGTGCAGCCGGCTCCACCACGGCTGCTCCGGCATCCGCGGCCCCGGCGAGTACGTCGGCAGCACGTGTACGACGTACCTCGCGTCGACGGAAGGTTTCTCAGTGGTGATGCGGGAGGTGGGGCACGGGATGGAGCCGCAGCAGGCGTACGAGTTGATTTCCGCGAACGTCCAGCGGGTGATCCGCGGCAAGCCACAGGTGGTCCGGCTGGCGATCGCGACGCTGTTCGCGGGTGGCCACCTGCTGATCGAGGACCTGCCCGGACTCGGGAAGACGAGCCTCGCTCGCAGCCTGGCGCGCAGCATCGGCGGCCGCTGGAGTCGCATCCAGTTCACCCCGGACCTGCTGCCCGGCGACATCACCGGCGTCGTCGTGTACGACCAGGGGCAGGGCAAGTTCGTGTTCCACCCCGGTGCGGTCTTCGCAAACGTCGTACTCGCCGACGAGGTGAACCGCGGTACGCCGAAGACGCAGTCCGCTCTGCTCGAGGTGATGGCCGAGCGACAGGTCACCGTCGACGCCGACACCCGTCGCGTGCCGGACCCGTTCATGGTGCTGGCGACGCAGAACCCGATCGAGATGGAAGGCACGTACCGGCTGCCGGAGGCGCAGCTGGACCGCTTCCTCCTCCGGATCGAGATCGGCTACCCGGATCTGGATGCCGAGATCGAGGTGGTCGCGCTGGACGGCGCGGGACCGACGCCGGACGACCTGGAGCCGGTGATCGATCCGGACACGCTGCGCGGGGTCATCGCCGCGGTCCGGTCGGTGTACGTCGACGAGGCGGTGATGGCCTACGCAGTACGTCTCGCTGCGGCGACCCGGCTGCACAGTGCGGTCCGGTACGGCGCCAGCCCTCGCGGCAGCATCGCCCTGATCCGCGCGGCCCGTGCGATCGCCGCGACGGACGGGCGGTCGTTCGTGACACCGGACGACGTGAAGAGCATCGCGCATCCGGTACTGGCGCATCGCCTGGTGCTGACCGCGGACGCCACGCTGGCCCGTCGTACGGCGGAGAGCGTCGTGGACGATGTACTCGAAGACACCCCTGCGCCTGGCAACCCGGTACGCCGCGATCTCAAGCGGGCTCTTGGCGTCGTGCCATGAGGACCAGGCTCACGCCACGAGCCTGGGGAGTGTCGGTCGGCTCGATCGCCTTGCTGGTAGCGGGTCAGCTGCTCGGCTACCCGATGCTGCAGGTGCTGGCCGGAGCTGGTCTTGCTGCGGTGCTTGTCAGCGTGTTGACCGTCGTACGTCGTCCTAAGGTGACTGTGGAGCGTGTGCTGTACCCCGACCGCGTTGAGTGCGGTCAGCCTGCGTTGGCGCGGCTCATGGTGCGCAACGAGTCCACGCGGCGACAGCCGGCGTTCGTAGCCGCGGACACCGCTGGTGCACACCAGTCCGAGGTTGCTGTCACGGCACTGGCACCGAACGGCGTCGCGACGTACCACTACGAGCTGCCGACCGCCCGTCGTGGGCCGCTGCCGGTCGGGCCGTTGCTGCTGCGCCGCTCCGACCCGTTCGGCCTCGTGTCCTGTCAGGTGTCAATCGGTAGCGCAGCCACGCTTCTCGTCCACCCGAAGCGGTACGCCGCTCGTACGGCGACTGGTATCCGGCAACGGCACCACTTCGAGGGGCCGGTGTCTGCTGGTCCGCTGCGCGGCTCGATCGATCTGCGCCGGCTGCGCGAGTACGTGCCCGGTGACGAGGTCCGCCACGTGCACTGGAAGGCGTCAGCGCGTGCAGGTCGGCTGATGGTCCGCGAGTACGTCGACCCGGACCAGCCGCGGCTGCAGGTGGTGCTGGATACGCGTACGACGGCACTGACTGCGGACCAGTTCGACACTGCGGTCTCTGTTGCGGCGTCGATCCTCGTCGTTGCCGCACAGTCCGGTCAGCGGCTGCGGCTCACCACACCGTGCGGTACGGACCACGACGTACAGTCCGTCAGCGATCTGCTCGACGAACTGGCCAGGGTCGAGCAGTCGACGACCACCACGAACCTGCTCGAGTCGTTGCCAGTTGCGCGTGACGGTGGCGCACTGGTCGTGCTGACCGGTGACAGTGCGGGGCTTGCGGAGGTGCCGAACCTCAGGTCGAGCTACCGCCCAGTGGTGTGCATCGACCTGACCCATGACGAGCCGGCGCTGCACACCGGTGCCGGCGTCCACGTCATCCACTCCAACGCGGCACAGAATGCAGTAGACGCCTGGAACGCCGTACCGGCATGACCCGACGCCTACCCATCCTTGGAGTGCTTGCTGCTGGTGTGGTGGCGGGGCTGTTGTTCTCACCGCTCTTTGGTACGTCGGCTGTGCTCTGGCCGATGTTGGCGGTCGCCGTAGTTGCTTACCTGGTTGAGGAAGCGATCCTGCGTCGACCACAACTTGCTCGCTGGCGGGTGCCGCTGACGCTGGTCGGTGGAGTCGTCGCACTGCTGGCCGTTATCCCCGGTGCTGCTGGTCGCCCGGTGTCGCTGTGGGAAGCGGTGACGTCCGGTTGGCGCCGTACGCTCGAGTCGACGTGGCCGGCCACTCCGTCACCGGATCTGGTCGCGTTTGTGCCGGTGCTGGCTCTGCTCGCCTGTCTGCTGGGTGCACGCGTGTTGCAGCGTTCGCGACTGTTGGCGTTGCTCCCTGCGGTTGTGGTGGCTGGACTGTCGCAGGCGTACGTCACTGTGACCGGACTGGACGCAGTACTCGTCGGACTGGCGCTCGCTGGCTGCTTCGCGCTGGTGCTGCTGCAGTGGCCGGGTGAGCGGGCCGCCTGGGTCCGTCTGGTTGCTGCACTCGCTGCTATGGCTGTTGGCGGCAGCACACTCGGACTGGCGTTGCCGGCGTCCACTGCGATGCATCTGGCGAAGCCGAGCCCGCCTGACTCGCCCACTGTGCTCAGCAACCCGCTGACCGAGATCGCCGCGCGCCTCCGCTCGCCAGACACTGTGGTGTTCACAGCCCGTGCCGACGGCCCAGTGGATCGCTGGCCGGTCATTGCCCTGGACAACTTCGACGGAGTCACTTGGACGGCCGCACCGAAGTTCCAGCGCCTCGGACGCGAACTGCCACTCGACTCACACGTGACGGTGCCGGTACGACGGCAGTCGGCGGATGTTGCGCTGGCGGACTGGTCGCTGCCGTGGCTGCCCAGCCAGACGCGCACGCTGTCGGTGGTGGATGACCTGCCGCTGCTGGTGGACCCGGCGTCCGGTGCGTTGCTGGCCGAGCAGCAGCGGCCGTCGCGGTACCGGGTCACCTGGGCCGAGCCGACGGTCGACTCGGACCAACTGGCGTCGTCCGGCGTTGACGCGGACCCGAGCAGCGGCGCGGACCTCGGTGAGGTGCCGGAGGGCATCGACGAGTTGGCGCGCAGCATCGCCGGTGACGTACGGCCGTCGTTCCAACTGGCCCTGGTACTCGAGAAGTACCTGCGGACGAACTACAAGCTGGCCACCGGCGAGAACCTCCCGACCGGCCACGGGTACCCGCAGCTCAACCACTTCCTGCTGCGCAGCAAGCGCGGTACGTCGGAGCAGTTCGCCGCGTCGTACGTCGTGATGGCGCGGCTGCTCGGCTTGCCCGCGCGGCTCGTCGTCGGGTTCAAGCAGCCGGACACACCGAGTCCGGACGGGACGTACGTGATCCGCAACCGCGACGTACTCGCGTGGCCCGAGGTCGCGGTGACAGGTGTGGGCTGGGTCCCGCTCGACCCGACCGGTACTGCCACGTCCAAGGCGGGCGGTGGGCTGGCAGGTGCGGCGGAGACGGTGCGGAAGCAGCTGCCGTCCAAGAAGGAGATCGAGCGCGAGCACCAGTCCGAGCCGACGCTGCCGGTGCCTGAGGACCCGCACTCGGCTCCGCACTGGCCGGGGTGGTTCGCACTCGTCGTGGTCGCCGCTGTGCTCGGAGCCCTGGTGCTGTCGTGGATTGTCGGTGTTCCATTGGCCAAGGCGGTACGTCGTCGGCGGCGCCGGCGACACGGAACGCTCGGAGCGTGGGCGGAGGCGCGTGATCTGCTGCGGGATCACGGGATGCGGGTGACGCCGGCTGCCACGGCACGGGACCTGGCACGTGACTCGGAAGGACCTGTGTCGCAGGCGATGACGTTGCTCGCCGGGTGCCTGGACCGGGCGTTGTGGTCGGGGCAGGACTCCGATCCGGACCGGGAGTTCGCGTGGTCCGCCGTACGCAAGGCTCAGCGCGGGCTGGCCGACGGGCGGTTGTCGGAGCGGATCCGTACGACCCTCAGCGCGCGCAGCCTGATCGGGTGATCAGCGCTCGCACTGGGCGTCGCGGACCGGCTGCGGGTCGGTCTCCATCTTGTTGATGCCGTCGGTGGCCTGTACGGCGAAGCAGTACTGGATCCCAGGGACGACCGCGACGTGGTACTTGGTGTGCTTGTAGACGAGCCTCACTTCCGCGGGCTGACCTACCTGGGCGATGACGACCGCGTAGTTCACGTCTGACGGTCCGCTCCAGCTCAGCTCCACGTAGGTGCTGTGGTCGGCCGGTGGGTTCAGCTTGACTGCTAGCACTGGTGTGGAAGCTGTGGTCGGGGTCGGGCCGCCGAGTGGGGGCGTGTCGGTTTGGCCCTTGCGGTTGACCAGAGCGAACGTCGTGATGACAGCCGCCGCTACGACAACAGACGCTGCCACAAGCAACCAGTTACGCCTCTTGGGTCCAGGTGCCTGGCCGGTAGGTGGTTGAGGGACGGGGGATGGTGGCGTCGGTACAGCAGGGGGTGGTGCGGCCGGTGCTGGTGGGAGGGGCTGTTGCTGCGGAGCCGGCGTGGGCTGCGGGGCGGGTGTAGGCCACGTGCTGAGGGAGGTGCGGGGCATCACGTGCGGCCGCGGTAGGGGTCGTGTGGCTGGAGCGGTCTGCTTGGTTGGAGTGGCGGTGACGGGACGCACCGGAGGGATCGGCGGGGTCGTCGGAGTCGCCAACGCTGCGAGAGCTGCGGCGACGACCTCCGCGGACACAGGCCGCTTGGCCGGGTCCTTCTCCAGCAGCCGCGCGATCAGCCCGGCGAACGAATCCGGCAGTACGTCGAGGCGCGCGGGCGGCTCGTTCAGCACGCGCAGGATGTGCTCACCGGCCGTCTCACCCATCCGTGCAGCCAATGGTGGCTTGCCGCTGATGGCGGCGTACAGCACAGCACCGAGCGCATACAGGTCGGACGAGGCAGCGAGCGTCCCATCCCGCAAAGTCTCGGGGGCGATGTACAGCTGGCTTGGTGAGTTCAAGGCGGCGTGGCTGGTGTGTTGACTGAGTCCCAGCGTCAGTGCGGACAGCTGTGGTCGGCCGTCGGGCAGTAGCACCACGGCACCAGGCGTGAGGCCACCGTGGACCAGTCCGGCCGCATGGATCGCCGCCAGTCCCTCTGCCAGTTGCCGGCCGAGTATGGCGAGGTCCGCAGGAGAACGGAGCTGATCGCGCAACTGGTCCGCCAGCGTGCCGGTGTCGGCAGTGGTGATTAGGTACGGGTAGCCGTCGGTCAGGCCCGGCCCCAGTACGCGGGCCACGTGCGGGTGGTCCACGCCCTGCAGGGCCTTGGCCTGCTTGGTGAACGCGGCAGAGGTACCCGCGTCCACGCGGACCGGGTACACCAGCGCGCTGACGGTGGTCCCTTGCCGGAGGCATCGGTACACCTGGGGGATTCCGGACCGGACCAGCTCCACGTCAGAACAGCCTGGAACGGCAGGCGTGGCGCCAGGTCCTTTGTCTGTCACGGAACCCATCTTCCCGCGTGAACAGGTCGTCTGCGGCGGCAGCGGCCGCTGCGGCCACACTCTGGCCACATGCTGCAAGCAGTCCCCCGCCGTACGCCGTGACTGTCACCGTGAGCTGTATGACCACGCTGATGTTCCCGATCGGCCACTGCCTCGGGAAGTACTACGCCGACACCGGTCACATCCACCAGGTGCGGCTCGGTGGTGAGATCGTGGGGCTGACCGACGACGAGTTCGCGGTCTGGTCGCTGGCGCACGGTCTGACCGACGACCGGAGCCCGTGGGAACGTCACCGGATCGTTGACCTGCTGGCTCGCCGCGAGATCCCGGACGGTATCGATCAGTTGCTGGCCAGGAAGCTGCTGGCCGAGGTGGACGTGGACAGCCCAGACGACTTCGCCGCACGTCACCGGCTGCTGCCGCTGCACCTGGGGCTCGGCAACACGCCGGAGGTCACCGCGGTCTTCAGATCGGGCACGACCGAGCTCCCACTCGCCGTCATGACCCGCACGCTCTACGACCTCTGGCTGTCGTCCCACCTGTCTCCCAATCTGCTGGTCGCGTGCAAGGAACACGACGTGGACCCCGCCGCCGTACTGACAGCCCTGCACGCGCTGCTCGCACCGAGCGCCGCCTGTCTCGACCTGGCCACCACGGAGGACCAGCCATGATCTTTCCGATCGGCCACGGCGCCGGCCCGCACACCGACCAGCACGTTGTTCGCGTCGGCCGTACGGCGGAGCAGTTGTCTGAGTCCGAGTTCGGGGTCTGGGTCCTCGCGCACCGATCGGCCGACAAGGACGAGCTGCTGGCGACCTGTGCGGACGCGGGCATCGACGACGCCCAGCGGCACGTGGACGAGCTGCTGCGCCGCGGCGTACTGGCTGCGGTTGAGGACGCGACCCGCTTCGCGCAGCAGTATCGGTTGCTGCCCTTGTTCATCGGCCTCGGCAATCGTCCCGACGACCCGGAGCAGTTCGCCATCGGCGTACCGGGGCTGAAACCGCTGGCGATCGTGGGGGCGACGATGTACGAGTTGTGGCAGTGGGGCTGGGTGGCGCCGTCGCTGTGGGCGCACTGCGAAGTACTGGCCACCATCGGCGACCAGCCCCCACTCGACGTCGTACTCGGCGGCGTGTTCACACTGCTCTCGGACTTCGTTGCTGTGCTGGACCCTGTGTCATGAAACCGCTGCGGTCACATCGTCCAGCCGCAACGTGCGCAGCTCGCTGAGGTCCGGCATGGTGCCCAGCCTGCGCAGCCGCTGCGACTGGGCCTTGCGGACCCGGTCGACCAGTCGGCGCGCGTCACGGGCGTTGCCGAAGTTCGCGGCCTGCGAGACCACGGCGAAGTGCCGCTGCAGGATCGGCTCGGCGCCGTCGTCCAGGTCGTACTCCTGGGCTGTGACCATCCGTTGCACGATCAGCGTGAGCTCGTCGGGGGAGTAGTTCTCGAAGTCGACGGTCTTCGAGAACCGCGACGCCAGACCCGGGTTCGCGTCCAGGAACCGCACCATCTCGTCGCTGTACCCGGCGACGATCACTGCCGCCTCGTCGCGGTAGTCCTCCATCAGCTTCACCAAGGTGTCGATCGCCTCCTGGCCGAAGCTGTCGTTCTCGGCACCGGCCCGGGACAGCGTGTAGGCCTCGTCGACGAACAGCACCCCACCGGTCGCGCCCTCGAACACCATCGTGGTCTTCTCGGCGGTGTGACCCAGGTACTGCCCGACCAGGTCCCGCCGTGCCACCTCGTTGAACTGTCCCTTCGGCAGTACGCCGAGCGCAGCGAGCAGCTTGCCGTAGATGCGTGCCACGGTGGTCTTGCCGGTCCCGGGAGCGCCGGCGAACACCAGGTGGTGGCTCAGACTGCCGACAGGGAGCCCGGCCCGCCGCCGCCACTCGTTGACCTGGATCTCGTCGATCAGGCTGCGTACTTCGTCCTTCACGCTCGCCAGGCCGACCATGGCATCCAGCTCGGCGAGCAGCGACTCCACGTCCGCTCCGGTGGGCTCGTCCGTGGTCGCACGCGTATCTCGCTGCTCAGCAGCCGTCACTGCGACCAGCTCGGGCTCCGCCAGCTCCAGCGCCGGCTCAGCGGTGTTCTCCCAACGGCACGACACCACCTCCCCCCGGCAGCGTCGCCCGTACGCCACGGCCGGTCCGGCTGCGTCGCGGACCACTGTGTGGCGCAGTACCGCTGTGGAGTCGTAGGCGATCAGGATGCCCGCTTCCGACGTACCGGAGACTTCGCAGCTCTCGATCGTGGGCCGACCGTACTGGTACGTGTAGATACCGCGGCGTCCGCAGTCGGTGATCTGGCAGTTGTGCAGTACGACGGTTGCGCCGAGGCGAACGATGACGCCGTCGGCGGACACCCCGGTCACCTTCGTGTGCTCCACCTTCGCCGTGCAGTCCTCCAGCACCAGGCCGTGCTCGCCGCCGTTCACCTTGCAATGCGACACCAGCACCTCGGCCGGGCCGGTGACCTGCACGACCGGACCGAAGCCGGCCGACAGCATGCACCGCTCCGCTCGTAGCGTGCCGCCGTCGAGCTGGAGCGCTGGTGCGTCACCGGCCCGGACGGTGAGGTCCCGCAGCGTGAGCCGACCGCCGGTCGCACGCAGTACGGCGGTCTGTGTCGTGGCCGCGTCGATGATTACGTCGTCGCCGTCCGCGGTCAGCGTCACCGACCGGTCGGCCAGGTCGATGGTCTCGCGGTAGACACCTGGTGCGATCGAGATGACGGCGTCGTCGGGTGCGTCGAGTACGGCGGCGCCGATGCTCGGGTACGCACCTGGACGGTCCGGCGACACGAGGAGCGTGCGGCTCATCGCGTTCCCACCCAGCCGCGCTCGGATGCCTTCAGCCCGGCCTGGAACCTGCTCTGTGCGCCGAGACGGGCCATCATCTCCGACACCATCCGGCGTACGGTCCGGACGGAGACGCCGAGCTGTGCAGCCGCGGATGCGTCGGTGCCGCCGTCGCCGAGCAGCGAGAGCACCTCGCGTTCCCGGACGGTCAGCCCCGAGGCATCGCCCAGGCCGGTCGGCTGCCGGAGCGGGGTGGCTGCGTGCCACACACGTTCGAACAGCTCGGTCACAGCGCCGACAGCGGCTGCCAGCCGGAGGACGCTGACCGCGCCACGACCGGTCCGGTCAGCAGGCAGCGCGACCGTCGCTGTGTCGACGATCAGCGCGCAGAGCGGGACCGTGGTCGCCGTACGGACCTGTGCGCCGTTACGGGTCAACTGCTGCAGCCGCCGAGCCAGCATGGGGTCTGTCCGCGCTGCGTCCGGGACCAGGATGCGGTACCGGACCGGTGGCGCCAGGACCCCTGTGCCGAGCTCACGTAGTCCGGCGATCGGGTCCGCGAGCGCGGCCGTGGCCGGCGTACTGATCAACACCTCGGCGGCCGCCGACTTGAGCAGCCCCTCGATGGTGCGCTGTGCTGCCGCCGGGCTGCCGGCCCAGTCCAGTGCGCCGTTGCCGTCGCCGAATGGCGCTGGGTGCCGGCGGGCGAACTCACCGGCGATATCGGCCGCGGCCACCCGGCTGCGTTCCAGGTCGCGAGTGACGCGGGCCAGGTCGGCCTCGCGCTCGGCGAGCAGCGCGGTCAGGCTGAGCCGCGGGTTGAGCGGCCGGACCACGTCACCGGAGCTGTCCCGGGCCAGGAGGCTGAGAGCGGTCAGGTGCCGGATGACCTCGTGGGTGGCCTCGTCGTCGAGGCCGAGCCGCTGGCCGAGCTCCGCGGCGGTCCAGGACGGCCGCTCGAGCACCACCAGGTAGGCGCGCTCGGCGATCGCGTCGACACCGAGGTGGGCGAGCCGCAGTCCGGTACTGCGGACCTGCGGACTGGCCTTCAAGGAACTGGTCTGCACGGCACGCGGGTAGCGGGCCGCACGGGGGTACGAAGCTCCTTCGACGGGCTCTGACTGGGACACGGGACACCTCGCTGGGATCGGTCAGTCGGACGGACTCTGGTGGCGAACACCAGAACCATCGCGACCCGCCGTCCAGCGGGAATCTTGCGCCGGTCCACGCCCGATACAGCCGATACAGCGACTGTCCAGCACGCCTGATACAGGCGCTGTATCAGGCGCTGGATCAAGGCAGCGCCGCCAGGAAAGCGGCTCGGTGCCGACCGGTCTGCGGTACTGCGGCGAGCGCCAGCGGAGCGTCCGCGGGAGCCAGGACCAGCGCATGGTCCAGGTCGCTGGACGTGCTGACAGCGACCGCACCGGCCTGCTGTAGAGCGAGGTGGGCGGGTACGGCGTACATCCGGAAGCGTCCCGGACCGACGGCCAGCGCGTCCCACTCCTCGGTGAGTTGGTGGGGGATGAGTACGGCGAGTACTTCGGCCAGCTCGTCCGGCCCGAGCGGTACGGCCCGGAAGCTGCGACGGCGGAGCCGCCTGGTCAGTCGGCGGACCGTGTTGGTGAGGAGCACCTCCAGTTCGGTGTCCTGCGGGCGGTCGGCGGACCGGAGCGCGGTCAGCGCGATCCAGGCCCGGCCGGGGCGGCGCAGCAGCTTGAGCCGGAGACCACTGTGCTCGTCCAGCAGCTCGGCCGGGGTCAGCTCGGGCGGTACGTCGGTCTCCAGCAGCACCGTGATGCCGTCGGAGCGGACGATGGTGCCCGCTCCGTCCTCGAGCTCGCCCCGTGCGCCTTCCGTCGCGACGAACCGGGTGCCGCGGACGACGTACGCCACTGCCAAGTGGAGCCACTGGTAGGACCACAGCCCGCGCCGCCAGCTCGTTGTCAGGACGACAGCGACCAGCCCGACCAGCCCGGCGACCGCGGCTGCCACCCATCCCCGGCCAACGGATGCGCCGACGACACCGGCCGCCAGTTGCCAGCAAACCACCTGACCTACCCGCACCCGAGGCACCCGCCGCTCCTCGACCGGAGGCACAACAGGGGCGGCCGGAGCAGCAACAGGTGCCACGGGCGCAGCAACAGGTGCCTGTGGTCGTACGACGGGGCGGGCTGGCTGCTGCACTGGCACAGTCCGCGGCGGCGCGACTGTACTCGTGACAGCTGTACTGACAGTCGACCTGACAGCGGCCGTCACCTGCGGGGCTGATGTGGGTGTGGTGGTCATGTGAAGAGCTCGTCGTCCAGGACCGGACCGGCAGCGGTTCGGCGGCGTACTGGCGGCAGAGTGAACTGTTCGGGCGACTCCTGTGCCAGGCGGCCCTGGAGGTCGGACTGCACGCCGGTGCGCCGCAGAGCCTCCTCCGACCTGCGCTTCCGGTCGCCGGAACGAGGCTCGTTCGACCCGCCGCCACCACCGCCTGCGCCGGACATCGGCGGCGCGATGGTCGGCATCGCCTTGGCAGCTGCTGCCGCAGCACGCGCTGTACTGCCCGCGAGCGCAGGCTCGGTCCCAGCCGCGATCCGCGCACCGGCCGACCCCGTGCTGCCAGCCCCAGGCACCGTCGGGCGTACCGAGTTGGTCAACGCCCCGAGCGACCCGGCGAGTACCGCCGCCGGCATCCCGGTCGAGGCGGTCGCGGACACCCCGACCGTGGCCGGAAGTGTGGTCGGCATCGTCGTGGTCCCACCCGCGAGTGTCGGCAGGTCCGGGTGGATGAGCGTCCCGGGCAGGTCATTGAACTGCGGCAGCTTGCTCCGCGCGTCCTGGACGCTCCCGAGGCCGCTACCCGACTGCATCATCCCGGTGACCGTCTGGACCAGACTGGCGCCCTTGCTCATCGCACTGAACAGCTTGTCCGTCGCATCCAGCACATCGGTCACCGGTACGGACGGAGCGGGCGAGGCAGGGGTCGGGGCCTCGTTACCGCCCGGGCCCTGCCACCCCTGAGTCGGTGCAGGTACCGCAGTCGGGGCCTGCATGACCACACCGACCGCTTCCATCATCCCGGCGCCGACCTGCTGCAGACCGAGCGCGACCTGTGCGGCGAACGGCCCGATGATCGGCACCGCGCTCAGCGACACGGCCGTGTCGTACCCGCTCTGCAGAGCCGGCATGACCGCCTGCGCCGCGTTCAGCGCCGTACCGCCGAGCCGGAGCGCCGCGGACATCGCACCGGTGTACGCCGCCCACTCGCCGAGCGATGCGAGGCTGCCGATCACCTGGCCGCTGAACGCCAGCTGCGATGCCGAGCTGATGC
Organism: Kribbella sp. NPDC055110; assembly: GCF_053607525.1. Lineage (NCBI taxonomy): Bacteria > Bacillati > Actinomycetota > Actinomycetes > Propionibacteriales > Kribbellaceae > Kribbella > Kribbella sp. NPDC055110. The sequence continues at coordinate 301,464 of NZ_JBSGTS010000007.1, forward strand.
TGAGCGGCCACATGGTGATGGCGGCGTTCGCTGCGCCGAGGTCGCCGTGCGTGGCGAGCAGTTGCTGGCAGGCCGAGCCCCACATGTCGGCGCCCGCGTGCCAGGGTTCGGCGCGCTGCCCGTACAGCATCCCCGCCATCGCATTCAGTTCCATCCCGAAGTACGCACCCATGGTCGGCCCCGTCAGCTCGGCAGCTCGTTGGCCAGGGCGCGGTGCACGGTCGCGTTCGCCTGGTCGGTGGACTCGAAGGTGCTCGCCATCGACAGCGCGGCCTCGATCAGTCCGGCGATGCCGTCGGTCGCCTGCAGCGTGACCGTGCCGGTGTGCTCGACGCAGAACCGGACGTGTGCATCGACGGTCGCGCTTTCCGGCATCGGGCCGGCCAGCGGCGGTGTTGCCTGCACCGTGCCGGAGACCGGAGTGACGGTCGCGAGTGGTGCGAGCGTGGCGAACTGCCGCAGCTCGCCAGGCACCACGGTCAGTGTGCCGATGTCCATACTTCCTCCTGGGTTGTGGGATTGGTCAAGGGCCGGTCGGGTACGTCGCAGCGGCCGGGGCGAGCGCATGGCCGGCAGGGAGCCGGCTGACCAGTTCGGCCGGCAGCCGCACCACAGGTGCCTGGTCGTAGCCGAGAACACCCAGTACGTCGCGACTCGCCAGCTGGTACCGCCGCCCGAGATCACTCACGAACGACAACGCCCCGGAACCAGCCGGCTGCGTGGGCGACGCCATCGACTCGACAACGGCCCCGTGCCCCGGCGGTACGACGACCACGTCGGCCAGTGGCAGTCCGCCGGCGCCACGTCCTGTGGTCGCTCCCGCATCACCAGTTGAGGGCAATGAGCCAGCCAGCGTGAACCGCGGCCGCATCTCACCACCGGAGAACACTGCGCACACGGACGCACCAGAGGACTCCGGCCGCGCAAACGTCGGCCGGGTTGGCGGCAGCGCCGAGTCGGAGGAGGTCGTCGTACCAACACCACCGGCAACCTGTGCCACCACAGCCGGATCCAACCGAACCGCCTGCGGCACAGCACCCGGGTACGCCTTGCGGGTAGCGGGAGCCGTGCGCTGTACGTCGTACTGCAGGGAGCTGATCGACACCAGGCGGTCCCGTTGCAGCAGGTAGTATTGACCCTGCCCGGTCGACGTCTGTACGACGTACAACGTGCCGATCCGGCCTGGTCGGAGCAGCGCCGACGGTGTGCCCGCACCGGGTACGGAGATCGGGCCGAGCGATGGACCCGACGGAATGAGGTCCAGCCAGACAGACGGCACCTGCAGCCACGCCTCGTCGTTCAGAGCGAGTGCCGCGGCCACGGTCGCCTGCTGCTGGATGAGGTGCCGGTAGCCGCGCCAGATCAGGTACCTGCGACCGTCAGGCCCGACGGCCAGCAAGGAGTCCGCTGAGGTGCCGGACTGCTCTGTTCCCACGAGCAGAACCGACTGCACGATCGGGCTACCCGACGAGTCGGCAGTTGGCTTGGCGCACATCGACCACCCACTCCCGAGCAGCCGTCCCTTGGCCGGCAACGAGTCCGGTGCGTCCGGGATCCCCACTCGCTGGCCACGCGGTACACCGAGCAACGACTTCGCCGACACCATCAACGGTGCGCTGTACTTGTTCGCCAGCAGCAGGGCCGACACGTAGTTCGCGGCCGGGTACAGCACCCCGTCGCGGTACACGTACCGCGTGCCCGTCTCCTTCTCCACGATGACGCGATCGCCCGACTTCCACGACGTCTTGCCGCCCGGCGACAGCTGCCCGTACACACCGGATCCCACCAGCACGAGGACCGCGAGCCCGATACCGACCAGCATCGCCACGATGCCGCGACGGAACGGCGGGTACTCCGGATCGGTCTCCCGCAACAGCAGCGCATGCGTCATCCGCTGTTTGACGAACTGATGCGACTGCAGCTGATCCCGCTTGGAGGCCATCGGTCACCCACCCAGTCCACGCACGTACGCGTACAGCCCGAGCACCCACAGCACGATCGGCACGACCAGCAACACCAGTACGACCTCAGCAAGCTCGGCGTACCGCGCCAAGTACGCCCCCGGCCTGTGGCGTGCGTACCAGAGCCCAAGGAACGCAGCCAGGGCAGCGAACACCAGCAGGCTGTACGGCGACTGCACGAGCAGACAGCCGAGTCCAGCGAGACCAGCCCCGATCAGACTCAGCCGATGCGCCACCGCCGGCAGCAGCCGCGCTCGTAGCAAGCAGATGCCGATGACCAGCACGACCAGCACATGACCAGGCGTCGACGTGGATCGCGCCAACACGTACAAGCAGCAGGCCAGTCCAACAGCGAGTCCAGCGAGGATACCCGTGTAGAGAGCAGCAGACCGCAGTACTGCGGCGTGCACCAGCCGGCGTGGTGGCTGTGGTGCGTCAGCCAGCAGGTCCGCAGTACTGGTAGGCAGAACGGGTTTCGGCAGCCGCCCGATCCGCATGGCCAGCGGCGCGGCGACTGGTATCAGCGCCACCGCGATAGCGCCGACAACAGCAGCTGACCGCGTACCGTCCAGCGCTCCACCCAGCCATCCCGCTACGAGCCCGAGCACACCTGCGGTCACTGCAGCGACGAACACCGCAGTATGGCGGGCGATCCCGACGTACCCGAGCAACCCGAACAGCAGCAGCGCTGCACCACCGGCGGTGAGGTGTGGCGCACCGAACTCCGGCAACTGCACAAGCAGGGCCCCGCCGACGACAGCGAACACCAGTGACACCGCACCGGCCGTCGCAGCAGCTGCGGGATCACCAACTGCACGTGACAGTGCGACGCCCACGACCATCAACATGCCTGCGACAGTCAGCGCGAACACCGCATCACGCTGGAGAACAAGGGCGGCCAGCAGCGCGACCGTGCCCGCGACCAGCCCGCACCAGCGGCTTGCTCCGGGTGTCCACGCGCGGCCGCCGGATCGGGCATCGGTGGCGATCGCGTCCACCAGATCGTCGTACTCGAGCTCCGGCCAGTGCTGGTGCGCCGGTGCGAGATGCAGGATCTCTCCGTCCCGGACGTCCTGCCCGGCCAGGTCCCGATGCGTCTCCAGTGCCTCGCCGTCCGGGCGTCGCAGGATCCAACCGCCTTGCAGCGCGCCGAAATCGGCCAGGTCGTCCCCGGCGTGCCGCAGGATGCCGGGCAGCACCTCGGCCACCGTCGACCGTTCCGGCAGTGCCAGGTCGATGCGGCGTTCGGCTGCGTCGATGGTGACCTTGACCAGTCCACGAATGCTCACGTTCGACACCGTGACACGCACTGCACCGCACGGCCCGGTGCTTGCAGCTTGTGGACAGTCAGCAAGTGGCCGCCGACCTCCGTACTCCGGCAGCGCCACCTAACGTCCTGGAACATGTCGACAGTCATCGTCAGCAGACCACCGCGGCGCGAGGGTCCCGCCTTGCCGGCCGGCGACGTCACGCTCGACCCGCCGCCGGCGCTGCCCCAGCCTGCGAGCAAGCAGCTGTCGCAGTACGTGATGATGGTGCCGATGCTCGCGGGTGGTGCCGCGATGGCGTTGATGTACTCGACGCTCGGCGGTGGCGGCCGGATGAGCTACATCGTCGGCGGGCTGTTCGGCCTGTCGGCGCTGGGCACCGCGGCGGTCGCGTTCGCCGGGCAAGGCGCACCACGGCGCGAGATGGCCCGGGCACGGCGCGGGTACCTCAGGCATCTGTCCCAGCAGCGCATCCGGGCCCGGCGCGCCGTCGTAGAGCAGCGGAAGGCCTTGTCGTACCTGCATCCGGATCCGACGCAGTTGTGGACGTTGGTGGAGAGCTACCGCCTCTGGGAGCGTCGCCGCAACGACACCGACTTCGCAATCGTCCGCGTCGGCACCGGAGCGCAACCGCTGGCCACACCGGTCGCTCCACCCGACACAGTGCCGCTGGAGGAGCTCGAGCCACTTTCTGCCGGTGCACTCCGCCGCTTCATCACGACGTACTCGTCTGTCCCCGGGCTGCCTGTGGCAATGGCATTGCGCGGTTTCGCGAGGGTGTACATCGACGGTGAGCCGGACCGCGCGCGCAGCCTGGCACGTGCACTGGTGGCGCAGCTGGCGGCGTTCCACTCGCCTGACGATCTACTGATCACGGCAGTCATCGGTCCGGAGACCAGGGCGGACTGGGAGTGGCTGAAGTGGCTTCCGCACGCACACCACTCGGAGAAGTCCGACGCGCTCGGTCCCATCCGCCTGATTAGCAAGAGCGTTCCGGACCTGGAGTCAGTACTAGGGGACCTGCTCGCGCAGCGCCCGCGCTTCGACCCAGCGACTACCAGCCGCGTGGACGGCCCGCACATCGTCGTGCTGATCGATGGCGGGGACGTGGTCGGCTCGGACCACCTGATGACCGGCAACGGTGTCGAGGGTGTCAGCGTCATCGACCTGACCACACAGCCGCCGCGACTGCTCGACCGCTCCACTGTGCTGCTGGACGTGGCTGACGACGGCACGCTGACCAGCGTCACCATGGACGGCGAGTCCGAGGTCGGTACGGCGGACAGCTTCACGATCCCTGACGCGGACGCCTTGGCCCGTCTCCTCGCACCGTTGAGACTGTCTGCGGGGAGTGAAGAAGAGAGCTTCGCATCGGTATTCGGCCTGACCGACCTGCTCGGCCTCGGGGATCCGTACAACTTCGACCCGGCGCGGCACTGGGGACCCAGGCCGAACAGGGACCGGCTGCGAGTCCGGTTCGGTGTCACTGCGGACGGTACGCCGGTAGACCTCGACCTGAAGGAGTCCGCGCAGGACGGCATGGGGCCGCACGGTCTGCTGATCGGTGCGACCGGCTCCGGCAAGAGCGAGCTGCTCCGCACCCTGGTACTCGGACTGGCCGCGACGCACTCGTCCGACAGCCTCAACTTCGCACTGGTCGACTTCAAGGGCGGTGCCACGTTCACCAAGCTGGACAGGCTGCCGCACACCAGTGCGGTGATCACGAACCTCAACGAGGAGCTGGCCCTCGTTGACCGGATGGCCGACGCCATCGGCGGTGAACTGATCCGCCGGCAGGAGCTGCTGCGGCGGGCGGGCAACTATGAGTCCGTCCGCGAGTACGAGCTCGCCAGAGCGGCAGGCGCCGACCTGCCGGAGGTACCCACGTTGCTGGTGATCTGCGACGAGTTCTCCGAGCTCCTGTCGGCGAAGCCGGACTTCATCGACATGTTCAACCAGATCGGTCGCCTCGGCCGCGCACTCGGCGTACATCTGCTGCTGGCGAGTCAGAAACTCGAGGAGGGTCGGCTGCGTGGTCTGGACGCGCACCTGTCGTACCGGATCGGTCTGCGGACGTTCTCCGCGATGGACAGCCGCGTGGTGCTCGGCATTCCGGACGCGTACGAGCTGCCGCGCGCACCCGGGCACGGGTTCCTGCAGATCGGTACCGAGACGCTGGTCCGGTTCCGGTCCGCCTACGTGTCCGGTGTGCACCGGCCCGCGGTCAGTTCGGTTGCGGCCGGCAACGACGTCGCCGACGACGTGGCGGAGTACACCAGCGCGTACGTGTCGATGCCGGCCACCGAGGACGACGACCAGCCGGAGGACGACGGTGTCGGCGAGAAGCTGCTCGACATCCTCGTCGATCGCCTGGAGAACAAGGGCAAACCGGCCCACCAGATCTGGCTGCCGCCACTGGACGACCCGCCGGCACTCACCAGTCTGCTGCCGGCACTGACCGTCGACCCCGACCGCGGTCTCACCGTCGCGGCAGCCGGAGCACGCGGCAAGCTGCGCGTGCCGATCGGCCTGGTCGACAAGCCGCTGGAGCAGCGGCGTGACCCGTTCGTCGTGGATCTCTCGGCCGGCGCCGGGCACGCGGTCGTGGTCGGTGGACCACGCAGCGGCAAGAGTACGGCGATCCGCTCGCTGGTCTCCGCCCTCGCGCTGACCCACACGCCGCGCGAGGTGCAGTTCTACTGCCTCGACTTCGGTGGCGGGTCCCTCGCTGCGCTCCGCGAGCTCCCGCACGTCGGCGGTGTGGCGCCGCGCCTGGACGTCGGCGCCGTACGCCGGACGATCGCGGAGGTACAGCAGTTGCTGACCGTTCGCGAGCGCTACTTCGCCGAGCACGGTGTGGAAAGCATGGCGTCGTACCGGGAACGCCGCGCGGCCGGCGAGTTCGCCGACGATCCGTGGGGCGATGTCTTCCTGGTGGTCGACGGCTGGCCGGTACTGCGCTCCGACTTCGAGGATCTCGAGCCGGTCCTCGGTGAGATCGCCGGTCGCGGTCTCGCGTACGGCGTGCACGTGATCGCCAGCTGTTCGCGCTGGTTCGACCTGCGCGGCACGGTCCGCGACTTGTTCGGCACCCGGATCGAGCTGCGGCTGGGCGACCCGTCCGACTCGGTGGTGGACCGCCGCGCCGCGATGAGCGTGCCGGCCGACAAGCCCGGCCGCGGTCTCGCCGACAAGGCACAGCACTTCGTCGTGGCCACGCCGGACGGCGATCTCGGGCCTCAACTCGCCGCCGCGTGGCCGGTGTCGGGTGCACCGCGCGTACGGCTGCTCCCACTGCAACTGCGTGAGGACGAGTTGGCCGCCGTACTGCAGAGGACGCCGGCCAAGGGCCTGCCGATCGGGCTGGCGGAACGCGATCTCGGCCCGGTGTCCATCGATTTCGACGCAGACCCGCACTTCTTGCTGTTCGGCGACACCGAGTCCGGGAAGACCGGCTTCCTGCGCCGGCTGGCCCGCTCGATCACCGAACGGCACGAGCCGACCGAGGCGCGGATCATCCTGGTCGACTACCGCCGCTCACTGCAGATCGCCGGTGAGCACGTGATGGGCACGTTCTCCGAGCCGCGCGGCGTCGAGGCGATGGTCGCCGACCTGATTCCGGTGCTCAAACGCCGGCAGTCCGAAGAGTGGACCGGACCGCACATCCACATCCTCGTGGACGATTACGACCTGGTCGTCGGTCAGACCTCCAACCCCCTCGCCGGCCTCGTCGACTACCTCGCCCACGGCCGCGACATCGGACTGCACCTCGTGATCACCCGCCGCAGTGGCGGCGCCGGCCGCGCGATCTACGAACCGCTGATCGCCCGGCTGCGCGACCTCGGAACCCCCGGCCTGCTGATGAGCGGGGACAAGTCCGAAGGCCCGTTGCTCGGCACCACCAAACCCGAATCGCTGCCACCAGGTCGCGGACGGCTGGTCGGTCGCCGCGGCGACGCCCAACTAGTCCAACTGGTGGAGTGCCCCGACCAACCCGACGACACCGACGAACCGGATGGAGAACGATGAGCGACGACCTGGCCTTTTCATCCCCTGAGCTGTACCAGTTCAGTACCGACGCCGGCGCCGTCCAGGTCCCCGGCTTCGCCGACGACGGCGGTGGCGACCTGCAGGGCGGCGTGCGCGGCAGTGAGGTGGCCGCGGCCACCTACGGGAAGGTCGCGAACGCAGCCGAGTTCTACCTGGACCGGGCGCGTCGTGGCCTGCTGGCGTTCCAGCAGCTGTCCCGCGACATCGCGCAGCGGTTCGACGGCCAGGACCACGTCAACGCGACCGACTTCAAGAACGCCTGGGACCCGGAGCACCAGCAGCTCCGCGGCAACCGGAACGGGGACACGCCGCCGGCGGTGCCGGTGAGCTCCGCGACGGGGGACGTCGTTCCGACTTTGGAGCAGCTGATGCTGGGGAACACGCGATGAACTTCCCCCTCGAAGCGGCTGGACCGTATGCCGGCGAGCGAAACGTCGAGACCATGTACAAGGACTTGGTGGCGCAACCGTCCGGGAACTGGCGCGCGCACGCCCAGCGGTGGACGGATGCCGGTACGGCGTTGCAGAAGGCGCACGACGACCTCGACGGCGCGCTGAAGAAGGTCACCGTCTGGCAGCAGAGCACGGGCTCCGAAGGCTGGACGACCTTCCGCGACGAGGTTTCCGCCGGCGTGACCTTCTTGCAGAACTGGCAGCAGCTGACGACCGGTGTCGCGCAGCGCCTGAACCACGCCGCGGAGGCTCTCGAGGGCGCCCTCGGGCCGATGGACCAGTTGCTGCAGTACTGGAACCAGGCGAAGGACAAGGCCAACTCCAGTGAAGATCCGGTGATCAAGGCCGGCCTGAGAGAGATGGACGACGCCGGGATCCAGGCAGCGATCCAGATGAACTTCGTGTCCGATGCGCTGACCCGCGCGCTGGACGGCGTACAGGCAGACTTCAGCAAGCACGACTGGACCGGGCCGGAGGTGGCCAAGGAGCGCGCCGGCGGGCCGCAGCCGCAAGACCAACGGAACGGCGCCAATACCGCCGGGGACGGCGCTGCGCAGACCAAGGCCGCACCGGACGAGAAGGCGCCCGACGAGAAGAAGCCGGACGACAAACAACCGGAGGCCAAGGACCCGGTCGAAGAGGCCGGGAAGCTCATCGACGTGGTCGGCAAGGGCATCGACCTGATCGGCAAGGTCCCGGACAACCTCGACAAGTGGATCACCCTGGCCCAGCACGCCAGGGACCTGGCAGACCCAGCCACGACCGCCACGACTCCGGACCCGACCAAGTCGTTGACGGACGGCCTGACGACCGATCAGCCCGCGCTCGCCGGCGGATCCGGAACCACGACCGCGCCGACGTTCCATGCGAGCGCGTCGTCGCCGCCGTCGACCAGCGGCGTCGGCCATCTGCCGATCGGCTCCCTCGGCGGTACAGGTGCCCTGGGCAACGGTTCGCTCGGTAACATCTCCGGTACGCCGGAACGCACCACAACCGCACAGAAGTCCGCGACGGTTGCCGGTACGGCCGGCGCCGAGCCGGAGCTGTCCGGGAAGACCTCGTCCGCGGTGACGACGAGCAGCCAGCAGAGCACGCCGCCGATGTATCCGCCGCAGTCCGGCGGTATGGGGGCCGGAGGCAACGGTGCGCGCGACGTCAAGCCTGGTGGCGGAGCGGGACGGCGCCCCGGCTTCAACGTCCCGGCCGAGCAGAGCGAGGGCGAACGGCTGCGGCGGCACGGCGTGCAGTCCGACCTGCAGGGCCGTACGAACGGTGAGTCGCGGACCGCGTCCGGCGTACCGCCACTGCGCAAACGCAAGCGATCCGCCGCCCGGCCGGTCGAGCGCGAGGTACTCGACGAAGACCTCTGGCGGATTTGAGTAATACAGCACAACCGGCCATCCGATGGCCGCAACCGGTACGCGCCGGGAGACCGGCGCGCATCGACCTAGCGTGACACCGACCGGTGATCACGCACCGGCAACCCAGCACAGGAGGAAACACCATGGCCGGTGTGGAGACCGAACTCGACCGAATGGTGCGGACGGCAACCGAAGCCGCACGGATCGGCGACGCCCTGAAGATGGTGATGACCACGCTCGACAGCGCGATGAGCAGCCTGACGCCGATGGACGGCGAGATCAAGAACACGTTCTGGCAGGGCCACCACAACCACCTCGAAGCGGTGGACAAGCTGTGCACGAAGCTGCACGGGATGTCCGACGGGATCATCACGTCGAAGGTCGCGTACGAGTCGCAGGACGCCAGCAGCCAGTCGGCCTTCAGCCGGGTCGGCGCCGGTGCCGGCACGGCCATCGACACCACCGTTCTCTAGGAAGGGGATCCGACATGTTGCTCAACTACCCGTTCGACAGGATGGCGCAGGGCGCCCTCGACATGGTCACCGCGAACCAGCAGGTGACCGACCTGCAGGGCCAGTTCCAGACCGCCATGCAGCAACTGCTGGCCGCCTGGAGCAGCCAGCAGGGCTCGCCGGAGCTCCAGGAAGTGCAGCGGCTGTGGGTTCAGGCCAACGAGGAGATCAACCTGGTGCTACGCGGCCGGGGCGACGCCATGGACGAGTCGTGGATCGGGATGAAGCGCGCCGACGTCCGCGCCGCCGACGCCGTCCGCAGCTGCTGATCCAACCGACAGCCCGGCCCCGGTGAATGCCGGGGCCGGGCTTTGTCATGCTCGCCAATGGCGCCGTCGACCGAGCGGTACGACGACTGCTGCGACCACCACCAAGGCGGCGAAAACCCCTGCCAGCAAGGCGATTCGGCGCCCGTCCCGTCCCGCCGCGTTCCAGGCCGCGGTACGCCGTTCCGCCACCGGATCGACCTTGACGGGACGAACCCGCGGCAGTACGGCGGGCTTCGCCGTACCGAGGACGTCCTGCACCGCGCGGTACGGGTTCACCACGCCGCCGCCGTACTGATCCGCCGGACCGGACGCGGGCGTGGCCGTGGCGATCAAGCGGTTCGCCACCGCGGCGGCCGAAAGTCGCGGGTCGGCCGAGCGGACGAGCGCCGCCGTACCGCTGACGAAGGCGGAGGCGAAGCTGGTGCCGTCGTAGTACCGGTGGCCGCGTACACGGGTCGCCGCGAGGACGCCGCCGCCGGGCGCGGAGATGTCGACGTACGGGCCGACCTGCGAGCTCGGCAGCCGACTGCCGTCGATCGTCATCGCGCCGACGCCGAGGACACCCGGGTACGCCGCCGGGTACGTGACCGGGTCCGGGCCCTGCTGCGCGTGCGCGTTGCCGGCCGCCGCGACGATCAGCGCGTCGTGCCGCTGGGCGTACCGCACGGCCTCCCGGACGGGTTTCTGGTCGGCGTACATCGACAGCGAGATGTTGATGACCGAGGCGCCCGCGTCGACGGCGTACCGGATCGCTCCTGCGAACACGGTTGCGTCGACGGCATCGCCCTGCTGCTCGCTCGCGTCGCGCTCGCTGACCCGGATCGGGAGGATGCGCGCACCCGGAGCGATCCCGCGGAAGCCGATTCCGCTCACCGGTCGCGCGGCGATGATGCTCGCCACCGCCGTACCGTGTGAGACGCAGTCGAAGTTCGCACGCGTGTCACCCGGCGTCAGCAGGTCCCGCCCGGGCAGCACCGCGCCGGGTTCGCGCAGTTGCGGATGGTCGGCGTCCACGCCGGAGTCGATCACGGCGACGGTGACGCCGCGGCCGGTGATCCCCGGGGGTACCCGTTCGGGCGCGAGCCAGGTCTGTGCCCACGGCAACTTGTTCACCGGGGCCCCGCCGGCTTCGGCGTACTGACACATTCCGGCCGGCGGTACGGCGGACGCGGCCGACGCCGACGTGATCGTCGGCAGACCCGCGAGCAGCGCACCGGCGGCGGCCGCGGTCAAGCGGCCCGCTCTGACATTCATCACGCTCCGGACGGTAGGGCCCGGCCCGATCGGGCCACGGGTTCTGACCCCTTGTGGCCAAGGGCTGACCGCGATCGCCGTCCGAACAGACCCTGTACCCATGGAACCGTCGGAGCTCAGACTCGGCCAGGAACTGGCCGCGCTCGGCCTGCACAACGAGCTCGAACGCTCGCTGTCCGCGATGAACGCCGTCCAGGCCGAGCTCGAGGCCGTCACCGCGACCGCGGTCTCGCGCGACCGGCTGATCAAGGTCACGATCGGCGCCCACGGCGACGTCCGGGAACTCGAGCTCGACCCGGACGTCTTCCGCACCCAGGACCCACAGGGTCTCGCGGCCGCGATCCTCGCCACGCTGTCCGCGGCCAGTACGACGATGGCCGGCAAACTCGCCGCGCGGTACGCCGACCTGGTGGAGCGCCTGTCATGACCGAGGTGAATCTGCCGGACGTGTACAGCGCTGCCGAGAAGCTCCTGCGGATCGGGGTGGACGGCGGTACGGCGCTCACCCAGGCGCTGAGCGCGATCACCCCAGGCGGGGTCGATGCGGCCTGCGGCGGCGACGAGACCGGTCGCGCGATCTTCGAGGGATTCACCGCCCGGGCGGCCGGCCTGATCGACGCCGGCACTGCGCTCCGGGAGAGCCTGACGAACATCTCGGACAGCATCTCGGCAGCAGCCAACCTGGTCCAGCAGGTCGACGGACACAACGCGGACGCGCTCCGCGCCGCCGACCTCGGCCTGCAGGCCAACGGCAGGCCACTGCCACGCGCCGCGGCGACTCCGGGCGGCTGACGTGGGCTTCTGGCATCCGGTCGTCGAGTTCCTCGGCGCGATCGTCGGTGTCGACCCCGACGACTGGCCGGGGGGCGACGAGGACGCTATCCGCGACTACGCGCGGCGGTACGACGCGATCGCGACCGAACTGCGCACGACCGTCGCCACCGGGTGCCGCGAGGGGTCGGCCGCGATCGGCGCGGCCTGGAACGGCGAAGCCGGCCGGGCGCTGTCCGCGCAGGTCCTGGCCTATGGAACCGACAAGGAGTTCGGCGGCGCCGAGTCGATCGCGGACATGGCCGCCGACCTCGCGCAGTACCTGCGGGACCAGGCCGACACCATTGCCCGCGCCAAGGCGATGATCATCGCCCAGATCGTGGTCGGTGTGCTGATGTTCGCGATCCCGGCGGGCAAGGCACTCTCCCCGTTGATGCGGCAGGCCTTCCGCCAGGCGCTGAAGAAGTTCATCCACAACCGGGCGCGGGCTGTCCTGAAGGAGGCGGTCTCCGCACTCGCGGCGCGGGCCAAGAACGCGCTGACGATGACCCCGGCCAAGTTCTTCCGCGGGGCGGCGCTCGCCGGCGTCGGCGCCGGCGTCTACGGCCTGGCACCGAACACGGCCGCCCAGACGTACGGCGTACTCACCGGGCAGTCGGGCCGCACCACACCGGACGGCGGGCACGCGGACGGCTGGGACTGGGACGAGACCAAGAAGTACGCCGCGATCGCCGCGGTGGCGACTCCGATCGCGATCGCGACCGGTGTCGGGATGGCCAAGCTCGGCGGCGTCGCGACCCGGAACGTGAGCGCGCTGACCGGCCGCGTGCCGCGGTTCGTCGGCCGGCGGGTCGCGGGCGCCGTGACCATGGGTCTGAGCATGCCGGCGGCCAACTACGCCGTCACCCGCGAGACGCCCACGTTCGAAGACGTCTGGAAGGCCGGGGTGATGGGCGCGGCGGTCCCGGGCGGCGGCTCCCACGGGCCGGCCGCCGGGGTGCCGAAAGGTGACCCGGTGGAGGTCGCGCCGGTCCGCAACCATTCGACGATCGGTGGCGCGGACCACCCGCCACCCGACCCGCCGCAGACAGCCGTCAAACCCGGCCTTTCGGAATCTCAGGCAACAGCCGACGCGCCCGCTGCCGCGGACGTCACTGCATCAAGCCAGACCGCGAACACACACAGCACCAGTGCGGAGTCCCGCACGGAAGCGGGCGCAGCCACCAACCTCAACAGCGTCCAGCCCGCTGCCGGTGTCATCGCGCCGGAAGCCCGCTCCGCAGCTCGAGCCGCCACGACCGATACGCCAACCTCGACCCCGAAAACCGCAACCACCGAACAGCACGCCAAGTTGGCCACCGAGGAGAAGCCCCCCGCCCCGGCGAAGGCAGCCACACCCGACAAACCCCCATCCGGCCCCGACAAGCCTCTGACACCCGGCCAAGACGTCGCAGCCCACAACCCAACCGACAAACCGGCCGGCGCCGACAAGCCAGCCGGTGGAGACAAGCCGACTGCTGCTGACAGGCCGGGTACCGCGGAGAAGCAGGTCGTTCCGGCAACGGGTGCGAACGTCGCCCACGCGCCCGAAGCCCCAGCACACCCAGGCGACCACCCAGCCGGCAAAACCCCTACACCCGAAGCCGCACCGTCCGGTTCGCGGGCGGCTGCGGCTGAGGTGCGGGACTGGTCTCACGGGCGTGAGCACCAGGACGAGGTACAGCGCCGGGAAGCCGAGGCGACCAAGGCACACGACGAACATCAGCGTGCGGTGGATGCCCGGGAGCAGAGCCCGTCGGTCAAGGAGACGGAGGTCGCGGCCAAGCAGGCGGATAAGGAGCTGAAGGCCGCCGAGCGTGCGCTCGAGAAGCACGAGGCCAAGTACGGGAGGCTCGACGACAGCGCTCGCGCACCCGACCTCCGCGAACGACTGAGCGATGCCGAGACGAAGCACAGCGCCGCACACCAGGAGTGGAGTGCGGCCAAGCACGCCGAGGCGGAGGTGGGAAACACCAAGGTCGCGGCCGAGGCCCGGCGGATCTCGTATCTGACGGCGAAGCTGGACTACGCGATGTCGCGGCTGAGCCCGGCCGAGATCCGCCAACTCGGTGAGGGAAAGGTCGACGTCCTCAAGGAAGCGCTCCCGGAGAACGTGAGCCGGGAGGAGGCGCTGCAGCTCGCGATCCACGAGATGATCCACCGGACCGAGGACGGCTGGGGCTTCGCGCTGAAGTGGACCCAGCTGCAGGCAGAGCTCGCCCTGCGCGACGACCTCCTCGTCCAGATGATGACCGGCGAAGGAAAGACGGCGGTCGCCGCCGTCGCCCTCGGCATGATCGCGGCCGACCGCCCGGTGCATTTCATGACCTCGAACCGGAGCCTCTCCGCGCAGGCCTACACGAAGTTCCGCAAGGTCCTCGAACCACTCGGGTACGACGTCATCCACGTCGATCCCGCCGTACGGTATCCGAAGACCCGCGGCCGGACCGTGTACGTCGGTGACGTCGCCGCGTTCGGGTGGAGCATGGGCCGCGGCCATCGGGTCCCGGGCAAGGACGTCATCGTCGACGAGGTCGATGCCGTCGCGGTCGAACTCGCGGCGCAGACCTATACCCACAGCTCCGGCGCTGCCGGCAAGGCGTCGGCGAAGACCGAAGCCGAGGTGATGCTGGCGAAGCGGGCTCTGGACAGCGGCAAGTTCGACCACGCCGACCTCGGGCTGACGACCGACGGTGAGCCGGTCAACGGCGTACGGCCGAAGCTCACCGCCGAGGGACGGCAGAAGCTCGCCGAACTGACCGGCGTCGAGCCGACATCGCGCGGGTTCGCGAAGCAGGTCAGGCGGTTGGAGAACGCGGCGCAGGCGCACTGGGGACTGCACGAGGGCCGCGACTACATCCGCGCGTCGATCGACGGCAAAGAGACAATCCTGATCGTCAGCAAGCACTCGGGTGAGCCGCTGGTCGATCGGGAGACCCTGCTCGAGCAGCGCTGGACCGACGTCGCCCAGGCGCTCGAGGCGCGCCACGGCCTGGAGGTGCGGGCCGACCCGTCGCACACCAACGCGGTCAAGACCAAGGAACTGCTCGACAGCTACGACCACGTGAGCGGGATGTCGGGTACGGCGAAGGACGCCGAGCGCGCGATCCGCGACCTGTACGGCGAGGACAAGGTCGGCCGGGTCGTCGAGATCGACAGGTTCAACGATCCGAAGCTGGACGTGCGGGCACCGCAGCACTTCGCGACCGTGGAGGAGAAGTACCAGGCCATCGTCGATCAGGCGATCGCGGACCTGGCCAGGGACGGGGACCTGGCGACCGGCCGTCCGCAGGCTATCGTCGTCGAACACAACGACGAGGTCGCGCTGGTCGAACGTCTCCTGACCGAACGCCTCGAGCACCACCAGCTGCCCGCCGACCGGATCCGGATCCAGAAGGTCGACGCGGAGCGGATGGCAGGCTTCATCGCCGACCGCACGTTCGACGCGAAG
This sequence comes from Kribbella sp. NPDC055110, assembly GCF_053607525.1. Taxonomy (NCBI): domain Bacteria; kingdom Bacillati; phylum Actinomycetota; class Actinomycetes; order Propionibacteriales; family Kribbellaceae; genus Kribbella; species Kribbella sp. NPDC055110. The sequence goes on from NZ_JBSGTS010000007.1 coordinate 316,852, forward strand.
ATGGACTCGATCTGGAAGCAGGCCGGCGAACCGGGCACGATCACCATCGGGAACAAGGTGCTCGGCCGCGGTATCGACATCGAGGTGCACCCGGACGCGTTCACGTACCGCGACCGGCCCGACGCCAACGCCCAGGTGTTCACGGTCAAGAGTCGCGGCGGTCAGGAGGCCGCCGCCGGCGGGCTGGCGGTCCGCGTCGGCTTCCACGATGCCGAGTCGCCCCGCGGCACGATCCAGGCCCTGAACCGGGCCGGCCGTCAGGGCGCACCCGGCGAGGCCTCCCTGTACGCGTCCCACCAGGACGAACTCTTCCGCCGCCGGCCGAGCGCCCTGGAAGCCGCCGTCGCGTACCACGACGCACCCACCACGGCAGCCCACAACGAAGCCCTCCGCGCCTACACCGACGCAGCCGTCGCGCACGCAAAAGCCACCGCTCTGGGCGAAACCACCGACACCTTGAAGGCAGCGACCGAAGCCCTCAGGAACGCAGAGCGGGCACTACCGGCCGCCGACTACTCCGCCGCAATCGAAACCGCCCAAGTCGCAGCCCAGCAGGCCACCCTCACATCCCTCGGCGTAACCCACACAACCGCAACCCCGCACGAGAACAACGCCCGTACGGCGGACCACCCGGACGACACGTCCCGCAGCCGCCGCGTCCGCGAACAACCCGGCGAGCCCGAGGAGCCCGGCGTACCGGCGTACCGCCAACTGTCGGACGCCGGTCAAACAGAAGTCGCAGCGATCATCGCCACCGTGACCGCGAACGATCCGGTCCGGCTGGAAGGTCTTCGGCCGCTGCTCGAGAGTCCGTGGCTGCGGGCGCTCGATCCGGAGAGCCTGCTGCGGGAGATCCGGAGCTGGGAAGGGCTGAGCTATCCGGAGGTGTTCAGCAAGAGCGTCGTGTCCGGCGCCGCGATCGCCGCGGCACCGGTTCCGGCGCCGATCGCGCGGCCGTCGCAGGACTTCGCCGACGCGACGGACTTCGGCGTACGCGAGCGCTTGCCCGACCGGTTGAGCAGTGCCGGCAAGGCCGGGCGCCTGGCAACGGAAGCTCCACACTCGGGCGCCTACCGGATGACCGGCCCGGACGGCCGCGACTGGGTTGTCAAGCTCTATGCCGAGAACGAGTTCAACAAGGAGCGAGCGCAGTCCGAGCTCGACGGCCTCTACGGCGCCTACCTGACCGGCTTCGGGCCCACGCCGTACGGGCTGGTCCGCGTCACGGTCGACAACCAGCGGCACGTCGGTGTCGGGATGGCCCCGGTCGCCGGCGGCCTGATCGAGGCGGAGGAACGGGACGCCGGAGCGGAGGCGATCCGCGAGGCCGCGCACTGGCGGTCCCGGGTGACCTTCCGGACCGCGCATCAGCTCGACCTCTTCGGCCGGGCGCTGCTGGCCGCGGGCTACTCGTTCCGTCGTGACCTGGAGTACTTCGTCGACGACGCCGGCAACTTCCGGCTGATCGACCTGGCCGGTGTCGAACCGTTGCCCGATGACCCGTTCTACCGGGAGTTCTGGATCGGGCGGCATCACGAAATCATCGCCGATCGTCGGACAACGCTGCTCGCCGCAGCCGTCGAGAACGGGGTCGCCCAGGACCAGGCGGCGGCTCAGGACGATGCGGCGGCTCAGGACGAGGCGGCGGTTCAGGGCGGGGCTGCGGCGCCGGATCCCGCCGTTGCGGAGGCGTTTCGGGGGCTCCCGGCGTACCGCAGTCTCACGGCCGACCAGCAGCGCCGGATCGTCGCGATCGTCGCAGCCGTCACCGAGAATGACGCAGTACTGCTCGACGGCCTCAGCCCGCTGCTCGAGAGCCCCGGGCTCCAGGCCCTCGACGCCGATGGCCTGCTGGCGGAGATCGGGAGCTGGAAGGGTCTCGAGTACGCAGACGTGTTCGGCAAGGGACCCGAGTTCGACGTGGCCGTGCCCGGATCGCCACAGCTTCCGCACGGTCTGCCGAGGCACTCGAAGAACTGGGGCGAAGCGACCGATCTGAAGGTGCTGCCGACAACGGTCCAACGGTTGAGCAGCGGCGGATCGGCCGGGTCCGTCGCGACGCTCGGTGAGCACTCCGGAGTCTTCCTGATCGACGGCCCCGACGGCCGGAAATGGGCCGTGAAGCTCTGGCCCGCCGGACGTTACCACCAACAGATCATGGACGAGTTCGACGGCCAGTACGGCGCGGCGCTGACCGGGTACGGGCCCGCGCCGTACGGACTGGTCAAGGCAACGATCGGCGGCCGCGAATACGTCGGTGTCGCGATGGAGCCGGTGCCGGGCGGTTTCATCACCGCGAGCAGCCCCGACCCGGCGGCGATCGCGGAAACCGACAGGTGGCGCGCGGCCGTCACCTTCGACACCGTTCGGCAGCTCGACGAGTACCTGCACCGCCTGCTGCAGGTGGGCTATCACGTCCGCCTCGATCTCCAGTGTTTGGTCGACGGCACGGGAAATCTGCACCCGATCGACTTCGAGTTCGTCCGCAAGCTCCCGGTGGACCCCGCAGCCCGCGCAACCGCGATCCAGGAGCACGGCATGGGGTCGTTCGTCGCCCGCGGGGTGCGGGACCGCCTCCTCGCGGCGGCCGTCGAGAACGCCCGCCATACGGAGCCCGGTCGCGCCCGGCTGCACCAGGGGTCATCGGCCGGGATGACCGTCGAGGCGACGGAGCCGGTGGTGCAGACCGTGCGGCGGCGGATGCGGTTGCCCCGCGGGCTTTCAGTGCGGTTCGTCGTCGGCGCGGACAGTCCCACGCTGGTCCGCGAGTACGGGATCGAACCGCCGGACGGCACGCGCCCAGCGTACATCCGGATGGAGAACGGGGTCGGCGTCGTCTACCTGTCCGCCTACGATCACCTGTCGGCCAAGGACGTCGAGGCGTCCGTCTGGCACGAGGTCATCGGGCACTACGGCTGGCGCCTGTTCAGCCCGGAGACCCGCAGCAAGATTCTCGCCGAGGTCCACGAGCTGCGCGTCCTCGATCCGGAACTCTCGGCGAAGATCAACGAGCTGTACGCCGACCAGCCGACGGAAGTCCGCGACGAGGAGTTCCTCGCCGTCCTGGCCGAGGACGGCCTCCCGCCGCGCCTTCTCCAGGCCTGGAACGGCCTGTTGTCCACCCGCCTCGGCGATGCCTTCGCCCGGATCGGTGCCATTAGCAACGAAGCGCTGGAACAGGCGCGGCGCGAGCACCAGCTCGAGCCGCTGTACAAGATCCTCCGCACCCTCCTCCGCGCCGTCCGCCAGAACCGGCCGGTGTACGACGCATCGGCCGTCGGCAACGAAGCGTCCCGCGATCGCCGTGTCCATCGGGATCAGCCGCGTGGTGGAGTGGGCAGTATCCATCGCAGTGACTTCCGCGGTGACGGTCGCCGTACGCCGAATGCTGCCGCCGTCTGGGCAGCTGTCGAATACGCGCTGCCGCGAATGGCCGCAGCCGTCGCGACGGTTCGCGATGATGTACGGGCGATTGCGCTCGACGCGAACCGGATCACGATCACGCTGTGGGGTGGGGCGGAGCTCACCGCCGAACTGAAGGTGGCCGGCGACTTCACCAACGCGGGGCCGGTCCGCTGGAAGCGCACTGCCGAGTCGATGCACTGGGCCCGGATCACCCTGTCCCCGCAGACACGGGACGAGGTCGTCGGACGAGCGCTCGCCGACGCGCTCACGAGCATGCTGTCGGCGCACGGCGGCGCGACGGCGGCTGAACAGGAGCAGGCCGGCCGGTACGCCGAGGTGGGCTACCTGGTCGACCGAGTGGAACAGGGCGAGGCGCCGTACCACCATCGCAAGGAACTCCGGCTCCTCCTGCGGCACCTGGACAAGCTGGGAGGCCAGGTCCCGCCCGGCCTGGAGCATCGAGTTAGAACAGTGCTGCGGCAAGGCGGCCAGCGGGCGATGGCCCGGGTGGACGAGGTGGAAGACGGCTGGACCGACCCGGCCGCGTTCCGTCCGTCCCGGCTGCCGGCACTCGATGCCAGTCAGCCGATCGCGCCTGATCCGGCCGTGGATCGCTTTGTGCACAGGCTTTTCCAGCACTTCGCCAAACAGCCAGAGGTGTCACCCGAGCAGGGCAACTCCGTCAGCCGCCTGACTGTACTGCGCGAACAACCGATGCTGCGGCAGTTCGTCAACTGGCACGGGGTGCAGGCCGCCGCAGAACTGGGCAGGCTCGATGCGGACCAGTTCGCGGCCCGGATCAACGCGTCCGACCAGCAGTCCGTCGCGGCGGCGTTCGCGCGACTCCGCAGCCTGCTGCAACAACGTGAGACCGGGCCGCAACGCCGTACAGCCACCAGGCAGTTCTCTGAATTGGCCAACGCGCTCGGCGTGGTCGCCCACGACGACCTGCGGTCGGCCCTTCCCCACGACCTCGCGGCCGCGGTCGCCGACTTGGAACCGAGCCTGCTGCAGCGGGTCAACCAGCCGAAGTCGCTCCCAGGCCTGCGCGCCGACCTGATGTTCGGGTTCCTTGAGACCGTCCCGGCCGGTGCCGCGTCTGCCGCCGTACTCGCCGGCAGCGGCCGGGTCGGGCTCGCCGCAGCGGTCCTAGCAGGCGCCGTGGTCGCCGCACCGGTGCGCACCGTCGTCAACCGGTACGTCGAAGCGCGCGAGGAAGAGGTGAAGTCGGACCGACGGAACTACCGCCGCGCCCTCGACGAGCAGGCGCGCGAGCCTCAACGAGCCGAGCTCACCAACGCGGTACGTACCGCCTACCAGCGAATCCTGGCGCCCGCTCGACGACCCGTACCGCGTGCGGACCTGGCTGCTCCCGAAACCAAGGCACCGGCACTCATCAGCCCGTGGTGGACCTTCCCGCTGCGCAGCTCGATCCCGGTCGCGGCGGCGGCGATCCCGATGGCAGTGGCTGTCCCGCCTCTCGTCATCGGCGCCACGATCGGCCTGGCCGTCGCGGTCGTCGGCTCCGCGCAGTACTGGTTCGCACGCCACCAGGCCACCCTCGACGACGAACGACGTACCCGCGACTACGAGTGGCGTAGCTGGCGTCAGCTGGTCGACGAACTCCGAAGTACTGCCGACTACCTCGTCCGGTTGGAGACCCTCGGCAACCAACTCGGCAACCCGAGCGCGACCGTGCCCGCCTTCGACTTCGAGGCGCCGACGGATCACACGGGGCGTGGCGTGATCCCCGCCAGGAGGTACTTCGCTGCGCGTGAGTTGCTCCTCGGCGTCATACCGATGGCGCACCGCATCACCAGCGTCTACGTGCAGCAACAGCTCGCCTCCTCGACCGCCGCCGTACTGGAGGCACTCGCCCGCTTCGGGGCGATCGGCGCCGTCTCCGGGATGGTCGAGGCCTTCCACGCCGAGGCGAACCGGCACGCGTTCGACCGCCGTATGCACAATTGGCTGGAGCTGCTGCGCGTCGAGGTGCAGGCGCGGTCCGACGAGATCAACGAACCGGTCCTTGCCCAGCTGGATCAGCTGCTGACTGCGGAACCCCAACGAACGCTGGCGATTCCGGCGCTCCCGCCGTGGTCTCCGGTCCTGCACTCCGACCGCGAGGCCACCACGGACCGCCGCTGGTACGCCGTCGGCGCCGCGGCGATCGCCGGCTCAGGAGTCGGCGTGGCGGCCTGGATGGTGCACAGCTTCCACCTGGATCCGCTGTACATCTGGCAGGCCGCGGCGGCCAGTGCGTTCCAGCCGGTCAGCTTCTACGCGAAATACCTGCGCCGCCGGATGCGGGTCAAGGCCGACATCGCCGAACGGGACCGCGGCGCCGAGAAGCGGGCCGCCGACGAGCTCGACCGCGAGCGCGCGAAGGCCGCCGACGCGGCGCACGAGGTCGGCCGCCTCGAGGACGCCGTCGCCGGCAAGGCACTGCGAACCAGGCCGGAGCCGACCACCGAACTCGGACTGTTCATCGCGTCCGAGCGCCGCGACGACCACGCCTCCGCCGAACTCAGCCGCCTGCTGTCACGCTTGGCCGACCTGGACGCGGAGCGGCAACGCCTCCTGAAGCGGTACGACGATGGCGAACCGACCGAGCTGCACGAGCTCACCGAGGTGCTGGTCGCGATCTCGGCCACGCTCTCGCAGTACGCCGACGCGCTGCACAAGCTCGGTGTCGACCCGCACATCCGGCTCGCCGGCCCGCAGGATCGCCCGCTCAGCGACTCGGTACTGCACCACGACCCGGTCCACGCCCGGAACCTCCGTGACCGCACCTGGGCGCCCGGCCTGCACCACAAGCCGAGCGTTCTGGCGGAGGATGCGGCCCTGATCGCCGCCAGGATCCAGCTGTCTCTCGGCGACCGCTACGGCCCGTTCTCGCTCCCGCAGATCAGGTCTCACGCGGCCACCGGCAAGCTCCTGGTCGACATTGCCGCCGACGTGGTGTCGGATGCAGAACGACGCCGTACGCCGGCCCGCTCCGCCGCCGGTCGCGCCCTCGCGGCTCGGGTCGAGTTCCACCGCAGCCTGACCGCCGACCAGGCCCGAGCCGTCCCGGCGCGACTGCTCCAGCAGGAACAGATCCCGCTCGACTGGCCGACGTACGCCCGAATGCGGTTCAACGCCATTCACCGTCAGCAGGCCGAGCTGACCACCCGAGCCGCTGCCCGCACCCAGAGCGCGACAACGACCGAGGCGGAGGCGGCCGCGATGGACGACGACGCGAAGGCGAAGGGTGAACTGGCCAAGGCGGCCAGGCACACCGCGATCGCAGCGGCCTGTACGACGGCTGCGCGACAGGCCGATCAGGCGCTCCAAGCCTGGCAGGCGTATCGCGCTCAGCCGACTGCGGAGACGCTGCAGACTGCCAGGGACCAAGATGTCCTGTATGAGCAGCGGCGGGCGGAGAGTTTGCCGTCGAAGGATGTCCTGCAGACGGCCACGGTCTCCGGTCAGCTGCCGCACCTGACCGCGCTGACCAACCAGCTCAACGAAGCATTGGCCCAGCAAAACAAGACGTTCCGCTTCACCCCGGAGCTGCTGCACCGCACCCTGCGAGCGGAGACCCGCCGGCTGCTGTCGCCCAGCGGACTGGTCCTGACCGTGGGCAACGATCCACGAGCGGACGTGACCGAGCTGACCCAGTTCGAGCTCACCCTCGATCCGAACGAGCTTCAGGAGGTCCTGGACCACCCGGTGCTCATCGAGGAGGCACAGCTCGGCCAGTTGGTGCAGGGTGGTTACAGCGTCGGTACGACCGCGACCCAGGCGTTCGGCGTCAACGGCGGTCTGAAGCTCGCGCCCTTGCTGTCGGCGCTGCCGGACACGAACCCATTGAAGGTCGCGGCGCTGGTCTCGCCGACTATCGAGTACTCGAAGAACGTCGGTCTGAGCGTCACGGGCGGCGCGACGGAGTACGGGCTGCCGGGCGCGGTCGAGGTCATCCAGGGCGAGATCCACCGCTTCCGCTCGTCGCGCCCCAGGTGGTCGTGGCGGATGCGGACGTCCGCCGTCGAATCGTGGTCCGAGCGTCACGTGGTCGCGGGCGGTGCGAAGGAGGACACCGCGACCCTCGAGCTCGGAATCAGCCACGCGTACGCGGTCGGCGCGCCCACGGAAACCGCGAGAATCTCGTCGGACGAACGCCGTACCGACCTGCCGGAACACGTCGCCACCCGGGTCGACGGCCTCAGCAAGCTGGCCGATGAGGCGATTGCGGGCCTCAGGCAACGACTCGGTTCGCTCGACCGGGTCGGGCACGACCAGCTCCGTGGCCTGCTCACCGAGGACGCGCCGGGCCGGCTCGCCGAGGCGACCCGTCCGGGCGGTCTCACCCGGATCATCACCAGCGGCGGTCGCGTGGTCGCGTACGCGCAACTCGAAACGGTCGCGGTGTGGGAAGAGGCGACCTTGCTCGGTGACAGCTCGAAGGACCACAAGGTCGAGCGGCTACGGGTGGGCTTCTCGGGTACGTCGGGCGGTCAGACGTTCTCGGCCGGCAACTCGTACTCGGTGGCAGCGGGATACAACGGCACGGCAACGCAGGATCTGGGTACGTGGTCCTGGGACCTCGGACCGGGTGGAAAGGCCGGCCTGAGCACAGGACACGACACGTCGGTGAACACCGGCGACACGGCGATCCATCCGAGCGTGCAACGCATGCAGCCGACCGTCGGCGTGAAGCTGCGCCTGGAGCACACCCTCACCATCCGTCGCGTCGACCGGGTCGGCGAGTTCACGCTGACGACCGCGGGTGATGCCGTACTTCGAATGCCCGAGAACGACGCGTACCGGTACGGAGTCCCGGTCCCGTCGGCGGCCATCGTCCTCGACCAGGACGGACAACCACGGTACGACGCGGACGGGCGGCAACTGCTGCGCGGCGACCCGCAGCCGACCGACGAAGACATCCAGCTCCCGGTGTGGATGCACAGGGGCTTCCGGGACGGATCGTCCCAGAAGCAAGAGGGCGCGTTGCCGATCCGCGGTGCGGGACCGGCGCTTGTGCAGGAGCTCAGCGGCGCCGACGAGGCTCTGCAGCAGTTCCTCGAGCATCTGTCCGCGAAGGGCCTGATCCCGAACGGCGAACTCGGCGGCAAGGACCCGGCGCTGGCAGCGAGCCAGCTCGCGAACCTCGAACGCGTCAGTCAGCAACTGGCCCGGCACCGCCTGGAGACCGGCTACGATCAGGCCGCGCAGGAAGGCATCGTGCTCCGTCTCGACCGGCACCGCACCGGGTTCCCTCCGCAGCAGCACAGCTACCGGATCAGTCTCCGGTCGTACACCGGCGAGGCCAGGTTCCTCGGGCTCTCCACCGGCGAGACCGTGGTCAACCTCGACATCGGCTCGAACACGACCAGTCGCTCCGGCGGATCGTCCAGAAGCCTTCCCTGGCAGGCCAAACTCGGCTTCAGCGACAAGCCTGAAATTGGCCAAGAGGGGTCGACGCCGGAGATCACGCCGAGCTACGGACGCTCCTCTTTCGGCCGGTTCATCAGCTGGGCCACCGGAAGTACGGTGAACCGCGTCTCGCTGACCGAGAGCACCGCGCCGGTCGCGGTCTTCGACGTATCGCACACCATCGTCATCACCGAGGTGGGTCAGGAGTCGAACCCGATCGCCACCGTCGACGGCAGTGCCCGGCTCTCGATCGACAGCGAGTTCTGCCGCCGTGGTGACGCCGAACCGACGCTGTCGAAGGAGGGCGAGATCGACCCGTTCTTGTTGCGTTCAGCAACCTTCCAGGCGATTGACGTCGGCGACCTGGTAGGGCGGCTCACCGCCAAGCTGCCGGAGCTCGCTCGCGGCGACAGCTCCGCGCTGCACCACCTGAGCGCCTTCCTGAACCCGCGCAACCTGGCGGCGCGTCCCGAGTTGCTCACAGCGCCGTACCGCACGAACCTGCTGATCACCCCCGCGCCGTCGAACGTCGGCCAGGCGCTCGCGCAGCGCGGCGTGACCACCGGCCGGGCGCGGCTGGCGGTCACCACGACGCTGCTGAACCTCAGGTACGTCGGCTCCGGGCATCCCGTGATCGGCGAGATCAACCTGACCCTCGGCAGCTCGACGCTCACCACCGGAACCTCGTCCAGCGGGACCGGAGGCGTCGGTGGCGGCGACGGCGCGGTCGAGACGGACGGGTCGTCGTACGGCGGATCGCTCAGCGGGAGCCGTTCGAAGGACAAGTCGGCGAGTAGTACCGAGACGCAGATCGGTGGCGTGGAACGGCTCGCGATCCGTGACGGCGAGCACTACCAGTTCTGGGCCGACCTGGGAGTTGTCGCGGAGCTGCACGCGATCGGCGCCGAGCCGCGCGCGGCCGAGGTACGCAGCGGCGCGGTCATGCTGACACTGCCGGAACGGGACGCGCTCTGGCTGTACGGAATGCGCAAACTCGACCTCCCCGCCGAGAAGGTGAACGAGGCCGTCGAACGTCTGCTCAAGGGCAAACTGGACCTCCCGCCGCGGACCGTACAGGCGCTCGGCCGCAGGCAGACGGACGCCGTTCAGCGCGAACGGTTGGCAGCGCTGCTGCAAGAGACGGTCTCGCGCATGCGCACGAACTGGTGGCTGAACTGGATTCAGCTGCACCGGGCAGGGCTGGTCTCTTTGCTCGACGCCGCGATGCCGACGGCGAAGGAGCTGATCGAGCGCGGGACGAAGGTGCGGCTACCGGACTACTACGACACGACGATGGGCGCCGCGGTGATCGACGTCATGTCTCTGCGGGACCCGGACGGCAACGAAACCGATCTGTACCGCGAAGCACTCGCCGCCTTCGAAGACAGTGCACCGGAAGCGCTCGACGACCCGGTGCTGGCAAGCGGCCTGCGCGGGGACCTCGCCGGGCGGCGTGGAGAGGGGCATATCGACAACGTGCTCAGCGAAAGCGGGTTTGTGACCGAGTACCCGACCGGCGACGGTCGGCAGGAAAGGCTGCGAACGAAGCTGGAGTACGTCGGGCCGATCACGATCGACGGCGTACCGGATGCCGGCGGCAAGCAGAATGCCTCCATCATCTTCCACACCTACGACTACCACGAGCAGGGCAGCAGCGTCACCGGCGCCACGACGTACACCCCTCAGGTCGGCGGCGCACTCGGCGAAGGCGGATCGGGTACGGCGGGGGTCGCGACGGATCTCGGTACGTCGACGACCGCGTCGAGCACCGAGCAGAACACCCGGATGACACGCGCCCTGTGGAACCGGACCATACGCGTGACCCGCGGCTTCCGGATGACGCTGCAGGTCAACGAGTCCGAGCCTCGCATCCTGACCGGTGAGCTGACGCTGCTCGTCCCCGCGTCGGTGGTGAACGCGCCGACGCCACAGGCCGCCGACCAGGGCAAGGTCACGCTCCCGCGCGGGACGGTCGTCGAAGGGACGATCGCGCGCAAGCTGTTCAAGACCGTGTACGCACGGCTCGGGACGCCGGACATGCTCACGGAGGAAGGCGTTCGCGTCCACCGGACCGCGTTGGAGAACATGCTGTCCGCCGCGACGCGACTGGCCGCGTTCGAGCGGATCGCCTCGCCGGAGGGCCACACGATGGTGCAGTTGCCGGTACCTGGTCGGCGATCGCGACTGGTCGCGGTGCAGGTCCGCGCCAAGTTGTCGAACCTGCAGTTGGTGGCGGAGGGCGACGCGCAACTCGGCCAGATCGACCGGCAGCAACGGATCACGCAGCTCACGACGAAGAGCAACCGAATGCTGCCGGCCGCCCGGTCGGTGAGTGGGTCGAACCCGGCCGGGATCCAGGTGGCCCTGTCCAACGGCGAGCAGGTCAGCGAGAAGGTCTCGGACAGCACCGGCAACCGCAACGAGACGACGATGAACGAACGCGGCCAGGTCGTCACGGTCAAGGTCGACGTCGAGTACCACCTGAGCTACGAGGACCGCCGCGTCGACCGGAACGGCGGCTTCCAGGTCGCGGCGAAGGACACCGGCTCCACGCACGGAACGGCGTACCTGACGATGTTCCGCCACGAATACAATGCCCTCCGCGGCAAACCCTCCACACCGCCGCCCCCGACAGTTGCCAAAGGCAACCCCCACACCGCCGGCAGCATCCCACCCCCAAACCCCGCGGGAGGCAACTAGAGGCGCCGCGCTGAGGAACCCTACCCACCTAAAGCAACAAGCAGAACTCCCCAGGCTCCCCAGCCCTCCGCCCGCGCCCAACCACCGCCCACGCGAGGGGCGATCCGGTCCTCCGTTCCGATGTGTGAGGTGTTGGCGGCGGCATCCGGGGACCCGAGACAGCCCGCGGAGGCCCGGAACCGAACATGTCCCGTCTCCGCCCACCGACCCCTGTCCCCAGTCCCCACCGCACCACCACGCCACTCGCCCGCACCGCAGGCACTGCACGCACCGCAGGCACCGGACCCGGCCTGCACCGTCCGGTCCGTGCCACCGGCCGCCGCCGGGCGGACGCGACGAGACCCCCGCACACGAGGGGATATCCGATGGTGTTGTGGGGCGGGCTCAAGGGGTGATTGCAACGCCTTCTGGTTGAAGGGGTGTTGTGATGGGTGGTCGTCCTCGGTTTCCGGTGGAGTGGGAGTACGGGTTC